>DATFYN010000028.1:0-140647 GCA_035315025.1 Myxococcota bacterium
GCGCAACGTGCTCGTGGCGAAGGTCGACGCCGAACGCAACCTCCTCTTCATCCGCGGCTCCGTGCCCGGTCACCCGAACGCGGTCGTCCGGGTTCGGCCGGCCGTCGCAGCGCGCTAGCCTCCCTCCCCCGCCACGGGCTACGAACGCAAGGACAGCTTCTACGATCGCGCCAAGCGCGAAGGCTTTCGCTCCCGCGCCGCCTACAAGCTGGCCGAGCTGCAGCGCGCCTACAAACTGGTGCGGCGCGGTGCCCGCGTCGCCGACCTTGGCTGCTGGCCCGGAGGCTGGCTCCAGGTAGCCTCTGCGCTCGTCGGTCCCAGCGGCCGGGTGGTCGGCGTGGACTTGGCGGCGATCGAGCCGCCGCTCGATCTTGCGAACGTGGTCGCACTCCAACAGGATCTCATGCAGCCCGGCGTCGCAGAAGCAGTGCTCGAGACGCTGGGGGGTCTCGCCGACGCCCTTCTCTGCGACGCGGCTCCGAAGCTCACGGGCGTGCGGGCAACCGATCGCGCAAACGAAGAAACCCTCCTCGGCGCGGTAGGCGAACTTGTTCCCAAACTCTTAAAGCCGGGCGGCAATCTCCTCCTGAAGCTCATGGACGGTCCCGAGGCCGACGCCGCGGTTCGACGCCTGCGCCCCATGTTCGAGAAGGTGAAGACCGTACGGCCCGAGGCGAGCCGCAAGGGAACGAGCGAGCGCTATCTCCTTGGCTGGGGGTACCGCCCGACCGCATGATGAGAGGCTCCTGAGCCGTGGAGGCCACCCCCATGCTCGATCATCTCGGACTCACGGTCGCCGACCTCGCGCGCAGCCAACGCGATGGCGGGAGACCGACCTTTTGGCTTGGGGTTGGCGCAGCTCCCAAGACCGGGACCGACGTCGCCTTTGCGGCGCCCGAACGCGCGACCGTGGCTCGCTTCCACGCCGCTGCGATCGCAGCCGGGGGCCGCGACCACGGCGCACCGGGCCTGCGTCCGCACTATCACCCCGACTACTACGGCGCCTTCGTCCTCGACCCGGACGGCCACGCTATCGAAGCGGTCTGCCACAGGCCCGAGCGCTGAGGCCCTGGCCCTGCCCTAGGCAGGAGCGAGCGCCTCCGCCTCGAGATCGCAGCCGCGAACAGCCGTGATGTGCGCACGCACGAACTCGCCTGGAGCGACCCCTCCCCCTGCCAGCTTCAAGAGGACGCTCCCATCGATTTCCGGTGCCTGGCTTGCGAGACGACCGTGGGCCACGCCGGGCGCTCCCGCGCTCTTGCGCGCCGCCCTTGCGGCGTCTGCGCGATCCACGAGGACGTCGGCCTCGGTGCCGACTTGCGTAGCAAGCTTCTCGGTCATGATCTCGCTCTGGAGCCCGACGAGTTCACGGTGCCGCCGCCGGGCGATCGTGCGGGGGACCTTTTCGCCGTAGGCGTGAGCGGCAGTGCCCTCCTCGTCGGAGTATCGAAAAACGCCCACGTGGTCGAATCGCATCTCCCGCACGAAGTCGCAAAGGCATGCGAAGTCGGCGTCGGTCTCCCCCGGGAAGCCGACGATGAAGGTGGTGCGTAGCGTCACGCCGGGAACGCGCTCGCGCAGGCGCTCCACGAGCGCACGCTGGCGCGCTTGCGTCGTCCCTCGCTTCATGGCGCGCAGCACGCGGTCGCTCGCATGCTGGAGCGGCACATCGACATAGGGGAGCACCCGCCGCGCCCGTGCGAGCAGATCGATGAAGTCGTCGGTCACTGCCGTCGGATACACGTACAATTGGCGGATCCAGGCGATGCCGTCCACCTCGTCGAGGGCGCGCAAGAGATCGGAGAGCGGAGGCCGGCCAGGCAGGTCCTTCCCGTAGGCGGTGGCGTCCTGGGCGACGAGATTCAGTTCCTTCGCGCCCGCGGCCGCAAGCTGCTCGGCCTCCGCCACCACGGACTCAAGACGCCGGCTCTGGAAGCGGCCGCGGATGCCGGGGATCGCACAGAAGGCACACACGCGATCGCAGCCTTCAGAGATCTTGACGTAGGCGCTGTGCCCTGGACCGATCACCAGGCGCGGATCGTGTTCGTCGTAGAGATGGGTCTCGCCCGCGTCGACATAGACCCCGCGCGTATAGCCCGCGAGGGTCTGGTCGAGGATCTGCGGGATCTCGTGAAAATGTCCGGTGCCGATGAAGGCATCGACCTCAGGCAGCTCTCTCGCGAGCTCGGCGCCGTAGCGCTGGGGCAAGCAGCCGGCGACGAGGAGCGCCCGCAGGCGTTTTGATGCCCGAAGCTCGGCCACGTCGAGGATGGCTTGGATGGATTCCTCGCGGGCGCTCTGGATGAACGAGCAGGTATTCACGACCACCACGTCAGCGTCTTGGATGTCCTCCGCGACGGCGTAGCCGCTAAGCGCAAGGCTCCCCAGCATGACCTCAGAATCGATGCGGTTCTTGGGGCAACCGAGCGATCGGAAGTGCACGGTGGCCTTCGGGGCAGAGCTGCGAGCCAGGGCGGGCATGTGGCCGGGAGGTTACCTTCGCCCGGCCACCCTGCCCACGAAGGAGCGCGCAGTGTCCGATCGACCTTTCCGGATCCTCGGAATTCAGCAAATCGCCGTGGGTGCTCGCGACCGGGCTGCGCTGCGAAAGCTCTGGGTGGAGACGCTCGGTCTTGTGCCCGTCGGGACGTTTCGCAGCGAGGCCGAGAACGTGGACGAGGAGATCGCCGTCGCGGGCTCGGGTCCGCTCCGCGTCGAGGTCGACCTCATGCAGCCCATCGACGCGGCTCAAAAGCCGAAAGTGCATGACCCGGCGCTGAACCACGTGGGCCTCTGGGTCGACAATCTGCGCGCCGCCTTCGACTGGCTCACGACGCAGGGCGTGCGCTTCACGCCTGGGGGGATCCGCCAGGGAGCCGCCGGGCACGACGTGTGCTTTATCCATCCAAAAGGCGATGCACAGGCGCCGCTCGGTGGCGAAGGAGTCCTGATCGAGCTCGTGCAGGCTCCGGCCGAGGTGATCGAGGCGTTTCGCGCCGCCGCGGAGGGCGGTTCCGAACTCTTTTAGCCCCCGCGCACGTGCGCGGGGCGGCTCAGCCCTGCTGGCTCAGAAGCCTCTCCAAAAACTCCTCCGGGCAGACCGGCCGACTGAAGAGGTAACCCTGCATCTGCTGGCAGCCACGTGCGCGCAGAAACTCGCGCTGCGGCTCGGTCTCGACCCCCTCGGCCACGACGGTCAGGCCGAGCTGCTCGGCCATGGCCAGGATCGCCGCGACGATCGCCGCGTCGTCGGGATCGGTCGCCACGTCGCGCACGAAGGAGCGGTCGATCTTGAGCGTATCCACCGGGATTCGCTTCAAGAGCGAGAGCGACGAGAAGCCCGTCCCAAAGTCGTCGAGGGAGACGCGCAGACCGACGCGTTTTAGCTCTTGGAGGACGGCCAGAGAGGTCTTCTCATCCCGCATGAGGGCGCTCTCCGTGATCTCGATCTCAAGCAGGCCGGGGCTTAGCCCCGTTTTCCAGAGCGCGCCGACCACGGCTTGGCGCAGCGACTCCTGCTTGAGCTCTTGTGCGGAGACGTTGACGGACAAAACGATCGGGAGGCCGCCCGCCTTCTGCCATGCCTTTGCCTGTGCGCAAGCCGTCGGGATCACCCACGCACCAATCGCCGCGATGAGTCCCGTCTCTTCCGCGAGCGGGATCAGCTCCCCAAGATCCACGTCCGCGAGCTCGCCCGTAGCGAGGCGCAAGAGCGCCTCCGCGCCGACGATCCGGCCGCTCCGAAGGTCCACACGAGGCTGGTAGACGAGGCTGAGGCCGCCGGAGGCGAGGGCCCGGCGCAGGTCACGTTCGATCTGGAGGCGCCGCGCTACCTCGGCGTTCATCGACTCGTCGTAGAAGCGATAGGCGTTTCGCGCGGCGGCCTTGGCCCGGTACATCGCCGTGTCCGCATTGCGCACGAGGGCCTCGACGTCCGTGCCGTCGCGCGGGCTTGCCGCGATGCCGATACTCCCGGTGATCCAATGCTCGCCGCTTGCGAGCATGAAGGGCTCCGCGAGGCGTTCGAGGATTTGCTGCGCTACGCGCGCCGGCGCGTGGTCTCGGTTGATCCCCTGCAGTGCGATCACGAACTCGTCACCGCCAAGCCGTGCCATGAGATCGCTACGGCGGACGAGAGGGCACAGCCGCTCTGCGACGCGGCGCAGGAGCTCGTCGCCCGCCGGATGCCCGAGACTGTCATTAATGGTCTTGAAACGATCGAGATCGAGAAACAGGATGGCAATCTGGCGTCCCATGCGGTCCGCGTAGGCCAGCATGCGCCGGAGTTGCTCCTGAAAGTGGATGCGATTGGGCAGCCCTGTCAGCATGTCATGGGTCGCGACGTAATGTTCGCGGTGGCGTGCGAACTGAAGCTGCGCGAGGAGCCGGTGGCGCTCGACCGCATGACGCAGCGCGCGCACGAGGCGTCGCGGCTCCACCCGGCCCTTGGGGAGGCAGTCCTGGGCGCCAAGGCGCAGCGCGCGGACCGCCTGCTCGTCGTCCTCATGCGAGGACATGGCGATGATCGGCACACTCTCCGCCGCCACTTGCGCACGCGCAAGGACGTCGAGCCCGCTGCCTTCGGGCAAGCTCAGGTCGAGCAGCACGACCTGGTAGCGTCTCCTCTGGAGCATGCCGAGGGCTTGCTCCACGTCGCTTGCATGTTCGATCACGAATGAGGCCTCGTCGCAGCCCTCGAGCAGGTGCCGGATGCGAAGAGAGTCGCCCGGATCATCCTCGACGAGAAGCAGACGAATTGCAGCGGGAGGCGTGTCCGGGGCCGAGCTCTCCGGAGCGAGCTCGTCGTCGATCGCGGTCGTGTGGGCTCGCCCGGGCGCACTCATCGCCGCTTCGTAGATCGGCCGGGCCGAGAGCCGAGTTGAGGACTGCGAGTCGCAGGCCTAGGGCGTGCCGGGGGCGCCTGGGCCGCGCCTCGCGCGGACGTACTCAACGAAGATCGGCAAGAGCGAGATCGCAACGATGGCGAAGATGACTGTTTCGAAGTTGCGCTTCACAATCGGGATTTGGCCGAACTGGTAGCCGGCGAGCACCAGGCCCACGATCCAGACCGCCGCTCCCGACACGTTCCAGAGCGCGAAGTGCCCGTAGCGCATGCGGCCAATGCCCGCGATGAACGGGGCGAAGGTGCGAATAATGGGGATGAAGCGAGCGAGAAAGATCGTTTTGCCCCCGTGGCGTGCATAGAACTCCTGGGTACGGGCGAGGTGCTGACGGCTCAGCAGGCGGGAGCGCTCGCTCGTGAAGACCATGGGCCCTAGGTAGTGGCCGATCGCATAGTTGCAGGCATCGCCCAAGACCGCCGCAAGGAAGAGCGCCCCCCCCATGAGGGGCAGCGAAACGGGCGAGCCTTCGATGGAGCAAAGGGCGCCCACGGCGAAGAGCAGTGAGTCCCCGGGCAGGAACGGCGTCACCACGAGGCCTGTCTCGCAGAACACCACCGCGAAGAGCAGGAGATAGAGGAAGGGACCCAGCATACCCGCCCAGTCATTCAGGTGCTGGTCGAGATGCAAGAAGATGTCGACCGCGTGATGGAGGGCTTCCATCCGTCTCTGACTCCGACTCTGATTCCGACGACCGGCGCCCGGGCCCGGGGCACAGCGTGGCTCCCCAGACCGCACAGGGCTACCCGATCGGTCGCGCAGAGACAACCGCTCGCGCGAGAGGGCGACCGTGCAGCGCCGCCCGACGGCCCGTGTATTCTCGCCGAGAGCCGAAGGTATGCGCGGGCAGGGGAGCGGCCATGGCTGCCGGGGAACGGGCGCTCGAGTTCATCGAACAGGGTCAAACCGTGGGCCTTGGGACGGGCCGGGCGGCGAGCGCTTTCATCGAGCTCTTGGGTGAGCGCGTGAAGGCGGGGCTGCGGCTCCGCGCCGTGCCGACCTCGGAGCGCTCGGCACTCCTCGCACGAAAGCTCGGGATCCCCCTTGTGAGCCTCGCCGAGGCCGGCACGCTTGATGTGTGCGTGGACGGCGCGGATGAGGTCGATCCGCAGCTCGACCTCATCAAAGGCTACGGCGGCGCGCTCGTGCGCGAGAAGATCGTTGCGGCAAGTGCCCGGAAGCTTGTCATCCTCGTCGGCCCGGAGAAGCTTGTGCAAAGGCTCGGAGCACGCGGGCAGCTGCCCGTGGAGGTCGTGCCGTTCGGCCTTAGCCTCGCGACGCGACGACTGCGCGCCCTGGGCTGCGAACCCAAGCTGCGCATGGACGGCGGGGCACCCTATTTCACCGACAACGGCAACCACATCCTCGACTGCGGCATCCGTCCCCTCGAGGATGCGGCGCGCTTCGAGAGCGAACTGAAGGCGATCCCCGGCCTCGTCGGCAGCGGGCTCTTCCTCGGCATGGCCGACGTCGTGATCGTGGAGGACGACGAGGGAGGGGTTGAGGTGCGAAGGCGCAGGGCGACCTAGCCTTTCCCCACGGGTCTTCTGGCGGAGGAGGAGAGTAGATGCAGACCGCGTCCCACAATCCGCTGTTGGTGGGTCTCTCGAAAACCTTGCTGCCTGAGCCCTGCAGCCTTGTGATCTTCGGTGGCGGAGGCGACCTCTCCCGGCGCAAGCTCTTGCCCGGCCTCTACAACCTGATGCGCGACGGTGTCCTCCCCGCGAACTTCGCCGTGGTCGGCTTCGCGCGTACGGATCTCGACGATGAGCGCTTCCGCGCGCTCGCCCGCGAAAGCATCGAGAAATACTCGCGGCGCTCTCTCGATCCCGATGCCTTCGAGCACTTTGCCCGCAATCTCTTCTTCGTGCGCGGCGGCTTTGCCGATCCGGCGGCCTACGCCGCGCTGGCAAAGCGCCTCGACGAGGTCGAGCCGGGTTGCGGCGTTCCCGGAAATCGCATCTTCTACCTCTCGATTCCGCCGAGCGTGATGGGCGTGTGCGTCGATCAGCTCCAGACGGCGAGCCTCGTGCGGCCGACCGGCTCGTCACCGTTCTCGCGCATCATCGTGGAGAAGCCGATCGGCCATGACCTCGAAAGCGCGCGCCAGCTCAATGCCACCGTGGCGCGGGTCTTCGACGAGAGCCAAGTCTTCCGCATCGACCACTACCTCGGGAAAGAAACGGTCCAGAGCCTGCTGGTCATGCGCTTTGCGAACTCGATCTTCGAACCGCTCTGGAATCAAAAGTACGTGGACCACGTGCAAATCACCGTGGCCGAAGAGGAGGGCGTGGGCACTCGCGCCAACTACTACGAGGAGGCGGGCGCGCTACGGGACATGGTGCAGAACCACATTCTCCAGGTGCTCTGCTTGACGGCCATGGAGCCCCCGTGGTCGCTCTCCCCCGACGTGGTGCGTGACAACCGGCTCGCGGTGTTGCAGGGCCTGCGTCCGATCTCGGGCAAGGACGTCGACCAGTATGCGATCCGGGCGCAGTACGCGAGCGGCTTCCATCACGGCGTCGAGGTGCCTGGCTATCGCAACGAGCCGAACGTGAAGCCCGACTCGACGACCGAGACCTACGTCGCCCTCAAATGCTTTATCGACAACTGGCGCTGGGCTGGCGTGCCCTTCTACCTCCGCACAGGCAAGCGCATGCCGAAGCGCGCCAGCGAGATCGCGGTGCAGTTCAAGGAAGTGCCGCCCATCCTCTTCAACTACGATCCGCAGTCTCCCCTCGAGCCGAACGTTTTGAGCGTGCGGATCCAACCCGATGAGGGGCTCTCGCTCAAGATCGCGACCAAGCTGCCCGGCCCGAAGGTGCGCATCTACCCCGTGAAGATGGACTTTCGCTACGGCACGACCTTTGGCGAGCAGTCTCCCGAGGCCTACGAGCGGTTGCTGCTCGACGTCATGGCCGGCGATGCCACGCTATTCATGCGTCGAGACGCGGTCGAAGCCTCGTGGGTATGGGTGACGGGGATCCTCGAGGCCTGGCGGGAGCACAGCACGCGCGGGCTGCCTCAATATCCCGCTGGCAGCTGGGGTCCGCTCGAGGCGGAGAAGCTGATTGGTGCCGACGCTCGAAAGTGGCGCACGCTGTGAGCGAGTCGATGACGTCTCCGCGGCCCGTGGACGTCCGCGCCATCGAGCGCGAACTCGCCGAGCTGTGGAACGAGCCGCTCGGCAGCGTGGCCGCGGGAGCCGAGGGCATGGAGCCCGCCACCCGCGCCTGTATGTCCAACCTCCTTATTTGGTGTGGGACCCAGGAGCAGGCCCGCGGACTCCCGATCGAGATCGGCGCGATCGTGGAAAAACACCCCTCCCGTGTGCTCTTGCTCGTGGGCGAGCCCGAGTCCGCGAATGCGGGGCTCTCCGCCAGCGTCTCGGCGCTGTGTCATCCTGCCAGCGCGGGTCGGCAGATCTGCTCCGAGCATGTCACGCTCGCGGCGCCGGGGGCGTCGGTGAATCGCCTGCCGTCGATTGCACTCCCGCTCCTGATCGGCGACCTACCGACCGCGCTCTGGTGGGCGGCGCCGGAGCCGCCGACCGCGGGAGCTCTCTTCGACGATCTCGCCGGTATGGCGGATCACGTGATCTACGACAGTGCGGAATGGCTGGATCCGGTGCGGGGGGTGGTGTCGGTGGCGCGTTGGGCGATGGGACTTGAGACGCGGAGGGTCGTTTCCGACCTTGCGTGGCGACGCGGCAAGCCGTGGCGTCGCCTGGTGGGCCAGGCGCTCGACCCGCAGATCGCACCGGGGGCGCTCGAATCCATCGAGGAGGTCGAGATCGAGCACGGCCCCCACGCGCTTCCGCAGGCGTGGTTCTTGATTGGCTGGCTGGCGGGGCGCCTGGGCTGGCGGCCGATCGCCGGAAAAGTCGCGCCGGGTGTCGAGGTGACCTGGGGATTCGAATCCGCGAAGGCGCCGCTGCGGGTCACCGTGCGGCGGCTCCCGACGGGGGAGCCCGAGCTCTCGCGCGTCGCCATCCGTTGGAATGCGAAGGCGGGACGCGGCGCGGCCACCTTTGCATGGGACGGGCGGGATCGCCTGGCCGTTTTGGCGGGGACGAGCTCCGCGTCCACGCGCATCTTGTCCGTCCGCCGCGAGTCGCGCGCCAGTCTCGTGGCGCGACAGATGCCGAAGCTCTTCCACGACCCCTTGTTTCGCGACACACTTGCGCTGTCGCGGCGCATGGCGGAGGCCCTTCTGCGATGACCAAGCCGCGACCCAAAACAAAAGCGAGTGGGCGCGGGAATTCCGGCAAGGCCGCGACCCGTCAAAAGTCGACACGCAGCAGCCACCCGGTCGTGCGTGTGCTTGCCGACCCCGAGACCGTGGCGCGCGCGGCGGCCGGCGAGTTCGTGCGGCTGGCTCGCAAGCCGCACGCCAAGGGGCGTGCATTTCGAGTCGCGCTCTCCGGCGGCGCCACACCCCGGCGCACCTACGAGATCCTCGCGGAGGCTCCGTTTCGGGACATGGTGGACTGGATGCGCGTCCACTTCTTCTGGGGAGACGAGCGCTGCGTTCCGCCCGACCATCCGGATTCGAACTATCGAATGGCGCTCGAGGCGCTGCTCTCCCGGGTCCCTGCCGTTCCTGCCCGTATACACCGCATCGAGGCGGAGCGGGTGGACGCCGATGCTGCAGCGCGCGAGTACCAGCGCGAAGTCACGCGCGTCTTTGGGGCCACAGAGCACGCTCCCACACCGGTCTTCGACCTCATCCTGCTCGGCCTTGGTCCCGACGGCCACACGGCGTCGCTGTTTCCGGGAACCGCAGCGCTGCGCGAGGTCGAGCGCTGGGTGGTCGCGAACTTCGTGCCCAAGCTCGGGGCTCGGCGCATGACCTTCACCTATCCGCTGCTCAATCGCGCCGCCCATCTGGTCTTCCTCAGCACCGGAGTCGAGAAGAGCGCGATCTTGGCCGAGGTGCTCGAAGGTCCCGAGGATCACGAGCGGCTCCCCGCCCAGGGGGTGAGACCTTCGGCGGGCACGCTGACCTGGATCGTGGACGCGGGGGCGGCGGCGAAGCTGGTGCGCACCCCGGTGACCAAGGGGTGATCCTCGCCGGCGATCTCGGCGGCACGAAGACCCTGCTCGGTCTCTTCGAGCCAGTGCCGGGGGGAGTGCGCTCGGTGCGCGAGCAAGAGTTCAGGAGCCGGGATCACGTGGCCTTCGAGGCCATCCTCGATTCCTTTCTCCCGCGGGACGGAGCCAGGCCCAAGCTCGAGGCCGCCTGCTTCGGTGTGCCCGGCGCCGTGGTGGACGGCCGATCCCACGCCACAAACCTGCCCTGGACCCTCGAGGAGCGCGCGCTCTCGCGCGCGACGGGGACGCCCGTCAAGCTCTTGAACGACCTGCAGGCCATGGCCTACGGCATGCTCTTTCTCGCGCCGGCGCAGCTTCGTGTGCTCCAGACCGGGACCCGCCCGCGTCTGCGCGGCAACGTGGCCGTGATCGCCGCCGGAACCGGCCTTGGCGAGGCCATGCTCTACTTCGACGGGGAGCAACACCATCCTGTGGCTTCCGAAGGGGGACACGCGGATTTTGCTCCCCAGAGCGACGAGGAAATCGAGCTCCTGCGCTGGCTGCGCGCGAAGTGGAAGGGGCATGTGAGCTACGAGCGCATCCTCGCCGGTCCGGGTCTCACGAACGTCTACCAGTTCTTGAAGGAGACGACGGGCTACAGCGAGCCGGAATTCGTTACGCAGAAGCTCGCGCAGGGAGATCCGAACGCGGGCATCACCGAGCTTGCGCTCGCAGGGCGCGATCCTCTCTCTGAGAACGCACTCGCCCTGTTTTCGCGCATCTACGGTGCTGAGGCCGGCAATCTCGCCATGCGCTGGCTCGCGACGGGCGGAGTCTTCGTGGGTGGTGGCATCGCACCGAAGATCCTACCGATCCTCGAGCGGGGCGAGTTTCTCGCACGCTTCAACGACAAGGGACGCTTCACGCCGCTCATGCAGAGCCTCGAGCTCAGCGTCTCGCTCGAGCCCCGCACGGCGCTGCTCGGCGCCGCCCACTACGCAGAGCGCCTGTAAACCCGATGCCAAGGGGTAGACTCTCGGCGTGGAGATTTCTTCGCCGTCGAATCCTGGCACTCTCTCCCCTCGCCACACGGCGCCGCCTTGGACGCTGGTCGGACAGGCCATCGGCGGCCCGCACGAAATCGCCGGCAAGCTCGAGCGCCTGGTGCGCACGGTGCGCCTGTGGCTGAACCCCGAGGAGCTTGACCGACGCCTCAAGGCGCTCGAGGCGAGGGGTCTCGCACGGGCGCGGCCGACCCGGCTTCAGCTGCTTTTCGGCGGTCTCGACATGCTGCGCTTCGTGATCGAGCCCGCCGCGCGCGAATACTACCGGCAACAGAACATTTCTTTCGGTTTTCATCAGTGCCTTCGCATCCTCGATGACCCCGTCTCGATGATCGATCCGACGGGCCTCCTCTCCGAACGCGACACCATCATGGGGCACGTCATGCAGGTCGTGCATCTAAACCCGCTCTACGATCTGCAGCTTCTCGAGGCGTTTCCCGAGGGCCTCGAGGTGTTCGAACGCGAGCTCGAAGCGATGGTCGCGGGAACGCATCCGCGCGCGCGCACGATCGCCGCGGTGGTCGAGGACCCCGGCTACCACGCCAGGCTTCTCGAGTACGTGGGTCGCTACCGTGCCGACCCGACGACTCCGCCCCTGGTTCGCGAGCAAAAGACGCTGCGCGCCGATCCGCGTTTTGCGGCCGCCGAGTGCCAGTTCGCGACGCTCCCGGGCTTCCTCGCGTACTGCAACAGACTGCCCGAGGGGTTCTTTGCCCTCGTGCGCCGGCTGCGTGCGGTGCGCGAGTTCGCGGCTTCCTAGCCCTGCAGCAAGACGCGCCTGGCTTTCGTGTCGCGGGCCGTGCGGGCGAGCGCCGAGCGACGTGCGCTCAGGCCGGCGCGCTCAGCATGGAGAGCCACTTCGTATGCCACTGGCACACCTGCGCTCCGCCCAGGCGGCACGCGGTGTGGGCGACGGAAACTTCGCGGGCGCCCGAGAGGTGGAGAAGCTCGTGGTAGTAGCCCCCGAAAACCCCGCACATCTCCGCCGCGCGCAGGCCGTACTCCGCAAGGCTCACGCGCACCACGTTCTCGCCTTCCCATTCCACGCTCACGGCCCCAGAGTCGTGGTAGGCCTGCCAAAGGGCGGGCCCGCGCCGCAGCGTCCCATCGGGATCGCCCAGCCTCAGCATGTTCCGGTAGATGCCCTGAAGGTCGTTGCGCGCGCTCGCGCGCCCGAGAAACTCCCACACGTCGCGGTGCCCCGTGCCGACGAGCTCCGCCACGACGCGCAGCAGCCCGAGGTGATCCTCCTCCGGGTACCAGACGGAAATCGCGATGCGCTTCTCGAGATACTGCCGAAGCTCGGGAGATAGCAGGGCTGCAGCCTTCTCGCGTTGCGCCCGCAACAGCTTCACGCACTGCAGCATTGCAGTGCCCTTGATCTGGGCCATGCCCCGCATCCACCCGGTGGATCCAGAGGCTCCTTCGGCGATCGCGTCGGGAGGCTTGAGGCGGAGGCACACCGGGAGTTCAGTCTCCCTGCGGCATCACCTCACCGGTTTCCCGGTCTTCGAGCGACTCGAGGATATGCGGGTCGTCATAGACGTGAATCCCCGCCTCGGCGAAGCGGGCACGCGTCCGCGCGGTCACGGCTCCGACACGCACGAGCGCGGGCATCATGAGATCTCTGAAAGAGCGGATGGTTCCGGGGGCCTGGTCGGTACGGATACCGGCCTCGCGCGCCTGCGCGAGCCCGCGCACGAAATCGCCGGGATCGATGCCGCAACGCACAAGTGCTTCGCGAAAGCCCGGATCGGGTTCCGGCCGTCCCGCAGCCTCGGGGCCGCCCGTCGCGTCGCTCATCATCTTGATCACTTGATACGCAAAGTCTGCGATGTCTTCTCGATCATCGGGGTGCATCTGGCAAAGAGCATGCTGCACGTAGACGTTTCCGAACGCCACGTGCCGCGCTTCGTCGCGCAGCACGTACTCGATCACCTGGCGCAAAAGCTCGCAGGACGTCGCGCGGCGCATGTTGTGGAAAGCACCGAGGGCGAGTCCTTCCACCACCATGTTCATCCCAATCGCGATCTTCACCCAGTGATCGGCCCTGAGGGTCAGGTCGATCAGGCGCTTGAGAGCGGGGGAGATGGGATAGACGAGCGCAAGCTTGCGGATGTAGCGTTCAAACACCTCGACATGTCGCGCTTCGTCCATGGTCTGCGTCGCGGCGTAGAGCTTGCCTTCGTAGTCGGGGACGGCATGCACGAGCGCCGCGGCCACCATGAGCGCGCCCTGTTCGCCGTGCAGGAACTGGGAGAGGCGATGCGCGGCGACCTGCGCAGTGAAAGCCTCGCGGGTGCTCTTACCGAGCCGCTGGATAAAGGGGATCCGGTCGAAGCCGAAGCGGCCTTCGTCCACGATCGGCTTCGAAGGGTCTATCTGCCGGGTCCAGTCAATATCCCGTTCGGCGTCCCACTGCAGGCGCTTCGACTTCGAGTAGAGACTGGTGAGCTTTTCGATCTCGGCCGCGTAGTCAAACTGCCAGGAGACGTCCATCGAGGTTTTCCAGCACTCGACGCGCCTCGGCCGCTCGTCCATGAACTCCTCCGACACGCAGGGCAGCCTATCCCCGGTGCGCACGGGACACAACCGGCGTGTATGCTGCGTTTGCGGGAGGCGCCTCTCCGCGCGGGAGAGCGGATGTCCTACGCGTTTGGCGATTCGGCTCTGGCGGCGGAGCGACTCGCCCTCGTGGCGCAGGTCTTCGATGGACCGAGCCGCACCTTCTGGCGCGCCTTCGCACCCCGGGCCCCAGGTCTCGCTCTCGATCTCGGCTGCGGTCCCGGCCATACGACGCACGCCTTGGCGCAAAGCGTGGACGCGACCCAGACCGTGGGCGTCGACGCCTCGGCCGAATTCCTCGGCGCGGCCCAGCGCACGGCGAGGCCCGGCGTGCGCTTCCTGCGGCACGACGTGACGGTGCTTCCGTTGCCCTTGGACCCGGCCGAGCTCGTGGTCTGCCGCTTCCTGCTCTCGCACCTGCGTGAGCCGACACGGGTCGTCGCCTCTTGGGCAGCACTCCTGGCACCGGGCGGCCGGCTTCTCGTCGAGGAGGTCGAATCGATCTCTACGGACTGCCCGGTCTTTGGGCGCTATCTCGCGCTCGTGGCGGCGACCCTCGATGGGCAGGGCCAAGAGCTCTATGTGGGCCCGATCCTCGACCGGGCGGGTGTGCCTGCGGGTCTCGAGCGGCTTGCGAGTCGCGTGGCCTTTCACCGCGTCGCGACCGTGGATGCCGCCCGCATGTTCGGGATGAACCTCCCTGCCCTTGGGCGAAACCCCATCGCCCAGGCCCGCGAGGGAGAGCGTGGTCTCGCAGAGCTTGCCCACGAACTTCGCGCCCTCGCGCTCTCTCCGAGCGGGCCGTTCGAGAACCGCTGGGGCCTACGCCAGCTGGCATTCCAGCCCGCAGCCGGAACGGATTCCGATGGCGTGGCGAAGCGCTAGCCACGAAGCTGCCGGCCTTCGAGGGCTTCTCGCCGTGGTTTCGCCCAGATTGACAGCCTCGAACCGACCCCCGACCCTTCCCGTCGCTCCGCCACCCGACCCCGCGAAGCCCGGCCGATGCCGGGCTTTTCGTCCATCGGCAAGGGGTTGTGGCCGGCTCGAAGAGGTTGGCTGCGTGAATCGCATTCGCACCCGCGGAATGTTCCTGCTCGATGGCGAATCCAAGTTCTTCGTCCGAGGCGTGTCCTACGGCCCTTTCCGCTCGAACCTCATGGGAGAGCCGTTTCCCGAGAAAAGCGCGGTGGAGCGCGACTTCGGGCTCCTGCGCCAGCTCAACGCCAACACGATCCGCGTCTACCACATCCCACCCCCTTGGCTGTGCGACCTCGCGGCGGAGTTCGGTCTGCGCATGATGGTCGGGATCCCTTGGGCGCAGCATGTGCGGTTCCTCGACGTCCGAGAAGATCGGGAGGAGATCCGCGGCCGCGTGCGCGAGGCCGCGAGAACCTTGCGCGGCGTCCCGAATCTCCTGTCTCTCATGGTCGGCAACGAGGTTCCGCCCCAGATCGTGCGCTGGTACGGCCCGTCGCGGGTTGAAGCCTTCTTGCAGGAGCTCACGGAGGTCGCCCACGAAGCGGATCCCCAAGCGCTTGTCTCCTACGCCAACTTCCCGATGACCGAATACCTCGAGCTCAACTTCCTCGACTTCATCTCCTTCAACGTCTACTTGCACCGCGAAGCCGACTTCCGCCGCTACGCGGCCCGGCTCCAGAACGTGGCGGACTTCAAGCCCCTGCTGCTCTCGGAGTTCGGCGTCGACTCCGTGCGCGAGGGGCCGCAGGAGCAAGCGCGCATCGTGGGTGCGACCGTGGCCGCCGCCGCAGAGCTCGGGTGCGCAGGCACGGTGATCTTCTCCTTCACGGATGAGTGGTACACGGGTGGTCATGACATCTCGGACTGGTCCTTTGGACTTGTCACCCGGGAGCGAAAACCCAAGCCCGCCTTCGAGGCGGTGCGCCAGATCTATCGCAGCGAGCTGCCGATGCCTCCGGATCCCGCGCCCAAGGTCTCCGTCGTGGTCTGCGCGTACAACGCAGAGAGCACGATGGAGGAGTGCATGGAGTCGCTGCGATCCGAACGTGTCCGCTACCCGAACTACGAGGTGATCGTCGTCGATGACGGGTCGACCGATCGCACCAAGGCCATCGCGGAGCGCCATCCCGGCTATCGGCTGATCTCCCACGAGAACCGCGGGCTCTCGGTGGCGCGCAACGAGGGGATTCTCGCGGCCACGGGCGAAATTGTGGCCTTCACCGATTCCGATTGCGCCGTCGATCCCGACTGGCTCAACTTCCTGGTGTACCGCCTGCTCTCGGAGCCGAGCTTCGCCGGCGTCGGCGGACCGAACCTTCCGCCGCCCGAATCCGACTGGGTGCAAGAGGTGGTGGCGCGCTCGCCTGGCGGACCCACGCACGTGCTTCTCACGGACTGGGAGGCTGAGCACATCCCCGGTTGCAACATGGCGTTCTGGCGCAAGCACCTGATCGATGTGGGCCTATTCGACCCGATCTACCGCTCCGCCGGCGACGATGTCGACTTGTGCTGGCGCTTGCAGAACGCGGGCCACAAGATTGGCTTCTCCGCCGCTGCCCTCGTGTGGCATCGCCGCCGTGCCACGGTTCGCGCCTACTTGAATCAGCAGAAAGGCTACGGTCGGGCCGAGGCGCTGCTTTACTTCAAACATCCCTACCGCTTCAATTTCCTCGGCAACTCGCGCTGGCTAGGCCGCATCTACAGCGATCTCGGCCCTGGGATCCTCGGACGGCGCCCTGTCATCTATTGGGGACCTTTCGGCAATGGGCTCTTCCAGACGCTGTATGAGGCGCCCTCCTCGCTCCTGCGACACTTGCCTGCGACGCTCGAGTGGAACCTCCCAGGGCTCGGGCTGACGCTCGTCGGCATTCTCGCCTACGGCGTGGGCATCCCCCTGCCAACCTTCGTCTTGGGCGGGCTCACGCTGCTCGGGTTGTCGATCGCGCAGGCCGTGTATACGGCGCTCCAGGTCGACGTGGAGGGCGTCCCCGTCGCACCGTGGCGCGCGCGCCTTTTGATCGCCGCGCTCAACTACCTCGGTCCCTTCATGCGGGCGATCGAACGCAATCGCTACCGCATGCAGGGCCTCTCGCGGGTCGAACGCATCCGATTTCCGAGCCTGCGCCAGAAGCCCGACGTGAACTGGCTGGGCCGGCGCTACGCGCTCTCCTACTGGAACGAGACGGGTATCGAGAAGGGGGCCTGCATCTCCGCGCTCGTCGATTTCCTCCGGCCCCGCAAGTACCCGATCATCCTCGACAACGGCTGGGAGCCGTGGGACGTGTCGATCGCTCGGGGCATCTGGGTGCGCTCCGAGGTGAAGGTGCTGATCGAGAACCACGGCGGCGCAAAGCACCAGGTCGACGTGGGCGTGCGCATCCGCCAGACCACCCTCGCCAAAGGCGTTCAGGCCGTAACCGGGTTTGCGGCCCTGCTCGCGTTTGTCGGCGGCCAGCCCCTCCTCGGCGCGGAGCTGATCGCCGCGGTCGTGGGCACGGCCGGGTTCCTCGCCTACCAGGGCTATCGCCTCGGCCGCACCCTGTGGCACGCCGTTGAGATCACCTTCCAGTCGCTGCCGCTAGACCCGCTGCGGCCCGAGCGCACCGGGACCAAGCCTCAGGGCTGATGAGCATCTACCGCCGCGTCGGCCGCTACCTGCGGCCCCACCGGGCGCGTTTCGTGCTGGCGCTGACGCTCGTCGCGCTCAGCGCCGTCCTCGAGATCGGGAAGCCTTGGCCGCTCAAGATCGTGGTCGACCAGGTGCTGGGCGGGAAGCCGCTCGCGCTCCCCTGGGCGCGCAACCTCGACTCCCGTGCGCTCCTCGCAGCCGCCTGCGTGGGCCTCCTCGCGCTCCAGGCGACCCTTGCCTTGCTGGGCGTGTACCTGAACCGGCTCACCATCGGCATCGGCCAGCGCATGGTGAGCGACCTGCGTGCGCAGCTGCTCGCCCACCTGCAGCGCATGTCTCTCGGCTTTTTCGGCCGGCGACCGAGCCAGGATCTCGTGTATCGGGTGGCTTTCGATACGTACGCTGTGCAATCGATGGCGATGAATGGCTTATTCCCGTTTGTCACTGCGGTCGTGCTTTTGGTTGGAATGACAGTCGTCATGGTCCGCATGAACCCGCTCCTCGCCGGGATCTTCCTCGCGGTGGCGCCGCTGCTCTTCGTGACGATCCGTACCGTGGGACGGCGCATCACGAGCCTCGCCACGGAACAGCGCGAGACCGAGAGCCGATTCCTTTCGGAGACGCAGCGCGGCGTCGGGGCCATTCAAGTGGTGCAGGCCTTCACCGCCGAGGCGCGCGAGCGCGAGCGCGTGATGGATGCCTCCTCGCGGGCGCTCGGCTCTGCGTTTCGGCTCTACGTGTTCGAGACCAGCTACTCGGGAATCGTGAACGTCCTGATCGCGCTCGGCACCGCCGGGGTGCTCTACGTGGGGGGCCGGCTCGCGCTCGCGGGCACGCTCTCTGCCGGCGACATCATCGTGTTCGTGACGTATCTGGCGTCTCTCTACGGCCCCATCAACTCGATCTCGCAGACCATGGGACTCATCCAGGGCTCCGCGGCGGGAGCGCGCAGGGTGTTCGAAATCCTCGATGCGGAGCCCGAGGTGAAGGACGCGCCGAACGCACGTCCCTTAACCGCGGTGCGCGGCGAGGTGCGCTTCGAGGACGTTGGCTTCGCGTACGGTGCCGGGGGCGATCTCGCCTTCAGCCTCGAGGGCGTGTCCTTCGCGGCGCCGGCTGGAGCGCTCGTCGCGCTCGTGGGTCCGACGGGCGCAGGCAAGAGCACCCTCGTGTCCTTGCTCCCGCGTTTCTACGATCCTGTGCACGGCCGCGTGTTGCTCGACGGCGCCGACCTGCGGGAGCTTCAGGTGCGTACGCTTCGCGCGACGATCGGCATCGTGCCGCAGTCGCCGATGCTCTTTCCCGCAACGCTGGAGGAGAACATTCGCTACGGCCGGCCCGAGGCCACGCCCGAAGAGGTGCACCATGCCGCGGAGCTCGCGGGAGTGCTGCAGTTCGTGGCCACCCTGCCGCAGGGCATGGCGACCCCCGTGGGTCCTGAGGGCCAGGCCCTCTCGCAGGGCCAGATGCAGCGAATCACGATCGCCCGCGCTCTGCTCAAGGACCCGCGCATCCTCATCCTCGACGAGCCGACCTCGGCGCTGGACGCGGAGACCGAGGCCTTTGTCATGCGAGGCATCGAGCGCGCGATGAAAGGACGCACCACCTTCGTGATCGCACATCGACTTTCGACAGTCCGGCGTGCCGACCTTTTGCTCGTGCTCGAAGCGGGTCATCTGGTGGAGCAAGGAACCTACGAGAGCCTGCGTCGCGCCGGTGGACTGTTTCAGCGCCTCCACGAGGCGCAGTTCTTGCTCACGCCGGATGCCGTGGCGGAGGGAGCGTCATGAAGCGCGTCGTTGTCCTCGGCCTGATGGGCCAATACCCGCTCGGCGGGATGGCCTGGCAGGTGCTGCATCACGTGATTGGCTTGCGTCGACTCGGCGTCGAGTGCTTCTACATCGAGGACTCGGGCGCTCCGCCCTACTCCCCGCGCGAGCAGTCCGTGGTCGGGAGCGCACGCGAGAACGTGCGCTTCTTGCGCGAGACGTTCCGCCGCTACGGCCTCGCGGATGCCTGGTCCTACTACGATTCGCTCACCCGGCGCTGGTTCGGCATCCAACGGGCGCGCGTGCAAGAGCTGCTCGAGCACGCCGACGCCATCGTGAACCTGTGCGGCGCGTCGCGCCCCGACCCTGCGCACCGGCGCAAGGGCTGCATGATCTACATCGAAACCGATCCGATTTTAGAGCAGGTCAAGTACGTGCAGGGCGACCCCGAGACACGGGAGTTCTTGCACGCACACGACGTGCACTTCACCTACGGCTGGAACATCGGAACGCGAGGCTGCCGAGTTCCCGCCGGCGACATCGCCTGGCGCAAGACCCACCCGCCGGTGGTGGTCGACCTCTGGGAGTCGGCCCCGAAGCCAAGGGGCGACTGGCGCACCATCGCCACCTACCGCAACAGGGGCAAAGACGTCGTGATTGATGGCGAGACCTACTACTGGTCGAAGCACCCGAACTTCGATCGTGTGATGGACCTACCCTCGAAGACGAAGGAGCGCCTCGAGCTGGCGCTGGTGTCCCCGACCGCGGAACTGCGGGAGCGATTCCTCTCCCACGGCTGGAAGCTTGAAGACCCCTACCGCATCTCCCACGGAGCTGGGGTCTATCGCCGCTACATCCAGGGCGCGAAGGGCGAGTTCTCGGTGGAGAAGGACGACCAGAGCCGCCTCAAAGTGGGTTGGTTCAGCGATAGAAGTGTTTGCTTCCTCGGCGCCGGTCGCCCCTGCGTGCTGCAGGACACGGGCTTTGGCACCCGCGTGCCCACCGGGACCGGCCTTGTGGCCTGGTCGACGCCGGAGGAGGCCGCCGAGGCGCTGGAGCGCGTCGGGCGGGACTACAGCCGGCATGCCGCAAATGCCCTTGCCATTGCGCGGGAATACTTCGATACGAGCGTGCTGCTGCCACCCATCCTGGAGGCTGCCGGGGTCTAGATCACAGATCGCGGGAGCGGCGTACCGATGAGTCTCTCACGACAGATCCTGCAGGAGGGATGCCGTGAGGGCGATCACAAAGGTCAAGCTCGCTTGTCTCGCCTTGCTCTGCGCCGCGCCCCGGGCGCTTGGCGCCGCTGAAGCTTCGCCAAGCCCGGAAGGGGCGGCGGCTCTTGCGTACCAGGGTCGCACCCAGGAAGCCGAGGCGATGCTGGCCGACGCAAGGCCGGCGGGCGCGGCGATTTTCGTGAAGGCCTGCCTCGCGCTCGATAGCGGAAACCCGAGGGGAGCCGCCGCCAGCTTGCGTGCCCTTTCCGCCCAGGGGGCCGGTAGCGGAGAAGTGCGGCTCGCGGAGGTGTTGGCCGAACGCCGTGCGCGGGACCCGCACGAGCGCTGGCTCGACTCATTCTTCGACGCCTGGCGTGCGGTCGGCGCGAACAGCGTGCTCGCTGCGACGCCGGTCAAGAACTGGACGCGAAGCGTCTCCGCGGGCGCGCGGCCGCTCGTTCCGGGGCTTCCCAATGATCTCTTCTGGCGCGCGATGCTGAAGAACCAACCAGAGCTCACGGAACTGCTGAGCGTCCAGGCGCAGGCCGATACCCCGGCTCGCAAGCTCCTGCTGCTGGCCCAGCTCGGCGCCATCCCGCAGCACGACGCCCCTGCGGCACGTGCGCTTCACACGTCCCTCGTCGCCGAGCTCCAGCGCACGAACCCTGACGAGAGCGTCTATGCGCTCATGGCCGTGCTCGACGAAAGCGATGCCGCGGCGCCGCTCTCCGAGCGCGAGGTGGCAGGGCTCGAGGTCGCAGTGCAAAAGCCCCGTTTCGGGCCCTCCACGCGCTCGCTCTACCGCGAGTTCCGCACGGACGCGGTGCTCTCCGCGGACGATCGGGCGACGGACTGGGCGTTCGCCGCGGCGAGCCGCGCCTTCCCCGAGGCTCCCGGAACGCTCTATCTGCGTGCCAAGGCCAGCGAGCTCGCGGGGACACCCGCTCTGATGCCTCGCCTTGCCGCGATTCTCGAGCGGGTCGGTCACCAGCTCATGGGACAGGAGTCGATGCGTGCGAATCTCCTCGGGAGCCAGCTCCTCGTCGGCAGCGCGGAGTTGCGCGGCGACAGCGAGGCCATCGAACGCAGCCGCGCCGTGCGTCAAGACTGGCGCGCACTCTATGACGCGGGGAAGGAGCGCTTTGACTATCTCGAAGGCTGGCCGCTCCCGTCGCTTTTGCGCGAGCTCCTCGGGCGTTCGGCCGAGGACGAAGTCGCGCTCTTCCACGAACTGGCGCTTCTCCCGTCCGTGGAGGAGACACTGCCCGCATCGCGCTAAGCGCTGCCCAGGCCGGCCTGCATGCGCCCCGCTTGGTGCGGCGCGGATTTCGTGTGCCGGACAAGCTCCGCGCTGCGTCGCGTCCGAGCACCTGCACGAAGCCAAGGGAACGCAAGAGCCCTGGCCGGACACTCCGCGGCGTCATGCCGCGCTCTCGTCTGCACGTGCTCGCGCGTGCCGAAAGCCTGCGGCGGTACGGCCAGACGCCTCGACAAGATTTCTGAAACGTGTTCTAATATTGGCGTGACCACCCCCGTCCGCAGTCCCGCCGGGCCGCGCCATCGCGGCACGGGTCGGCGCCGGCTCGCGGCGGCCGACACTGCAGCTGCGACGCGCCCCGCGCCGCTCGTGGCAGGGCTTGCCGCAAGCCAGGTTCGTCGGATGCGCCGGATCGTCGACGCTGCGGTGCGTCTGGCCGAGCAAGGTGGCTTCGACGGCGTGCGGCTGCGCGACGTGGCCGAGGCCTCGGACGTCGCTCTCGGCACGCTCTACAAGTACTTCCGCAGCAAGCAGGACATCCTCCTGTTTGCGCTTGCGGAGGAGATGGAGCGCCTCGAAGCCGCGATCGCCGCGCGCCCAATCCAAGGAGGCACCCGCCTCGACCGCGTGGTCGCGTTCTTCGCCCGTGCCACCACCGGCCTCACGCGACGCCCCCAGTTCGCGCGGGCGGTGCTGCGCTCCATCTCGGCAGGCGACTCGGACATGGCCATCAAGGTGGCGGGCTTCATGCTACGGATGACCCGTCTCATCGTCGCCGCGCAGCGCGGGGAGGTGCCGAACCTGGCCGCCCCCGTCGACGCTCCGGTGGGTACGGAACGCGAGCAGCAGATCGCCTTCGTGCTGACCCATTTCTGGTTCTCGTCGCTCTCGGGCTGGGCGGGCGGGCTCCACAGCGCGCGCACGGTGGCCGACCAGCTCCGCATGGCGGCGGCGCTCCTGATCGAAGAGGAATAAGCCATGTCACGCTTCCCCTTCCCGCGGTATCCCAACGGCTGGTTCCAGGTGGCGTATAGCGACGAGATTGCGAAGGACTCTGTGCACCGTCTCCAGTATTTCGGCCAGGAGCTTGTCGCATTCCGTGGTGAGGACGGGGTCTTGCGCGTCCTCGACGCCTATTGCCCCCACCTCGGTGCGCACCTGGCCATCGGCGGCAGGGTCGTCGGGAATACGATTCGCTGTCCTTTTCACGGCTGGCGCCTCGACGGGGACGGCCAGTGTGTCGAGGTCCCCTACGCGAAGAAGATCCCGCCCAAGGCAAAGACCCGGGCGTGGCCGGTCACCGAACGCAACGGGCTCGTCATGGTCTGGCACCACGCCGAGGACAAGGCGCCCGAGTGGCAGATTCCGGAGCTCGGCGAGTACGGCAGCCCGGACTGGACGGAATACAAGCGCCTGCGCTGGAAGATCCGGACCCACAACCAGGAGATGGCCGAGAACGCAGTCGACCGGGCGCACTTCCGCTACGTCCACGGCATGCTCGAGGTTCCGGAATCAAAGGCCGAGGTGGATGGCGCGGTTCTCCGCGTCGTGTCCAACGGCAAGATGGGGACGCCCCGCGGCGCGATCGACGGGCAGATCGCATCGATCTCCCACGGCTTTGGCTTCTCTCTGACGCGCTTTACCGGGATCATCGAGACGCTGCTCGTGGCCTCGGTGGCTCCGATTGATGCAGAGGATGTCGACGTACGCTTCTCGTTCACCGTGAAGAAGATGGGCCATGACGACGTGACGCGACGGGTAGGTGGGGCGCTCATTGCAGACATTGAGAAGCAGATGGGCGAAGATAAGCCGATCTGGGAGAACAAGGTCTTCATGCCGCGGCCCATCTTGTGTGACGGGGACGGTCCGATCGCGCTCTTCCGGCGCTGGTGCCAGCAGTTCTACACCTGGCCCGCGGACGCCTCCGGCGCGGCGGTGGCCTGAACGCGCCATGGTTTCGGCGATGCAGAGCCACGGTCGGCTGAGCGCCCCGCACATTCTCGAGTACCCGTACAGGCGCAGCGTGGGTCCCGTGCTCGGGCGCTTTTTCACCGGTCTGCGCGACGGCGAGATCTGGGCCGGTCGCAGCTCCGACGGACGGCTGCTCGTGCCTCCGCCCGAATACGACCCGGCGAGCGGAGAGCCGCTTTCGGAGTTCGCGCGCGTCGCGGACGCCGGAAGCGTCGTCTCCTGGACCTGGATCACGGCGCCAAAGCGCGCGCATCCCTTCCAGCGGCCGTTCGCCTGGGCGCTCATCAAACTCGACGGTGCGGACTCCGCCCTCTTGCACGCGATTGACGTCGAGAGCGCCTCGCGCCTGCGGACGGGGCTCCGCGTGCGCGCACGCTGGCGCCGCGAGCGCGTGGGCGACATCCACGACATCGAGTGCTTCGAGCCCGTCTAGCGGAGATCGTGATGAGCGAGCTGGTCACGAGCATCAAGACCCCGATCCGGCTGGAGTACTCCTACACGGCCGGGCGGGCCTCGACGCGATTCCTGCGCGGCATGAGCGAGGGGCGCATCCTCGGTCAGCGCTGCCCCTCGTGTCTCAAGGTGTATGTCCCGCCCCGCGGCTCGTGCCCGCGCTGCGGAGTGGCCACGCAGGAGGAGGTCGAAATCTCAGGCAAGGGGACGGTGACGACCTTCTGCATCGTGCGGATTCCATCGGAGAACCTCAGCGTGAAGCCGCCCTACGCGGCGGCGCACATCCTGCTCGATGGGGCAGACATCCCGTTTTTCGCCTTGATCCAGGAGTGTCCATTCGATCAAGTCCGGATGGGCATGCGGGTCGAAGCCGTCTGGGCGCCCCGGGAGGAGTGGACGACCAGCTTTGGAAACATCCGCTACTTCCGCCCCGTGGCCGAGCCGGATGCGCCGTTCGACTCGTTCAAGGAGCATCTGTAGATGCGCGAAGTCGCCATCGTCTCCTTCGCCCAGGCCAAGGCCAAGCGCCGCGAGCTGGACGCGAACGAGGTCGAGATTCTGATGCCCGTGGTCCAAGAGGCGGTCGCCCGCTCGGGCATCCCGAAGCGGGAGATCGGCTTCACGGTGTCGGGCAGCTGCGACTACGTGGCGGGCCAGCCCTTCGCCTTCGTGTCCGCGCTCGATGCCGTGGGAGCCTGGCCGCCCATCTCCGAGTCGCACGTCGAGATGGATGGCGCCTTCGCGCTCTACGAGGCCTGGGTGAAGCTTCAGACCGGAGAGATCGACTCCGCCCTCGTCTACAGCTTCGGCAAGACTTCGATGGGAGATCCCGCGGCTGTGCTGACTCTGCAGCTCGATCCCTACACCGTGGCACCCCTCGGGATTGACGCGGTGAGCCTGGCTGCTCTCCAGGCGCGTCTCCTCCTTGATTCGGGTCGCTACACGGAGAAGGACATGGCCGAGGTGGTCGCGCGCAGCCGGCGCAGCGCCAAGGGCAATCCCAACGCGCAGCTGCGAGGCGATGTCGATCCGGCCGGATTGCTTACGGAACCTTACTACGCGTCGCCGCTTCGCAAGCACGACTGCTCGCCCATCAGCGACGGGGCCGCAGCGCTGGTGATCGCCTCGGCGGAGCTCGCGCACAAGGTGGCAAAGAGGCCGGCGTGGATTCGCGGCATCGACCACCGCATCGAGAGCCACGACTTCGGGCTGCGCGACTTGACGCGCTCGCCCTCGACGGCTCTTGCGGCCGAACGGGCGGGTGCGCGTTCGGGTCGTTTCGACGTGGCCGAGCTGCATGCGCCTTTCTCCCACCAGGAGCTCATCCTCTGCGAAGCGCTCGGCCTCGCGGACGGCGTGAAGATCAATCCCTCCGGCGGCGCGCTTGCGGCGAACGCGCTGATGGTGGCTGGGCTCACGCGGATCGGGGAAGCAGCGCGCCGCATTCTCGATGGCGAGGCGAGGCGCGCCCTGGCGCATGCCACGTCGGGGCCGTGTCTCCAGCAAAACCTGGTCTGCGTGCTGGAGGGGAACTAGCCGTGGGCCAGCCCTGCGCCGTCATCGGGGTCGGCCAGACCAAGCACGACGTAAAGCGCATCGACGTCTCCATCGCGGGTCTTGTGCGCGAGGCCGCCCAGCGCGCACTCGACGACGCGGGTCTTGGCTGGCGCGAGATCGATGCCGTCGTGGTGGGAAAGGCGCCGGACATGTTCGAGGGCGTCGTCATGCCCGAGCTCTATCTGGCGGATGCTCTCGGGGCGGTGGGTAAGCCCATGCTGCGCGTCCATACCGCAGGCAGCGTCGGAGGCTCCACGGCGATCGTCGCGGCGAGCCTGGTGCAGGCCGGCGTTCACGAGCGCGTGCTCACGGTCGCCTTCGAGAAGCAGTCGGAGAGCAACGCCATGTGGGCACTCACCGTCCACGTGCCGTTCCAGCAGGCGATCGTGGCAGGCGCGGGGGGCTACTTCTCGCCGCTGATCCGCGCCTACATCCGCCGCTCCGGAGCGCCCGAGGATACAGGAATCCGTGTAGCACTCAAGGATCGCAAGAACGCGCTCAAGAATCCTTACTCCCATCTCGTCTTTCCCGACATCAGCTTCGAGCAGATCGCGAACTCGCCCATGCTGTGGGATCCGATCCGCTACCTGGAAACCTGTCCCTCGTCGGATGGAGCCTGCGCCATGGTGCTGGCGAGCGCGGGCGCTGCCAGGCACGCCCCCCATCGGCCGGCGTGGGTTCGCGCGACGGCGATGAAGAGTGAGCCCACCATGTTCGCCGGGCGCGACCAGGTAAATCCCCAGGCGGGCCGAGACTGCGCCGCCGAGCTCTACAAGAAGGCTGGCATTACCAATCCGCGGCGCGAGCTCGATGTCGCGGAGATCTACGTCCCGTTCTCGTGGTTCGAGCCGATGTGGATGGAGAACCTCGGATTTGCACCCGAGGGCGAGGGCTGGAAGATGACGTACGAGGGAGCCACGGCGCTCGACGGTGATTTGCCCGTGAACCCCTCGGGCGGAGTCCTCTCTTCCAATCCGATCGGCGCCTCAGGCATGCTGCGTTTTGCCGAGTCGGCGCTTCAAGTGCGCGGGATGGCGGGTGAGCATCAGGTGGAAGGGGCGCGCCTCGCGCTCGGCCACGCCTACGGCGGAGGATCGCAGTTCTTCTCGATGTGGATCGTCGGCGCGGAGCAGGCCTGATGCAGTACAACCTGGCCGATCTGTTCGAGTCGATCGTCGACGTCGTCCCCGAGCGCGACGCGCTCGTCGTCGGCCGGCAGCGCCGCACCTTTGCGCAGCTCGAAGAGCGCGCGAACCGCCTGGCCCATCACCTCGCGGGGCAGGGCGTTGGACCGGGCGATCACGTGGGTCTTTACCTGTACAACTCGGCCGAGTATATCGAGGCCATGTTCGCAGCGTTCAAGCTGCGGGCCGTGCCGATCAACGTGAACTTCCGCTACGTCGAAGATGAGCTGCAGTATCTGTTCGACGACGCCGATCTGGTGGCTCTGCTCCACCAACGCGAGCTCAGCCCGCGCGTTTCTGCGGTAAGGGAGCGCGTGCCGAAGCTCCGCCACTTCATCGCCGTGGACGACGAGAGCGGCGTAGACATCTCGCCCCTCGGCGCGGTGCCCTACGAGGAGGCGCTGGCTTCGGCTTCGCCCAAGCGGCAGTTCGCGGAGCGCTCGCCCGACGACCTCTACATCATCTACACCGGCGGCACGACGGGGATGCCAAAGGGCGTGATGTGGCGGCACGAAGACGCCTTCTTCTCCTGCCTGATGGGTGCGAACCCGGCCGGGCCACCGCCCGCGCGCGCGGAGGAGGTCGCGGAACGGGCGAAGACAAAGCCGCCCATGGCGGGCATGTCCGCTGCGCCGCTGATCCACGGTGCTGCACAGCTCGGCACCATGATTGCGATGTTCCAGGGGTGGAAGGCCGTGCTCGTGTCCCGCTTCGAGCCGCGCCTCGTCTGGCAGCAGGTCGCCCAAGAGCGCCCGGTTTCGATCTCCGTGGTGGGTGACGCCATGGCGCGGCCCCTCGCTGCGGCTCTTGCCGAGCGCGACCCCTCGTGGGACCTCTCCTCGCTCATGATCCTCTCGTCGGCGGGGGCGATCCTCTCGCAGGCCGTGAAAGACGAGCTCAAGGCGCACCTGCCGCAGCTTGTCATCATGGACGCGTTCGGAGCTTCCGAGACCGGCTCCCAGGGCGGGGATGCCGGAGGCGTCCAGGCGACGGGTGGCATCCGCTTCCGCATGAACGCCAATACCTCTGTGCTCGACGACGAGCTCCAGCCGATCGCCCCTGGCAGCGGGCGCACGGGCCGCATCGCGCTGCGCGGGCGCATCCCTCTCGGCTACTACGGCGACACCCAGAAAACCGCGCGCACGTTCGTCGTGAAGGACGGTGTGCGTTGGGTGTTGCCGGGTGACCTCGGCCGGCCCGAGGCCGATGGCACCGTCACCGTTTTTGGCCGCGGTTCGATCTGCATCAACTCTGGGGGAGAGAAGATCTTCCCCGAGGAAGTCGAGAACGCGCTGAAGGCCCATCCCGCCGTCTTTGACGCGGTGGTGGTGGGCGTTCCCGACGCCCGCTGGGGCGAGCGTGTGACCGCGATTGTTCAGACGCGCCCGGGCCTTTCGGCGGGCTTTGAGGAGCTGGCGGCGCACTGCCGCGCGCGCGTGGCGGGATACAAGGTGCCGCGCGAGGTGCATTTCGTCGACCAAATCGTGCGCTCGCCGAGCGGCAAGCCCGACTATCCGTGGGCCAAGCAGTTCGTGATCGACCGCTCGGCAAAGGCGTAAGCCAAACACAGGAGTCCGTGATGGCGCAGAGCTTCTGGGCCTTCGCACAGGCCAACCCTGATCATCTCGCTCTCGTCGAGCCGCCGGAAAGCGGCGAACGCGAGGTGAAGGCCGGGGAGCTCCTCGCCGGCTGCAACCAGATCGTGCATGGCCTGCGGGAGCTCGGCCTTGGCAAAGGCGACTGCATCGCGGTCGTGCTTCCCAATGGTGCAGCGATGATCGAGCTCTACCTCGCCGCGCTGCAAGGCGGCTGGTATCTGACGCCAATCAATCATCACCTCGCCGCACCGGAGATCGCCTACATCGTCCAGGACTGTGAGGCGAAGGCCTTCATTGCGGACGCGCGTTTCGCAGCGACGGCCAAGCCTGCCATGGACGAGCTCCGATTCCCGGCGAACGCCCGCTTCGCGATCGGTGCCGTGCCCGGATTTCGGCCCTACGCCGAGTTGAAGGAGCGCCAGCCGACGTCGCTCCCGGCGGATCGCTCGGCCGGCTCCGTGATGTTCTACACCTCGGGCACGACGGGACGTCCGAAGGGCGTGCGACGCGGCCTCGCGCCGCTCGATCCTGACACCGTGGCGACGCTCTTTACGGCCTTCCTGCAAATGTTCGGCATCAAGCCCCTCGACCGGAACGTCCACCTGTGTGGCTCCCCGCTCTACCACACCGCGGTTCTCACCTTCGCGAGCTGCTCGCTCCACATGGGCCATACCCTCGTGCTCATGGAGAAGTGGACGCCCGAGGGTTGCCTCACAGCGATCGAGAAGCGCCGGGTCACCACGAGCCATATGGTCCCCACACAATTCCACAGGCTGCTCGCGCTCCCGGCGGAGGTGCGCGCGCGCTACGACATCTCCTCGCTGCGAACCATGGTGCACGCGGCGGCCCCCTGCCCGCCCGAGATCAAGCGAAAGATGATCGAGTGGTGGGGCCAGACGATCTACGAGTACTACGCGGCGACCGAAGGGGGAGGCACGCTCGTTGCTCCCCAGGAATGGCTGCGGTATCCCGGCACTGTCGGCAAGGCATGGCCGGGCTCTGCGATTCGCATCCTGGACGACGAAGGCAAGGAAAAGCCCGTGGGCGAGCCGGGCACGGTCTACATGGCGCTCGGGCCTGCGGCGTTCGAGTACCACAAGGACAAGGCGAAGACCGACGCGAGCCGCCGGGAGGGGTTCTTCACGGTTGGCGACATCGGCTACCTGAACGAGGACGGCTATCTCTTCCTGTGCGATCGCAAGAACGACATGATCATCTCCGGCGGCGTCAACATCTACCCTGCTGAGGTGGAGGCCGCGCTGCTCGCTCATCCCAAGGTGGGAGACGCTGCGGTCTTTGGGATCCCGGATCCCGACTGGGGGGAGCAGGTGAAGGCCGTAGTCGAGCCCGCCGCAGGCGTCGACCCGAGTCCAGCCCTCGCGCAAGAGATCCTGGTGTTCTGCGCCGACCGGATTGCGAAATACAAGATGCCGAAGAGCATCGACTTTCTGGCTGCGCTGCCGCGTGACCCGAACGGGAAGCTCTACAAACGAAAGCTGCGAGACCCCTATTGGGAAGGTCGCGAGCGGAAGATCTAGCGGCGTGGATTTCGCGTTCAGTGACGAGCAGGAGCAGTTCCGGGAAACGCTACGCCGCTTTCTCGCCGAGCACGCGCCGATGGCCGAAGTGCGTCGCACGATGGAGACCCCCGAGGGCTTCGACGACGCGCTCTGGAAACGAATGGCGAGAGAGCTCGGGCTGCAGGGCGTGCACCTTCCCGAGGCCTATGGAGGGCAAGGCTTTTCATTCCTGGAGCTCGGCATCGTGCAGGAAGAACTCGGCCGGGCGCTCGTCCCCACGCCGTACTTTTCCACAGTGTGTCTTGCCGCGAACGCGATCCTGAACGCCGGCAGCGAGGCGGACCGCCGTCTGCTCTTGCCCGCGATCGCCTCCGGCGAGCCTTGCCTGGCTGGAGAGCTCGGGCGGCTGGGACCTTCCCAGCGTGTCCCTCGAGTGTCGCCGCGACGGGAGCTTCGTTCTCGACGGGGTGAAGACGCTCGTTTCCGACGGAGGCTCGGCCGAGCTTCTTCTCGTGGTGGGGCGCCTTCCGGGGACCCAAGGGGAAGACGGGGGGTCACACTCCTGCGTGTCGATCGAGCGGCTCCCGGTGTGAAGCTCGACGTGCCGCCATCCCTCGACCCCACGCGGCGCCAGGCCCGCCTCGAGCTCGCGGGCGCCCGGGCCGAAGCCCTGGGGCGGCGCTGGAGCTGCAGGCGGCGCGCTCCTAAGATCGCTCTCCCAGGCCACCGTGTGCCTCGCCTTCGAGATGATGGGCGGTGCAGCGCGCTGCCTCGAGATGGCCGTGGCCTACGCAAAAACGCGCGTCCAGTTCGCGCGGCCGATCGGCGCATTTCAGGCCGTGAAGCACAAGTGCGCGGAGGTGCTGCTTGAGCTTGAGCTCGCGCGCTCGGCGGTCTACTACGCGGGCTGGGCGGCGGCCGAGGCGCGCCAGGATCTTCCGCTCGCGGCAAACCTCGCCAAGGCCGCGGGGGCGGAGGCCTCCTTGCGGGCTGCGGCGGAGAACATCCAGATCCATGGCGGGGTCGGCTTCACCTGGGAGTACGCCCCGCATCTCTATTACAAGAGGGCGAAGGCCTCCGAGATTATGCTTGGCGATCCCACCCTTCATCGTGCGAGCCTGGCCGCGGGCTCGGTCTCTAGGCCGAGCCGGCTAGACCTCCGCCGCGTAGGGCGGCGCGGGCTCGTACTGGATGTAGCGCTGCACCTTCCGAGCGACTTCAGGGCTGTGGAGCTGGCCCACGAGCCAGAGCGTCATATCGATTCCCGCCGACACCCCCGCCGAGGTCACGAGCGAGCCGTCTCGCACGTAGCGGGGACCGTCCAGCACCGTGACCTCCGGCCGCTTTCGGAACTCGGGCACGAAGGCCCAGTGCGTGGTGACGCGCTTTCCCCGGGCAAAGCCCGCCTCATGCAAGAGCAAAGAGCCTGTACACACGCTCGCGACCCACGTCGCGTGTGCGCCCGCCTTGCGCAGCCAGTCGATGAGCGCGGGATTTGCCACCTCGCGCCGCGTGCCGATTCCGCCGGGCACAAGCACGACGTCGAGCGCCGGCGCGTTCGCGAAGCTGTGATCGGGCAGGACGCGCAGGCCCTTTGCGCAGCGCACCGGGCCCTCGCGCTCGGCAATGGTGACCGTGCGACCTTCGCCCGTGACCTGAGCCGCGGCCGTCAAGACTTCCCAGGGTCCGACGAAGTCGAGCTCCTCGGCGTCGTCAAACAACAGGATCCCAGTCGTCGTGGGCATGGCAGAGCCTCCTTGCGGCGCGCCTTATTAGGCGCAGCGGAATCGACTTCGATAGGCGCTTGGCGACACGCGCACCGTGCGCATGAACGCTCGCCGCATCACCTCGGCGCTGCCAAAGCCGCAGCTGGCGGCCACAGATTCGACGTCGTCCCGCGACTCCTCGAGGCGTCGGCGTGCGGCTTCGACGCGAACCCGCAGAATGAACTTCGCCGGGGTGAGTCCGACCTCACGTAGGAAGACGCGCGAAAAATGACGGGGACTCATGGCCACCCGCCGCGCCAAACTCTCGACCCCGAGGTCGGCCTCGGGATGATCGGAGATCCATGCCTGCAGATCGCGCAGGGGCTCGCGCTCGGCGGCCTGTGCCGCGAGCTGAGCGCTGAACTGCGACTGCCCGCCAGGGCGTTTCAAGAAGAGCACGAGCTGGCGGGCGACCTCGAGCGCCAGCGTGCGACCTAGATCCTCCTCCACAAGTCCTAGGGCGAGGTCCATCCCGGCGGTGACCCCCGCGGAGGTGTAGATGCGGCCGTCGCGGACGAAGATCGGGTCGGGCTCGACCTTGACCTGCGGGTAGCGCTTCGCGAGCTCCCCACAATGCGCCCAGTGCGTCGTGGCGCGCCGGCCGTTGAGCAGTCCGGCCTCCGCCAGCAGAAAGGCCCCCGTACACACAGAAGCAAGCCGCCGGACCCGCGGCGCCATGCGCCGCAGGAAGCCGAGGACGAAGGGGCTGCGCATCGCCTGCTGGGAACCCACACCGCCCGCGACGAGCAGGGTGTCCAGCCGACCGCGCACCGCAGCGAGGGGACGCGCGGCCAGGATCTCGACCCCGCTCGACGTCTTCACGGGTCCGCTGCGCTCTGCGATCACCTCCGCCTCGTAGATGGGATCCGCGCGCAGACCCTGCTCCACCAGAAAGCGCGCGCTTCGCGCAAAGACTTCCACCGGGCCCGTGATGTCGAGCATCTGCGCCCCGGGGTAGGCCAACATTGCGATCCGGCGCGGAGCGCGGGGCCCACGGAGCGTATGAGACGGCGTCATGGCACGAGCATCGTTCCGCCGGACGCTGTCTGCAATGACATTTAGCCCATCAATTCTGCCAAACTGCCGGGCGTCCCGGGCGATTTCCGTCGCGGCGTGGGCTACGCCCAATCACTCGTCGGCGAGCCAGTCGCGCGGCTTCAAGAACTCCTCGCCAAGCCGCGCCTCCGGGCTTCCGGGTTCGGGTCGGTAGGCGTAGCGCCAGCGCACGAGCGGCGGGAGGGAGGCCAGGACGGACTCCACGCGCCGCCCGGACTGAAGCCCGTAGAGCGTGCCGCGGTCGTAGACCAGGTTGAACTCCACGTAGCGCCCGCGTCGGTGGAGTTGAAACTCGCGCTCGCGTTCACCGTAGGGCAGGGCTTTGCGTCGCTGCAGGATGGGGAGATACGCCTCGAGGTAGGCATCGCCTACCCGGCGCACGAACGCGAAGGTATGGTCGAACCCTCCTTCGCACAGGTCGTCGAAGAAAAGTCCCCCGATGCCGCGTGTCTCGCCGCGGTGTTTCAGATAGAAGTACTCGTCGCACCACTTCTTGAAGCGCGCATAGGCATCGGGCGCGAAATCTCTGCAGGCGGCACGCGCCACGCGATGCCAGTGCACGATATCGTCCTCGAAGACGTAGTACGGCGTGAGATCGAAGCCCCCGCCAAACCACCAACCCGACGACGCCGCGGCGGTCTCGGTGGCAAAGAAGCGGAGATTCATGTGCGAAGTGGGGACGTAGGGATTTCGGGGATGCACGATCAGCGAGAGCGACACGGCTTCAAAACCCGCTCCCGCAAGCTCCGGGCGGCGTGCCGTTGCGGCGGGAGGAAGGCGATCCCCCCGCGCGTGGGTAAAGTGGACTGCCGCCTTCTCGATCGCCGCGCCGTCTTCGAGGGCGCGCGGACGCGCGATCGTGCCGCCCTCGCCCGAAGTGGCATCCTCGCGAAAGCGCGCGCGCCCATCCGCGGCTTCGAGCGCAGCGCAGATGCGATCTTGCAGCGCAAGCAGGTGGTCACGCACGGGGATCGCATGGGGAGACGACATGTCTCCAGTCTACCGCGAGTGGGCGCACGACCGCGGCCGGCCGGGTAGCATACCGCGGGTCGCAGGATGAGGAGCTTCGCGTGAATGGCGCCGAGGCGTTGATTCGCACGCTCGCAGAGGCGGGCGTCGAGCTGTGTTTGGCAAACCCCGGCACGACCGAAATGCACCTCGTCGGCGCGCTCGACGTCGTCGGGATGCGCGCAGTGCTCGGGCTTTTCGAAGGCGTGTGCACGGGGGCGGCGGACGGCTATGGCCGCATGGCGGACAAGCCGGCGCTCGTCGTGCTCCATCTCGGGCCCGGCTTTGCGAATGGTGCGGCAAACCTCCACAACGCGCGCCGCGCCCACACACCGCTCGTGTGCGTGGTGGGGGACCACGCCACCTGGCACGCTGCCGCCGACGCCCCCCTGCAGACCGACTTGGCAGGTCTCGCCCGCCCGGTCTCGGACTGGGTACACACCGTAAAGTGTGCAGAGGAGCTGCCCCGTGACGGGGCCCGGGCCCTTGCTGCGGCAAGCGCAGGGCCAGGCGGAGTCGCGACGCTCATCGTCCCGGCGGATTGTGCGTGGGGAGAGGCGAAAGGTCCCTTCGCCATGACGGCGCCTAGCGTGCGCGGGGCGAACGTCGAGGACGCGCGGATCGACGCAGCGGCGGGTGCGCTGCGCCGAGCCGGACGCCCCGCGGCGCTCCTGCTTGGCGCGCGAGGTCTGCGAAAGCGTGGCCTCGACGCGGCGGGAAGGATCGCCGCCGCCTCGGGATGCACGCTCCTCGCTGAGACCTTCCCCTCGCGCATGGAGCGCGGGGCGGGACTTCCAGCGGTGGCAAAGCTCCCCTACTTCCCCGAGGACGCAAGGGAGCTCCTGAGCGGCTTCGAGACGCTCGTGCTCGCAGGAGCGCCAAGCCCGGTGGCTTTCTTCGGCTACCCAAACCAGCCGAGCAGCCTCGTGCCCGAGAGCTGTGATCCGATCCTACTCGCAGAGCCCGGGGATGACGTCGCGGCCGCGCTCGAGGCCCTGGCGGACGCTCTCGGCGGCGGCCGCGTGGGCAACGTTGCAAAAGCGCTTCCCCGATCGTTCTCGCCCACGGGACGTCTTGACGCCGCGAACCTCGGAGCAGCGGTTGCCAGCGTGCAGCCCGAGGGCGCGATCGTCGTCGACGAGGCCTTAACCTCGGCCCTGCCTTGGACGCTGGCCTCGGCCGGCGCTCCGCCCCATACGCTGCTTTCGCTGACCGGAGGGGCGATCGGCCAGGGACTGCCGTGCGCGACGGGCGCTGCGATCGCCTGCCCCGACCGCCCAGTGATCGCGCTCCAGGCCGACGGCAGCGGGTTCTACACCGTGCAATCGCTCTGGACGCAGGCCCACGAGGGATTGAACGTCACGACCGTGATCTGCGCGAATCGCGGCTACCGCATCCTGCGCATCGAGCTAGCGCGTGCGGGGATTGCCCAGCCCGGACCGAACGCGCTCGCACTCACGGGGTTTCAGCGGCCCGCGCCGGACTGGGTCGCCCTCGGGCGGGGCTTCGGTGTTCCCGGGGAGCGCGTCGAGACCGCCGAGGCCCTGCGCAGTGCACTCGTGCGCGCCCTCGACGAGCCTGGCCCGCACCTCGTCGAGGCTGTGCTTGAAGGCACCGCCGCAGCGTAAGGCGCGCGCCCCACTTTACGTCTGCCAGCTGCGCACAAAGGCGATCTGCTCGTCGGTTTCCGGCGAGGCGCCCGGAGCCCCTGCGCGCAGCCGCGCGAGCACGTCCACGAAATTGTCGGGGGTCGCGAGCCCGCAGCGCAGGAGATAGACGCCGACGACTGTCCCCGTGCGCCCGCGTCCGCCCCAGCAGTGGACGTAAGGCGTACGCTGCCTCGTGATCGCCGCGTCGATGGCGTCCTGGATCGCCACCATCGTGGCGCGCGAGGGCGTCGCGCAGTCCTCGATCTCGAACCGCTCCACGGAGCAGTCGAAGCCGCTCTCCCGCGCGACCTCGTGGAGCAAGGGCGCGTACGGGGGAGCACCCATGCGCGGCTCTTCTTGCATGAGATCGATGAAGGTCCGCGCGCCGCATTCGAGCAGAGCGTGGAGCTGTCGCCGGGCGATCTCGTGAGAGGGATGCCCCGGGAAGCAGCCCGCGATCAAGAGCGGCTCTCGGACCCAGTAGGCGAGGGGGAAAGGCAGGCGCCCCACGGCGCGATGGTAAACTCGCTCCTCCTCCCACACGAGAGGAGCGGCGCATGGCGCGCGCCTTGCGCGTCCCGTCTGACCTCGCTCAGCTCGCGCGCAGCTTCTCCAGCCCGAAGCTCTCAACAAATGCGACCATTTCGTCGGCGAGGTTGCAGTCCTTGAAGAGTGCGGGATCGGAGCCGAAGCCTGCCCCGTCGTCGCGCATGGACACGAGCTGTGGGTAGACGACGCGGCGCGGGCCGTAGCTCGACGCAGCGGGCGACGACGCGATGTTGACGCGCCCCTCGAACCCGAAGAGCGAGAGCGCCTTCGCAAGACGCGGCCCTTCCCGCAGGAGCCCCTCCAGAAAGTCCAGTGCCGCCAGCATGCGTTTCGTTTCGAGGTGATGCGACGCGACCCAGGGCTCGATCTCGCTCGCGAGCTTTCGATCGAGCAGGCCCGCGCGCAGTGTGTCGGCGACGCCGAGGCGGCGCTCCAACAACTCCCGCAGCGCCACGAGCGTCGTGCTCGGGTCGCCTCCTCCGAGGAGACGCCGACGCAGCTCGCAGAAGCACTCTTCGAGCGCGGGGTCTCGGTCGCAGGGATGAAGCGGCGAGAAACGATGCGCGGCCGCGAAATCGGCGAAGGCAGCCTCGGCTCCGGCCCCGAGCTCGTGAAGGGCGTCCTCCCAGGCTCGCTCGGGATCGTAGTCTTGCGGCATCCGCAGGTACTCGGCAGCCGTCCGTACCGCGACGGCGGAAGCGTGGGCATGCTGCATGACGTTCAGGAGAAATCCGCAGACGTGCTCGGGGAGCGCGGCGTCGCGCCGCGCGAAGGGCCCAAGATGCAGCATCGGTCGCATGGGACCGTCCGCAACAGGCACGTTGTCCCACACGACGAGGCGGCGGCGCAGCGTGGCCGCCCGCTGTGCGGCTTCACCGGTGCGGATCTCGGGGCTCACCACCGTACGACCGGTCCATGCCACCTCGATCGTGCGCCGTAGGGTTTCGCCCAAGGTCTCGAGATAGTCGGTCGGTGCGACGCCAAGATAGTCCGTCGGGACGAGCAGCAGGCGACAGCTCGGGCCGAGCGCCGCGTGAACGGCATGCGCCACCGTCACGTGGGCGTGCGCCAGGGATGGGAAGGCACGACGATCCGCCTCCTGTGTAAGGTGGGTGGGAACGTCGTCAAGACAGAGCGCGAAAAACCGCGCGCCGAGTTCGCGGAATCGGAGAAGCTTGGTCTCGAGGGTACGCAGATCGGAGGCCGAGGAGCAGGTGAGGGACAGGCCTGGCGAGATGGCAAAGCCGACGTCCACCCCATGCGCGGCGCCGCGCTCGACCAGCTCGGAAAACTCGCACATCTGCTGCGCGGGGTAGGGTGTTCGCCACTCTTGTCGGTGAAGTGCGTCATTCTTTGGCGCATGGACGTAGAGGTTCATGCCCCACCCTGCGAGCTTGTCAATCCACCAGAGTCGATCCGCGTGGATGTAGGGCGGCCCGTAGTAGCCCTCGATGACGCCGCGATAGAGGAAGCTCGTCACGAAGCGCTCGTCATGGGGAAGCGTCGTGCGGCCGCACGGAGCACCTGCCCAGGCCGGATCGCTCGCCGCCCGCGCGCCGGGAAGGGGAGCTGTGGCCGCTTCGGTGCCTGCGGCGGTTTCATCTCTCGCGAAGACCTCCCGGTGGCTGGATCCCTCCGCCCGAGGGCGAACGAGGCGGCAAGGATGCCGCGACTATGGCATCCGGCCGACGAGCTGAGAAGACTCGCACCCGTTGTCAGAGACCGCGGGTTGGGCGGATGCCCGCACAGGACGAAGCGGCCGCGGATCTTGTGGTCCTCGGTGCAGAGCCCGTGTCAGGGCGGGCGCCAGCGCGGGAGGAGGCGCCGTACCCGCGCTCGGCCCAGGATGGGCGCCTTCGGAGTCCGCGCAGGGCGAAACGGCGGTTCGTCTTTGACTCCGCTGACACTTTCCCTCCCCGAGGACCACTTCCAGTACGGGAGACCTTTGCGATGCGACGGTCGTTCCGGCGCCGAATCGGCGCTTGCTTCTTCATGCTTGCCTGCTCGGTCCCTTGCGCAGGGAGTGCTGCGCGCGCGGCCAGCCTCGAGGCGTTCGCCGGAACGATTGCGGGCGTCTCGAGCTGCGAAACCTTCATGACGGCGCCGCCGATTGCCAACTTCTTCGGCGGCGGTCAAGGCTTCATCGTGGGAACCACTGGGAACGGCATCTCGGACTGTGGTCTCCAGGGCGGTTTCCAGGACGTGACGCAGGCCACGGGCCCGCTCACATCGCCGCTCGAGTCTCTGACCGCCGTCCCCGTGTCTGGAGGCAACTTCACGGGGTCGGCGAGCGGAACCGCTAACTATGGCAGCATGGGGGCGTCCGCGAATGGCCAGTTCACCGGCACCACAGGTCCGCTTGTCTTGACCAGCGCGGCGAGCTTTGGAATCTTCGACGATCTGCTCACCATCACAAGTCCAAACCATGCGACGGGCAGCCTGGGCGACGTCCAATTCACCTTCACCATCCAAGGCAGCATCGCCACACCGGGCTCAAACCCGACGTTCGCAACATCGGCCGACGCCCTGTTGGCTCTCCACGTCGGCAGCGGTGCGAGCATGACATCGCAAAACATCTTTCACGCGACCGTATTCCCGACGTCGGCTTCGGTGCCTGCGTGCTCGGGGAATTTGGCCGGTCTGACGGTTCAGGCGGGTTTGATCTCGGGCAACGCGAGATGCAGCACTGGTCCTCTTGCCTTCGAGTACGGCGTCCCGTTCGAGATCGCGGCGGGTCTCCTTGTCCAAGCCTTGCCCGATACCGGTGGCAACGCGACCGGCAGCATGACCGCGGCCCTAACCGGGATCAACATCTCCGGGGAAACGAACTTCGGCGCGAGCGGATCCTCAGGTACGTCCTATCCCGTCCCCGAGCCCTCCACAGTCATGCTGCTGACCGGCGGCCTCGCCGCGCTCTGGCTCCGTCGCCGCGCCGCATAGCGCGCACCCTTCTCCGCAAGTGCTAGGCGACCGGAAGCTCCCGTGGTTTGTGGGGCCGCGGCTCGGCTCGAAAGCACTCTTCCCCAGGCCTCCAGACCGACCCGTCGGAAAGCGGGATGGAACCGCTGCTTAAGCGGCCGCGCGGCGTGGCCGAAACCTGGAGGGCCGGCGACGGTCCACCGGCGCGCACACATCGGTGCAACCCAACGGGGGACAGGTCACCATGCTCGCGTTCGCAGAGATCGCGCTTCGCACCCTAGGCCCCTTCTGGTTCGCTCTTGTCGCAATCGCGACGGTCCTCTTTCTCGGCTGGCTAAGCGGGGCGATCCGCTACATCCCAAACCGTCGCGTGGGCGTGGTGGAGAAGCTTTGGAGCGGCAGCGGGTCGATCGCCGCGGGCCTCATCGCGCGCAGCGGTGAGGCGGGCTATCAGCCCGGCGTGCTGCGCGGCGGCTTGCATTTCATGATGCCGCTCCAATACCGCGTGCATTCGGTTCCGCTTGTCACCATCCCGCAGGGCCAGATCGGATACGTCTTTGCACGGGACGGCGTGCCCTTGCCACCGACCCAGACCTTGGGGAGCGCGGCGAACCCGATTGATTTCGGTGACGCCGCCGCCTTTCTTCGCGATGGCGGGCAGCGCGGACCCCAGCGGCAGATCGTTCGTGAAGGCACCTATGCCGTGAACCTCGCCCAATTCGTGGTGCTCACTGCCTCCCGGGTCTATTCCCTTCCCCTCGAAAGATCAGAGGTGCAAGTCCTCGCCAACATGGCGGAGTTGATCGGAGAACGCGGTGGCTTCGAGCCGGTCGTGATCCAGGGCAAGGACGACCAGATCGGCGTGGTGACCGTGCACGACGGCCCATCGCTTCGACCGGGGGAAATCATCGCGCCCACGGTGGGCGACGAGCCGTCGCGCCCCGACACCTACCACAACACCTTTCAAGACCCCGAAAAGTTCCTGCGTGCGGGCGGCATGCGCGGACGGCAGCTTCAGGTGCTGGTGGAAGGGACCTACTACATCAACCGGCTCTTCGCGACGGTGGAGCTGATCCCCAAGACCGTGGTCGAAGTGGGCAATGTCGGCGTCGTCGTTTCCTACACGGGGGAGACGGGCAAGGACCTTTCTGGGGAGGACTACCGCCACGGCGAGCTCGTCGGAGTTTCGCACGCGGTGTATGGAGCATGCCACTCTTGCCGGGCAAGTACCCCTTCAACACCTACGCCGGCAAGGTGATCTTGGTACCGACGACCAACTTCATCCTCAAGTGGAACAAGGCGGAAACAGGCGCGCACAAATACGATGAGAACCTCGCCGAGGTCGATCTCATCACCCGGGATGCATTTGAGCCATCCCTGCCGCTCTCCGTCGTTGTCCACATCGACTACCGCAAAGCCCCGCTCGTGATCCAGCGCTTTGGCGATATCAAGAAGCTGGTCGAGCAGACACTCGATCCCATGGTCTCCGCGTACTTCAAGAATGTCGCCCAGACGCGGACGCTGATCCAACTGCTGCAGGACCGGAGCGCGATCCAGCAGCAGTCGGGCCTCGAGATGAAGGAGAAGTTCGACCGCTACAACCTCGAGCTCCAAGAGGTGCTGATCGGAACGCCCACGGCGGGCAAGGGGGGCCAGATCGAACAGATCCTCGTCCAGCTTCGCTCACGCCAGGTCGCCCAAGAGCAGGTCGAGACCTACAGCCGTCAGGAAACCGCGGCAGTGAAGGAGCGCGAACTCCGCGAAGCGGAGGCGCGCGCCAAGCAGCAGACCAGCATTACGGAATCGGAGCTCTCCATCACCGTTCAGGCGAACGCCGGGAAAGCAGACCTTGCGCGCGCCCAGCAGCAGGCCGCGCAGATCCAAGCCCTCGCACAGGCCGAGTCGGAGAAGATCCGCGTGCTGGGTGAGGGCGAGGCAAAGAAGATTCAAGCGCTCGCGGGTGCGGAAGCCGAGCGCGCCGCCCGGGTGGGCGTCGCCCAGGCCCTCGCCATCGAGGAACAGGTACGCGCCTACGGCGGCCCGCGCTTCCAATTGACGCAGCAGGTGATGGCACGCTTCGCCGAAGCGATCGAGCAGGCGCGGGTGGACGTGGTGCCGAAGATCCTGATCAGTGGCGGAGCGGGCAACGCAGAGACCTCCGGCGGAGGCTTCGGAAGCGGGAGCGTCGTCGAGGCGCTGCTCTCTATGCTGCTCTCCGAACGGATGGAGGCGAGTCGAGAGGCAGGGAAGCCACCCCCTCCAAAGCCGCAGGCCGAAGCCCTGCGCAAGGAGCTCGAGGGGCGGATCTCCGGAGGGTCAGTCGCAGGCCGCTAACGCGACGCGCTACGAGCTGGGCCCGCTCCCGCCCTGCGCGATGCGTACGCCGAGCGCGAGCCCGCTCACTTACCGGCTGCGCCGGCCTGCGCATTCTCCTGTAGAAACTGCATCAGCAGCTACACCGCCTCGGTGGGGAGCGTGACCTCCGGTTTCTCCACGGGGTCCTTCATCGTTTCGAAGCGCAGGAGGCCAAGCTTCGCGTACTCGGCGCACACGCGCGGCGTCAGAAGACCGAGGCGTTTTAGGTTGGGGACGATCTTCGAGAAGGTCATCTGGCGAAAGCCCTGCATGAACGGCGTCTCGCTCGCCCACGCCACCCACTCTTTCACGTCCCAGCCGAGGCGTCCGAACACTTGGTGCATGAGGAGACAGTCCCGCAGAAGGTGCGTCCCCTCGATCACGGAGTCCTCGCGGTCCTTGAGCGCGGCTCCGCTCATCTCTTTCGTGTGGACGTCCTCGAGGGAGATCACTCCGAATGCCGCATGGCGCGACTCGTCTCCCATGATGCGGGTCGTGATGTCCTGGATGAGCGGCTCCCCGGCCATCATCAGCTTCATCATGCCGAACGCTGCGAGTGCGAGACCCTCCACCATGATCTGCATGCCGAGGCAGGTGACGTCCCAGCGAGCATCGCTCAGGATATCCCCGAGGAGCTGGCCGAGGCTCGGGTGCACTTCGTAGGAGAGGCCGAGCTTCTCGGTGAGATAGCGGTGATACACCTCCACGTGACGGGCCTCGTCTGCCACCTGGTGCCGTAGAATTTCGCCTCCTCCCACGGCACTGTCTGTACGATCTTCGCGGTCGCGACGAGCGCACCCTGCTCACCGTGGAGAAACTGCGAGAGCATGAACGCGTTCATGTGGAGGTTGAGCTCCACGATCTCGCGCGCGCTGAGCTCGCGCGGCGGATGGAACAGCCGGTTCAGGAGCCTGCCGCCGCCCGGGGTCTGGCGCTCGCGCTAATCCGCTCGATGTCCACTTCGGTGTGCCAGGGAAGATCGGCGGCGTTCCAGGTGGCCGCCTTCCCCTTCTCGTAGAGGGCGAGCCGGTTTTGCTGGCGCAGAGCGTATTGCCAGTCGAATGCCATCTCGATGGGGGCCTTCACCGACGAGAAGGGGCCTGCTGGGCGGCATTTGCACGGGATTGCGCTGTGCATCGTTCACGAGCGACTCCTGCGGGACGGGAAGGGGTTCTTCGGGTCGGCATCGCTGCCGAGGTAGCGAAGGAAATTGACTTGCAGCTCCTTCTTGAGCTCCGCGTCGCCGAGCGCGCGCCCACCGGCGCGAAGCTCGCCGGCGAGGACCATTTGGAACATCAGGCCAAAGCCAAGCTGCACGGCGAGATCGATCGCCACGAGGGGGTCGGGATGCCGGAACTCTTCGTGGCGTTGGAGCAAGAGCTGGCTTATGCGCTTCGACGCGCGGTTGCGGAAGCGAAGCGCAGCGTGCTGGAACTCGGGGTCCTGGCTCGCGCGAAACAGGAAGGCTTGGATCAGGTTTCGCCGTTGACGCGTGACGCAGACGAGCTCCTCGGCGCAGGCTGCGACGATCTCCGGGAGCGACGCCGCTCGCCAGCGCTGCGCGTCGGCGAGCCTTTCGAGACGCTCTGATAGGTCCGAAAAGAAACGCTCCTCGAGCGCGCGCAAGAGCGCGTTCTTGTCCTGCAACCGCGCGTAGAAGCCGCCGACGGACGAGCCGGCGCGCCGCACGATCTCGGGAATCGAGGCATCTGCGAGGCCCTTCTCCTCGATCAAAGACTCGGCCGCTTCGAGGATGCGGCGGAGGGTCTCCTCGCTGCGGGCCTGTTTCGGGGTGACGACGCTTTCGAGGCGGGGCTGCGAGGCAGCCGAGGGCCTAGACACAGGGCGGACTCCTCTGCCGATCCTGAAAGCGAATCAGAATCTGATTCCTGTTCGTCTTTTCGATAGCCCCAGGAAGTCTTTGGGGCAAGCCGTTTCCTAGAGCGGCGAACCCGGCAGGACCCCTAGAATGTGCCAATGCGCCGCTTCCTCGTCTTGTTCCTAGTGCTGCTTGCAGCCCTTGCCTTCCTGCCGTCGCTCCTCACGCCGCTCCTCGGCCTGGGCCCTGATCCCGCTCTCCTTCCCTCCCCGGGAAAAAGCGTTTCGCTCGGCGACGGTACCGTGCTGAGCGTGACGGAGGCCGGCAAGGGCGACCCGGTGGTCTTCGTCCATCCACTTCCGGGGAGCGCCTCGGACTGGGGCGATGTTCCCAAAGAGCTCGCGGCGCTCGGATACCGCACGGTCGTCTACGACCGCGCGGGCTATGGCTTCTCGAGTCGTCCCCCCGAGGCTCCGGGCCACTACACGCTCACGAGCAATGCGCGCGACCTCGCCGGGCTACTCGATGCCCTTGGCATTGAGCGGGCAACCCTGGTCGGCTGGTCGTACGGTGGGGGGATCGTACAGACCCTTGCGGTGGAATCACCGCAGCTCCTGTCGCGCCTCGTGCTGCTTAGCTCAGTGGGTCCTCTCGAGGTCGCCGATCCCGAAGGCGAACCCGTGGCTTCGCGCCTCGTGCGCTCGCCGATCGCGCTCCCGCTGTTCGACTGGCTCCGGAACGTCCCGCCGCTCGCCCGTGCGATGACCCACGAGGCGCTCGTCAAGGCGTTTACCGACGGCGCCGCAATCCCGCGAGGGTATGAGGCGCGAACCGAGGCGCTGCTCTCTATTCCCGGAACACTCCGCTCGTATGTGCTCGAGGAACAGCGCTTTGATTCTAGAACGCTCCGGCCGGAGGCGATCACGACGCCTGCGCTCGTCTTGCAAGGAAGCGACGACCTTTTGGTGAAGCCCGCCGTGGCGGAGGATCTCGCAAAGCGGCTGCCCAACGCGCGCCTTGTCGTGGTGCCGATCGGGAGCCATATGCTGCCGCTTACCGACCCGGACCAAGTCGTGCGGCGGATCCAAGAGTTCCTAACGCAGTAGGGCGTCGCCCACGGAACGCGGGTTAGGACGCGGCGCTGCCCAGACGCCGGAAGACGGCCTCTACACTCTTCGGGTCGGGCCCGGCCTCTCCGAAGTGCTCCCTATTGATCTGGGTGCTCAGGTCCTCACACACCCGAGCTGCATTGTCCACCGCGCGCTGCTGAAGTTCGAGGGGCATCACTTTGATGAGGAGCACGGCCATCTCCGCGCCGCTCACGTTCCGCGCGTCAAGGCCAGCCTGCTTGAGGGCGAGGCGGACCGTACCCCGAACCTCGATCTCGGAGAGCGGTGTCGCACGCTGGAGCTGATCGCACACCCATGCGAAAGCTGCGGAATCGGCCATGGCGCTAGGCCTCGCTCGCCGCCGCGCGTGAGATGACGCGGCGCAGGTAGGCAGACGGCGGAATGAAGGCGAGCCACATCGAGCCGGCGGCCAGGAGTCCGAGGGGTGCAATCACGAAAGCCCCCGCGCTCGCAACCGCGAAGTCGATACCGAAAAACGCAGCCACCGTGGTGGAAACGTTGATCACGCAGGCCGAGAATTCCGCGATGCTCCAAAGACGCATGCGATCGGCCACCAGAGGATCGGCGAGGCCAAGCTTTACACGCTTTCGCAGGAGCTCCCAGTAGCGCAGCGACTCGTAGGTCCCCCAAGCCAGCGGGATCGCGATCCCACTCATGAACAGGCGCAGCCCAAGCCCTTCATTGCGGAAGGCTGCAACGCGGAGCCCCGGGGAGAAGCTCTGGAGAGCGAAACTCGCCAGCAGCAATATCGCAAGCGCCGCCACCAGGACCCGTGCCCAGGCTTCCTTGGGTCGGAAGACGCGCATGTTGAAAAGTGCCAGCAGGACCGTGCCGATCCAGGTGAGCAAGAGAGAGAAAACGAAGAGCGCAATGCGCACGTCGTCCGAGAGCGAAAGCGCCATGCGTGCGATCGCGGTGAGCGGGTAGCCTATGCCGCCCATCAGGACGAGGGCCATTCCGACGACGCACTCGGGAACCTCCCGCGTACGACGCGCGAGCAGGAGAAGCCGCAGGCCGACCACAAAACTTGCCGCGACGAACGACAAACCGCCGATGGCCGCAAGTAGCTGCATAGGTACCCCGAAGCGACACCGCCCCCGGTGGGTGCTATCGACGCATGGAGCCCAGAGCTTGAGTGGCGAAGGCGATCGCTCTTTTCGGCCGGGCATTTGGCTGGGGCGCAGAGGATCAGCCTCTTCTTAGAGCCTCGAAGGGCAGGTCGCGCTGGTCAAGCGGCTCGCGCGGCAGGCCAAGCACGCGTTCGGCAGCGATGTTCTTCTGGATCTCGTCGGTTCCCCCGGCAATGTGCATCGAGGGGGCGAACAGCCACTGGTTCTGCCAGGGGCCCTTGCGAAGCAAGGCCTCGGGCCCGAGCAAGCGAAGCCCGAGGTCAGCAGACTTCGACAAGATGCGTGCGATGGCGAGCTTCATCACGGAGCTTTCCGCCGCCGGCATACAACCGCGTCCGAGTTTGGAGAGGACGCGCGCATTCAGGAGCTCGAGGGACCGCACCCAGATGTAGAGCCGGACGAGCTCGTCGCGCAACACGGGGTCCAGGCGATCGCGGTGCGCCCTCGCATGCGCGGCGAGGTCGTCGAAGGAAAACATGCGGTCGATGTCGCCGATCGCCATCCGCTCGTGAACAAGCGTGGTCATGGCGCAAGACCAGCCATGGTGCAGGGGGCCGACCCGATGCGCATCTGCTACGCGTACGTCGGAGAGGAAGACCTCCGTGAAGTGCGCGGCGCCGTTCATCTGCCGAAGCGGGCGAATCTCAATGCCGGGAGTCTTCATGTCGAGCAGGAAGTAGGTGATGCCCTTGTGTTTTGGCGCCTTCGGGTCGGTGCGCGCAAGCAGGATTCCGAAGTCTGCATAGTGGCCACCGGAGCACCAGATCTTCTGACCGTTCACCACCCAGTGCTCGCCGTCCCGGATGGCACGCGTCGCGAGCGACGCAAGGTCACTGCCCGCGCCGGGCTCGCTGAAGAGCTGACACCAGACCTCGTCACCCCGGAGCATGGGAGGGAGGAACCGCAGCTTCTGCTCTTCGCTGCCATGGGCGATGAGGGTGGGCCCCGCCATACCGATCCCTAGCACGAACAGCGACTCCCCCCACCCCGGCGCGGCCGAGCTCTTGGTTCCAGATGATGAGCTCGACGGGTCCAAGCCCGCGCCCGCCGTAGCGCTCTGGCCAGTGAAGTGCAGCCCAGCCTGATTCGTAGAGCGTGCGCTGCCAGCGCTTGGCCGCCGCCAAGAGCTCGGGAGTGGAGACCTCTTCCTCGTAGTAGTCGAGCTTCCCCTCGTGCGCGTGCGCGCTCAGGAAGGCCCGCGCCTCGGCCCGGAAGGTGGCTTCAGCGGGGGAGTCGTGGAGGTCCATCGCTGTGCCTTCTTTGCCTCTGGCACCGCATCTAGAGCGCCTCCGCGGGTTGAACGATCTGGGAGGCCAAGGCGTCGAGAGCCTTCTCGAGTCCCGGCACGTCGCCGGCCAGTGGCATCACGGTCACCTGGTCTGCTCCTGCATCGCGGTAACGCTTTACGAGATCGAGGGAGATCGGCCGCAGGTACGAGCAAATGGTGACCTCGATCTCCGAACGCTTGCGCCCGCGCTCTGCGAGCAGCTTCTCGAGCGCCGTGATGCGTTCGGCGAGGAACTGGGGTTCCTGGTGGAAGGGATGCCAGCCCTGGCCGAGGTCCGCGACACGTCGCAGCGCAGCGTCGCTTTCGCCCCCGAAGTGGATCGGGGGATGGGGCTTCTGGATGGGCTTCGGGAATTGTCGGCAGGGTGCGAGCTCGTAGAACTCGCCTCGGAACTGCGACACCGGATCGCGCCAGAGAGTTTGCATCAGGCGCAGGTACTCACGGCAGCGAGCGCCGCGACGTTCGAAGGGGACACCCAAGGCCGCGAACTCCTCCGCGAGCCAGCCGACCCCCACGCCGAAGTCGACGCGTCCGCCTGAAAGGACATCGAGCGTCGCGATCTCCTTGGCCGTATACACGGGATTGCGCTGCGGGACGAGGCAGACGGCGCTACCGATCCGGATCCGACGCGTCGCGGCGGCCAGGAAGCCGAGCGCGGCCAGGGGGTCAAGCAGCCCGTTCTCGCCGCCGGCAGGAATTCGGCCGTCGGGCGAGTAGGGGTAGCGCGAGACGTACTCGTCGAAGAGCACAACGTGCTCGGGAAGCCAGAGCGAGTGGAAGTTGCGTTGCTCGGCCCCCTCTGCGAGGGCGCGCGCGTACACGGCCGTGGCCACAGGGCTCGCGAGCGGGGCGAAGATTCCGATCCGCATGGCGCCTCCTCCGGCGATTATTGCTCAGCACCCTCAAAAATGATACACGTTTCAAAAATCTGGTAGTGCTGGGAGATCCCCCATGTACATCGACTACAGCCCCGAGCAGCGTGCGCTGCGTGAAGACCTGCGTGCCTACTTCGCCCGCATGATGACGCCGGAACTCCTGCAGGAGATCTCAGGCAGCGAGGGCGGAGGCCCACTCTACAGGAAGGCCCTGCGTCAGATGGGCGCCGATGGCTGGCTCGGGATCGGCTGGCCGAAGGAGTGGGGCGGCCAGGGCCGCACGCCCATCGAACAGTTTATTTTCTCCGATGAGGTGCAGCGCGCGGGCTTCCCGCTGCCGTTCCTCACCTTAAACACCGTGGGCCCGACCCTCGCGCGCTTCGGGACCGACGAACAGCGGCGGGAGTTCCTCCCCAAGATTCTGCGGGGCGAGATCCACTTCGCGATCGGCTACTCCGAGCCCGGCGCGGGTACGGACCTCGCGTCGCTCACCACCCGCGCCGTGCGCGACGGCGATGACTACGTGATTAACGGCAGCAAGGTCTTCACGAGCCTCGCCGACTATGCCGACTACATCTGGCTCGCGGCACGCACAAATCCCGACGCGCCGAAACATCGGGGCATCTCCATGCTGATGGTCTCGACCCGCCTTTCGGGCTTCAAGCTGACGCCGATCTTCACCATGGGTGGGGTACGCACGAACGCCACGTACTACGAGAACGTGCGCGTGCCTGCGTCCTGCCTGATCGGCAAGGAGAACGAGGGTTGGTCGCTGATCGTAAACCAGCTCAATCACGAGCGCGTCTCGCTCTCGCCCTACGGCTCGCTGGAGAAGCTCTTCGAGGAGTCAAGGGTCTGGGCACAGCAGACCAAGCTGGCCGACGGTCGTCGTGTGATCGATCAGTCGTTCGTGCAGGCGAATCTCGCGCGGGTGCATGCCAAGCTCGAGGTCCTGAAGCTCATGAACTGGAAGCAGGCCTGGTGCATGACGCGCGGCAGCCTGCAGCCCGCGGACGCGTCCGCCACCAAAGTCTTTGCGACCGAGTTCTATGTCGAGGCCTACCGGCTGCTTCTCGAGATCTTTGGCGCGCAAGGCGCCCTCCGGGCCGGCTCGCCGGACGCTGTGCTGTGTGGACGCGTGGAGCGCATGTACCGCACCACTCTGATCCTCACCTTTGGCGGCGGCACGAACGAGGTGCAGCGCGAGATCATCGCCGCAGCGGGCCTCCAGATGCCGCGGGGGCGATAGGCGATGGACTTTGCGTATAGCGAGGACCAACAGTCACTGCGCGAGCTCGCTCGAAAGATCCTTGAGGACCGCGCGACCCACGAGCGACTAAAAGCGATCGAGGCGACCGCAGATCGCGTGGACCATGAGCTGTGGGCCGAGCTCGCGAAGGCGAATCTCCTCGGCGTCGCGATCTCCGAAGAGTACGGTGGCATGGGCATGAGTTTCCTCGAGCTGTGCATTTTGCTCGAGGAAGTGGGACGCACCGTGGCCCCCGTTCCGGTATGGCCCACCCTTGTTCTGGGCGCGCTTCCTGTGGCGAAGTTCGGGAGCCCCGAGCAGCAGCGTCGGCTGCTCCCCGCCGTGGTCGCCGGCGAGGCTCTGCTCTCGGCCGCGCTCGTGGAGCCAGGCTCCGACGACCTGGCGCGACCCTCGACGACGGCGCGCCGAGACGGCGGTGTCTTTCGGCTCGACGGCACGAAGCTCTGCGTGTCGGCAGGCCACCTCGCGCGTCGGATTCTGGTTCCCGCCCGCACCGAAGGTGGAGGCGTCGGCGTCTTCCTGCTCGATCCAGAGGCACCCGGTGTCACACTCGAACTCCAGCACGCCACAAACCACGAGCCGCAGACAAGACTCACCCTCGAGGGAGCGGTGGTCGCCTCTGCGGACCTGCTCGGCGATCCGAACGCTGGAACGGCTCTCGTGCGCTGGCTCGAGCAGCACGCGACCGCAGCACTGTGCGCCATCCAAGTCGGCGTCTCGGAGCGCGCGCTTCGCATCACCGCCCGCTACACCACGGGCCGTGAGCAGTTCGGCCGCGCCATTGCCACATTCCAGGCGGTCGGCCAGCGCGCGGCGGATGCCTACATCGACCTTGAGGCGATGCGGCTCACGACGCAGCAGGCGGTCTGGCGCCTCGCCGAGGGTTATCCCGCGGAAGACGCCGTCACCGTGGCGAAATTCTGGGCTTCAGAGGGGGGGCATGCCGTGGGCTACGCCGCCCAGCACCTGCACGGAGGGATCGGCGTCGATATCGACTATCCCATCCACCGCTACTACCTGTGGTCGAAGCAGATCGAGCTCACGCTCGGCTGCGCGAGCCGCCAGCTGGAGCAACTCGGCGTGCGACTCGCCGAGGCGCCCGCGTCGGGAATCGCATAGCCTCGGGTCGTGCCGGAGCCGCTCAAGCTCTACTTCGATTACAAGAGCCCCTTCGCGTACCTCGCGAGCCAGCTGGCTTGGGATCTGCCCGAGCGCTTTCACGTCTCCTTGCACTGGATTCCCTACCTCCTGCGCCTGAAAGGGCCCGGCCAGCGCAGCATCTACTCGGACTGGAAGGCGCAGTACTCCTACGCCGACGCCCGGCGCTTTGCCAACCAGCGCGGCGGCTTCAAGATCATGGGTCCGCGGAAGATCTACGACTCCACACCTGCGCTTGTCGGCGGCCTTTTCGCGCAGCGCGAAAGGTTTTTTCGTGCGTACACCGAGGAGGTCTATCGGCGCTTCTTCGAACGGCGGCTCGAGATCGACCGGCCCGAAGAGATCGCGGCGCTCATCGCCGAACTCGGTCGTTCGGCTGAGGCATACGCGAGCTACTTGGCTGGCGAGGGCGCCGCAGCGCTCGAAGCCGCGATTGCCGAGGGCCACGCGGACCATGTGTTCGGGGTACCGTTGTTCATCGTTCGCGGCGAGCAGTTCTGGGGCAACGATCGCGTGGCGCTTCTCGAAGAGAGACTCACGGAGTACGGACTTCGTCGTTAGACCCGAGGCCGTGGGAAGACGACACGGGTCTCGTGCACTTCGTAGCGTTCGAACACGCCGCGCACGACGTACGGGTCCGCAGCGGCAAAAGCCTGAGCAGCGGCGAGGTTCGGCGCCTCGAAGACGACGACGCTGCCCAAGGGCGTTCCATCCTCTCCGAGGAGCGGCCCTGCATGGACGACCCGCCCTGCCGCGTCAAGCGGGGCGAGGTTCGCCAGGTGGGCCTCGCGGTGGAGCTTTCGAAGCTCCGGCCCACGCGGACCGTCATGCCCGATCCAGGCGAAGAGCGGCACGGGGCCACTCTACCGGATCCGTTTGCTATGCAGCGGGCGTGGATCCCGCCGAGCTTCGAGATCGCTTCCGGGTCCTGTTCGGCGGCGAGGCGCGTCTATTTCGCGCTCCGGGTCGCGTCAATCTGATTGGCGAGCACACCGACTATAACGACGGGTTCGTCTTGCCGGCCGCCATCGACTTTCAGACCTTTGCCGCCGCGGCAAGGCGCGCGGGCCGTGGGCTACGGATCCATTCCATAAACTTCGGCGAGACGGTCAGCTTCGATCTTGACGCGGGAGCCCCGCGCCGACGCGGCCATTGGAGCGACTACCCGCTCGGCGTGGCAGCGACGCTGGTGCACGCTGGTCACGCGCTTACCGGCGCAGACCTGCTGCTCTACGGCGAAGTCCCGCCCGGGGCGGGCCTCTCCTCGTCGGCAGCCCTCGAGGTGGCGACGGCCCTCGCGCTGATCGCGGTCGCGGGCCTCGAGTTCTCGCCGCTTGAGACCGCGAAGCTCTGCCAGCGTGCGGAGAACGAGTTCGTCGGCACCCTCTGCGGCATCATGGATCCCTTCGTCTCGCGCTTCGCGCAGGCTGGGCACGCACTCCTCATCGATTGCCGCTTGCTTGAAGGGCGCGCCGTGCCGCTCCCCGACACCATCAGGCTCGTGATCTGCCACAGCGGAGTGCGGCACGCCCTGGCCTCGGGGGAATACAATGCACGCCGCGCCCAGTGCGAAGAAGGCGTCCGTGCGCTCGCCGAGGTGAACCCGAGGCTGCGGGCACTGCGGGATGCGACGCTTGCGACGCTCGAAGAAAGCCGCGGTCGCATCCCCCCCGTCGTTTTCGCCCGTTGCCACCATGTCGTCTCAGAGAACCAGCGCACGCTCGAGGCCGCGGCCGCCCTCGAGCGTCGCGACCTCGCAGCCGTGGGCCGCCTCATGGCGGCTTCACACGCCAGCCTGCGAGACGAGTACGAGGTGAGCTGTCGCGAGCTAGACGTGCTCGTCGACGCAGCCGCGCCGCTCGAAGGCGTGTTCGGGGCGCGGATGACCGGAGGAGGCTTCGGTGGCTGCACGGTGAATCTCGTGCGTGCCGACGCGGTGCGGGCGTTCCGCCAGGGCGTGACGCAGGCCTTCGAGCGCGCCACCGGCCGCAAACCGAAGATCTATGAGAGCTCTGCGGCTGCCGGCGCGAGCGAACTCTGACTAGCGGCCCTTGTACTGCGGCTTGCGCTTTTCGGCGAAGGCGCGCGGCCCCTCGCGCGCGTCTTCTGTCGCAAAGACCGGGATTCCGATCTTGAGCTCGTGCTGCAGAGCGTCGAGCTCGGTCATCCCTTCGGTCTCGCGCAGCGAGCGCAGGACTGCTTGCACCGCGAGCGGGCCGTTTTCGGCGATCTGCTCGGCGATCTTCCGCGCCTCCGCGAGCGCCTGGCCGTCGGGGACGACGCGCCCGATCAGGCCGATGCGCAGAGCCTCCTCGGCGGGAACCATGCGTCCCGTGAGCAGGATCTCCGCCGCGTGTGTGTACGGGATCTGCCGCCGCAAGCGGACGGTCGAGCCGCCGACCGGAAAAAGACCGCGACGCACCTCGGCGACGCCGAAGATCGCGCTGGCGCCTGCGACACGGATGTCGGTCGCCTGCAAGATCTCGGTTCCACCGGCCACCGCATAGCCTTCGACCGCGGCGATGAGGGGCTTTTTCAGGCGATAGTGGCGGAGGAGCCCCTTCCACTGGAGATCGGCATCCTCGTCAAAACGCTTGCTCCACTCGTCCCGTTGGTGGCCGCCGGCCATCGCCTTGAGATCAGCGCCTGCGCAGAAGGTTCCCCCGGCACCGGTCAGGATGGTAACCCGTACGTCCTCTTCGACGTCGATCATGCGCCACGCCTCGGCCATGCGCACCAGCATTTCACTCGAGAATGCATTTTTGCGCTCGGGTCGGTTCATGGTGACGACCACGACGGGTCCCTCTCGTTCGACGAGCAGGTGGGGCGCTGCGCCCTGCGTGCCGGGAGTCTGCTGCGAAGTGTCGACCATGCGATGCCTCCTGCGGCCACCTGAGGGCGCGATCTCGGTTCCCGAGGATTATTGAAACACGTTCTACTTTCGATGTAAACGGACGAAACGCGTCACCGGACTTGCGGTGGTGCGTTCGCGTTCGTGGGGCTCCGGTTCGCTCAGCGCCGGGGTCGCGGGGCTCGCGAGCGTCTCGGGCGGGGCGGCTCAACGCGCTCTCCCACACCGGACAAAACCCGGCTCAAGTGGACGGACAAGCGCGTCGAAGGCAAGCCCTGCGGAGTAGGGAGCCTCTCGGGGATTCCCGGCGCAGGTTCGTGCATGCCATCCGCAAGGAGCAACTGAAGGCGCAGCCTACCCGGCGCAGCAGGGGGACGCCGCGGAGCTGCTCAACGCTGAGCAGCCATCGCGCAGGGATGAGCGGCTTAGAAAGGCTCGGCCGCGCACAGGACTTGGACTCGAAGAGAGATGGGAGACGCCATGCGCGTGGATCAAATCAATCTCTTGGACCTGGATGAATTCGCCGCGCGCGGTTTTCCGCACGACATCTTCGCGACGCTGCGACGAGAAGCTCCCCTCTACCGGCATCCGGAGCCCAGTGGCCCCGGATTCTGGGTGATCTCGAAACACAGCGACGTGATCCAGGTGTCCAAGCGTCCCCTCGTCTTCTCCTCCATGCACGGCGTCAATATGCAGGTGCTTGCCCCGGAGGAGCTCCCGATGATCCAGACCATGATGCTCGGGATGGATCCGCCGCGGCACAGCAAGTACCGCAGGCTCGTGTCCGGCGGCTTTACGCCGCGCACGATCTCGCACCTCGAGCCTCACATCCGTCAGATCGCACACCGCATCGTCGAAGAGGTCGCCCAGAAGGGCGAGTGCGAGTTCGTGAAGGAGGTCGCCGCCGAGCTGCCGCTTCAGGTGATCGCGGAGTTTCTCGGTGTACCCGATGAGGAGCGTGGCAGGATCTTTCATCTCTCGAACCGCCTGATTGGCTTCGATGATCCCGAGTTTCAGACCTCACCCGAGGATGGGAAGATCGCCGCAACGGAGATGTGGCTCTATGCGAACCAACTCGCCAAAGCTCGCCGTGTGAATCCGCGGAACGACATCGTGAGTCTTCTCGTGAATGCCGAAGTCGAAGGGGAGAAGCTCTCAGAACTGGAGTTCAACAACTTCTTCTTGCTGCTCGCCGTGGCGGGCAACGAGACGACGCGAAACTTGATCTCTGGGGGCATGCTTGCCCTGCTCGAGCACCCTCGCGAGCTGCGCCGTCTTCGCAACGATCCGTCGCTTCTCCCGACCGCGGTGGAGGAAATGCTGCGCTGGGTGACGCCCGTCGCACACTTCCGACGCACGGCCACCGAGGACACCGAGATCCGCGGCCAGCGCATCGCAGCGGGGGATCGAGTCGTGATGTTCTACCCTTCCGCCAACCGGGACGAGGATGTCTTCAGCGATCCGCAGCACTTCGACATCGGCCGAACGCCCAATGACCACCTTGCCTTCGGGATCGGCGAGCACTTTTGCCTCGGCTCTCAGCTCGCGCGGCTCGAGATCCGGATCATGTTCGAGGAACTTCTGCGCCAACTCCCCGAGATCGAGCTCGCCGGGCCGGTCCGACGCCTGCGCTCGAACTTCATCAACGGAATCAAATCCATGCCGGTGCGGTTCAGTCTTGACTGATCTTCCGTTACCATGCCCTGCGGAGGGTCTATCCCATGAAGGTGATTGTCGACTTCGACCTCTGCGAGGCCAACGCGGTGTGCATGGCCACAGCGCCCGAGATCTTCCGCGTGGATGAGAACGATATGCTGCATATCCTGATCGAGCACCCCGGCGAGAACCTGCGCAAGAAGCTCGAAGAGGCCGTCCGCCTCTGCCCGCGACAGGCGATCTCCATCGGCAAGGACTAGATTCGAGACGACGCGTGCGCCTCGCGCACCGAGGGGCCGGTCGTGGATGACCGCCCGGAGCACTCTCCTTCGAAGAGCGGACGATGGAGGCCACGCGGCGAGCCGAGCCCCGCGGCGCTACGCAATCTGCACTGGATTGGTTCAGCGCTCGAGTGTAGAGGCCATGGAGCCGAAGCGGGTGCGGGAGGGGTGGTCGGAGCGCACGGATCCCATGCCCTCCGGGGCGCGGCCCCTCCTGAACCCCAAGGACTGGCCGTATTCTCAGCTTGCGGCACTCCCTGTGATCACGCTTTGCGCTGGGTGCGGACGCGACACGCGGCTGTAGTCTCCCTTGGATCCGCAATGCTCGCGGAGGGAGGCGAGTTCATGCGCCGCGGCGAAGCTCCGGCGAGCGTCTTCCTGGTCCGTGCCATGGTGGGCGCCATCTTCGTGTCTGAAGGGCTACAGAAGTTCCTCTTTCCCGATGCCCTCGGGGTTGGGCGCTTCACCCAGATCGGGATCCCCTTTCCCGCAGTGATGGCGCCCTTTGTGGGCACGATCGAGATCGGGTGCGGTCTGCTCGTCCTCCTCGGTCTTTTCACGAGGCTCGCGGTGGTTCCGCTGCTCGCGGTCATGATGGTCGCGATTTCGACGACGAAGATCCCGATTCTCCTGAAGAGCGGATTCTGGAGCATGGCCCATGAGGCGCGCACAGACTACGCGATGCTGCTGGGTGCCCTCTTCCTGCTCCTCGTGGGAGCCGGTCCCTGGTCCCTCGACGCCTGGCTTTCTGCCCGGAGGATGAAGCACGGCGCCTAAAGATGGAGGGGATCCCTCATCGAGACGAGCGGCGTTACGTGAACTCGCCGCCCTCTTCCTACGGCTCGGCGCCACCGCATTCGGTGGTCCGGCTGCCCACATCGCCCTCATGGAGAGTGATGTCGTGGGCCGACGTCGCTGGCTCTCCCACGAAGAGTTCCTCGACATGATGGGAGCCACGAATCTGATTCCCGGGCCGAACTCGACGGAGATGGCGATCCATATCGGATATCAGCGGGCCGGCCTTCCAGGGGTCCTCGTTGCGGGCAGCGCGTTCATCCTCCCGGCTGCGCTCCTGACGCTTGGCCTTGCGTGGGCCTACGTGCGCTTCGGGGCACTCCCCCAGATGACGGCGTTCTTCTATGGCGCGAAGCCGGCCATCATCGCGGTCGTGGCCCAGGCTCTCTGGCGCCTGGGTCGCGCTTCGGTGCGATCAAGACTCCTTGCCGTCGCTGCCCTGGCCGCGCTCACAGCGGCTGCGGCAGGGGTAAACGAGCTCGTTGTCCTGTTCGCGACCCCAGCCCTCGTTGCAGCCGTCCGCTTTGGCGCGCGTCGAAGCACGCGCGAAGGGGACACGAGAAGGTTCGGCTCCTCGGCGGGCCTTCTCCGTCTCGGCGCCACCAGTGCGGGCGTCGCCGCCGGGGCTGCGCCTTTCACGATGGCAGGCCTCTTTCTGTTCTTCTTGAAGGTCGGCTCTGTGCTCTTCGGGAGCGGCTACGTGCTTCTCGCTTTTCTTCGGGCGGATCTCGTGGAGCGCTGGCATTGGCTCACGAACGGCCAGCTGCTCGATGCGGTCACGGCCGGCCAACTCACCCCGGGGCCGGTTTTCACCACCGCGACCTTCATTGGATACGTGCTCGGAGGTGGGAAGGGAGCTCTGCTTGCCACGGTCGGCATCTTCTTGCCTGCCTTCTTCTTCGTGGCGGTAAGCGCACCTCTTGTGCCCCGTCTGCGTGCCTCGCAAAGCGCTGCGGCTCTGCTCGATGGCGTGAACATGGCGTCCCTCGCGCTGCTCGCGTTCGTGACGTGGCAGCTATTGCGCAGCGCGATCGTCGACATCCCGACCGCCCTCATCGCGCTGGCGAGTCTACTCGCGCTCTTTGCGGCTCGTCTGAACCCGGCATGGATCGTGATCGGGGCCGGCTTGATGGGAATCGTCTTCGGGTAGAGTGCAGAGGGAGCTCGGTCCGCCTCGCGCGCGGGCTCCGCGGCTTCGTTTTCGCCCCTATCTCTCCCCCTCCGAACACGTCTTCCGGGGTAGACTGCCCCCCCGGGAGGATCTTCATGAAGCTCCGCAAGCTGGGCCGCACCGGGCTCAAGGTCTCGAACCTCTGTCTCGGTACGATGACGTTTGGCAACAAGGAGTGGGGCTGCGACGAGGCCACGTCCCGCAAGATCGTCGACCGCTTCCTCGACGCCGGTGGGAACTTCATCGATACCGCAGATGTGTACTCAAGCGGGATCTCGGAAGAAATCACGGGCCGCGCGATTCGCGAAAAGCGCCACCAAGTCGTGCTCGCCACCAAAGTGGCGGGACCCATGGGTAGTGGCCCCAACGATCTTGGTCTTTCGCGCCGGCACATCCTCGACGGAATTGAGGCAAGTCTGCGCCGCCTGGGCACCGATTTTGTCGACCTCTACCAGGTCCACGCCTACGACCCGACCACGCCTCTCGACGAGACGCTTCGCGCCCTCGACGACTGCATACGCGCGGGCAAAGTTCGTTACCTCGGCTGCTCGAACTATTCAGCGTGGCAGGTGATGAAGGCCACGGCTCTCGCACGCGAGCTCGGGACGGCACGCTACGATTGCCTCCAACCCCAGTACTCGCTCGTGTGTCGAGAGATCGAGCGAGAACACCTGCCGCTGTGTCGTGAAGAAGGAATCGGCGTCATTCCCTGGAGCCCGCTGGCAGGCGGATTGCTGACGGGCAAGGTGCGCCGCGGCGCAGGCGCTCCCGCCGGCAGCCGCGCGGCCGTCGACCCCATGAACCGCGAACGTTTTGCCGCCGAGCGCAATCTCGCGATTGCCGAGATCGTGGTCGAGGTCTCGAAGGCGATCGCAAAGACCCCGAGCCAAGTCGCCCTGGCCTGGTGCGCGGGGCAGCCCGGCGTGACCTCGCCGATCTTCGGTGCGCGCACGCTCGAACAGCTCGAGGACAATCTCGGCGCGGCCGATCTCGTCCTTGACGAAGCCGCACGCAAGAAGCTCGACGCCGCTTCCGTGCTCCCGCTCGTCTACCCCTACGATTTCCACGCACGGGTGCGCGCGATGACGGGGGCCATGAAGCTCGACGCGTGATGCGGCGCTAGAGCCGACCCGAGTAGCCTCGTACGAAGAGCGGCGCGATCCCGAGCCGCTGCGCGTCGGCGCGCAGCGCCGCCTCGTTCGGCGCACGCTCGTAGCGGCGCGCCGCCTCGATCATTCGTGGAAGGAGAGCCAGGTCGCTCGCAGTGTTGACGAAGACTCCCGGCTTGCCAAGCGCGAAGTGCACGGCTCGGTCGATGTCGGCCTGGTTCTCGAGCGGCTCATACCAGGTTGTCGTCCGCGGAGTGGCGCCCTCCTCCCAACGTCGTCGCGCAATGGATTTGATGGTCTGCACCGCCACGCCACGCTTGCGACAGAGAGTGAGCAGCGACTCGAACTGCTCCGCGTACTCGGTGTCCTGCATCATCGAGAAATTGTAGGGCAAAAGCACGGAGTCGAAATCGAAACGCTCGAGGCTGCGCAGATGCATGCTCGCAACTCGGGTGCCGTGGCCGGTCACGCCGAGAAACCGCACGAGCCCCTGCTCGCGCGCCTCGGCGGCAGCGCGCAGCGCGCCATTCGGGCCCATCGCCTGCTCCCATTCCTCCTCCTTCACGAGATTGTGCAGCTGAAGCAGATCCAGCTGGTCCACGCGCAGGCGTTCGAGCGAGTGGCGAATCTCAACGCGTGCGGCTTCGTAGGTCCGCTCGCCGGTTTTGGTGGCGAGAAAGAAGCGACGCCGGTGCTCGCGCATCCAAGGGCCGATCCGCAGTTCGGCGTCCCCATACGATGCCGCGGTGTCGATATGGTTCACACCTGCTTCAAGCAGTAGCGCGAGCCCCCGGTCGGCCGCCTCCTGAGAGATGCGGGCCAGCGCGGCCGCACCAAAGAGGATGCGCGTACTGTGATGGCCCGTGCGTCCGAAGGGCAGCGTCGGGAGCATGGGATCACCTCCCAGGGGTGGGGAACTGCGTGCGCAGAATAGCGTCGAAGCCACGCGCCCCGAGCCAGCGGCGCGCGCCCATGAATCCGCGCGCCGCAAGGGTCACGGGATAGCGCGCGCGCGGGCGCCGTGCCGTGATTGCCCGCTCGATCACCTTGGCCACTGCTTCCGGGGTGCCGGCGAGTGCGCCGATCGGGCCCGCATAGTCGAGATGATGAGCGAGCACCTCGCGAAACTTCGCATAGGGCGAGTCTGCCGCTCCGAGGGAGCGGATCTTCTCCAGCGCGGTCGGGCCGAACTCGGTCTTGATCGGCCCGGGCTCGACCAGGACGACGGCGATTCCGAAGCCCGAGACCTCGAAGCGCAGCGCATCGGAGAGTGCTTCCACCGCGTACTTGGTGGCATGGTAGAAGGCACCGCCCGGGAGCGTCATGCGCCCGCCCATCGAGCTTAGGTTCACGATCCGGCCGAAGCGCTGCCTGCGCATGCCGGGGAGGATGAGCTTCGTGAGCTGAATGAGGCCGAATACATTGGTCTCGAACTGCCGGCGTACCTCCCCCATGGGGACCTCTTCGAAGGGCCCCTCCGAGCCGTAGCCCGCATTGTTCACCAGCGCGCCGACGGCGCCTTCGCTCTTCTCCACCGCCTCTACCGCGGCGCGCATCGAACTCTCATCGCACACGTCGAGGGCCAACACTCGGCAACCGTGGCTGGCGAGATCCTGGATCGCTTCTGGGCGACGCGCCGTGGCGTAGACCGTGTGGCCGCTTCGTGCAAGACGCTCTGCGGTGGCCCGGCCGATGCCCGTCGAGCAGCCCGTGATGAGCACAGCATGAGAGATCCGGTCCGTCATGAGATTTCCCCTTGTATTCGAGTCGCTCGACCCGTTATGCCTTGGCGGATCGGGTGCCGGGTGAGGAGGCTGACATGTCGATCCGCCTGCATGCCTTTACCTGCGGCTGGCTGACCGGCGGCCTGGGCAACTTCCTGGCCGGGGAGCGGGGTCGGATCCGCGTCCCGGTGCCCTGCTTTCTCGTCGTGCACCCACGAGGAACCGCGCTGTTCGACACCGGACTCCATGCGGGCATGCAACGCGACCCGGCCGAGCGCCTGGGAGCGCTCGCCGCGTCCTGGACGGTCGAGTTCGCACCGGGAGAGGAGGTGGCGGGCCGTCTCGCGGAGGTCGATCTCGCTCCCGCTCGCGTCGATTTCATCGTGACCTCGCACCTCCACTTTGATCACGCGGGCGGCATCGCGCAGATTCCCAACGCGAGGCTCGTGGTTCAACGCGCGGAATGGCAGGCGGGTCGCGATCCAGATCTCGTGCGCGCGAACTTCTATGACCCGCGCGACTATGACCTCGGGCACGAGATCATCGCGGTCGCCGGGGAGCATGATCTGTTCGGGGATGGAAGCGTCCTTTGCCTCCCCACGCCCGGTCACACCCCCGGCCACCAGTCGCTGCGCGTGCGGCTGCCGAAGGGCGAGATCATTTTGACCGCCGACGCCTGTTACTTGCGTCGCACACTGGACCGACTCGAGCTCCCACCTTTCGCGCACGACCGCGATGAGATGCTGGCGTCGCTGCGGCGGCTCTGCACGCTGGAAAAGGCCGGCGCGCGTCTTTTCTTTGGCCATGATCCAGAGCAATGGGAGAGCGTTCCGCAGGCTCCGCGCGCCATGGAATGACGTCGCCTTCGAAGGGCGCTCGCGAGGCGCGTCTCGACTGGCAGGAGCGTCCGTCCTCGAGAGTGCTCGAGCCGCCGCGCTGCCGCCCGCGGCCACGCTACATCCTACGAATCGCTTCAGAGCCCCCCCAGGTTCGCGCGACCTCGGCGATGTGCTCGAAGAACCGCCCCTTCGCACCGCTCACTTCCGAAAGCTCCACGATCGTGCCGGGATGCCCCTCGGTCTGCAGATACACAAAGCGCCCGTTCGGTCCGCCGATCGTGCCTGACTGTGCGACCTCGTAGCCGAGCTTCAGCACGCGCTCCATGTCCTCGTCGAACGAGTTCGTCCAGTAGGCGACATGTTGCAAGCCCTCGTGCCCCGCCGCGAGAAAGTCGCGGTAGGTCGAGGGCGCGTCATTGCGCTGCTGGATAAGTTCGATCTGGAGCGGGCCGGAGTTGGCGAGCGCGATGCTGACTGCGAGGGGCGAGGGCGCGCCGTGGTAGCGGAAGTCCTGGATCGGCAGCCATTCGAAGTAGAAGAACGGCCCGACACCGAGAACCTGCGTCCAGTGGCGCATCGCAGCTTCGACGTTGCACACCACGTAGCCATTCTGGCGGACGGGTCCAAAAATCCGGCTCATGGCCCTCCCGATGCGTTCACCCTGACGTTTTGGATGTAGAATGTCAACTCTGTGCTTTGGGGGACGACACATGGTGGGGCGGCGCAGCGAGAAGGAACTTCTGATCGTGGCGGCGGCGTTTGAGCGCTTCGCGCGCTACGGCTTCCGGCGCACCTCCTTAGGTGACATCGCCCGGGAGGCCGGCATCTCGCGGCCGGCGGTGTATCTCCACTTCCCGAACAAGCAGGCCATCTTTCGCGTGGCGGCGAGCGTGATGCACGAGCGGGCGCTGCGCGCCGCTTCGAAGGCCGCGCTCGCTTCGGGAGGGATTGAGGCGCGCATCGCGCAGATCCTCGCGGCCAAGCTTGGGAGCTTCTTCGAGATCGCCCATGGCTCCGCCCACGTCGGCGAGATTCTCGACGAGAACAGTCGGCTGTGCGGCGACATCTCGGAGGCCGCGCGCCGGCGCTACCTTAGGATCTTGCGTGGCGTGATCGAAGACGCCGCGCGACGCGGCGAGCTGGCCCCCGCTGCAGCGGGTCTCACCACGGCGGCGGCTGCAGAGCTCATCGTAGACAGCGCGAAGGGTCTTGAAACGGCGGGCGCCGCCAAGTTGACACCGCTCGCTTATCGACGCCGTGTGGCGCAGCTTGTGAACGTTCTCGTCAGGGGAATGGGAGGACGTTCGCGCGCGCGAACGCCGGCGCGAAGTCGTACGGAGTCGGCGCCGCGAGCTCGAGCGGCGGCACGCCGGGCGTAGCGTCGATTCGCACGCGCAGCCAGATCGCGTGAAGCTGAGTGCGCAGGGGGAAACCCTGAGGCGCACACTCCGCGGCGGAGCCATAGAGCGTGTCCCCGACGATCGGGGTCCCGCCGTGGGCAAGGTGCACCCGGATCTGATGCGTGCGCCCCGTCGCAGGCTCGGCGAGCACCAGCGTGCTGCCATCGCGCGTCCCGAGCCGGACAAAGCGGGTGCGGCTCTCCCTGCGACGCGCGCCTGGCGCGTCGTACAGCGCGAAGCGGAATCTCGTCGGGTGCAGGGTACGGGCGAGAAAGCCGCTCACCTCCCAGCGGCTCTGCCATGGTCGAGGCGATACGAGGGCGAGATAACGCCTCTGCAGGCGCCCGCCCGCGAGCTCGCGGCCGAGGCGCGCGGCGCTCTCGCGATTGCGCGCAAAGAGCACGATACCGCTCGTTCCGCGGTCGAGGCGGTGGACGGCGGTCAGCGCCCTGCAGTCGAGGCGCTTGCGGAGCGCCGCTTCCAGCGAGAGACGCTGACTGGCGCGCGTCGCTTGCACCGTCATCCACGCCGGCTTGTTCACGGCAACCACGCCTGAGGCGTCCCACAAGATCGCCTCTTCCGGGAGGGGCACGGGCGCCGGCTCGTAGGCGAAGGCGTACGCAACGACCGAGGTGCGCGCGGCAACCTCGTTGGGAAGCGCCTCCTCGCCGAACGGGTGGCCTGCGAGGTGGACGCCGCCGTGCCAGAGGAGGCTCGCGATCCGCTCGCTGCTCCAGCCCGCCTCCCGGAGCCGCAGCCGTAGATCGTCGAGCAACTCGGCGCGCGAGAGACGGCGATCGGTCACCCAGCCCTGGCGCAGGAGCGGCGGGTCCGAAGGATTCGCAAGGGACATCACTTCCCATGCTACCGTGAAACCATCCCAGTCGACGGAGGCCCTGTCATGGGCGATTGGCTGCAAAAGCAACTCGCGCGCCGTCCGTGGTGGATGAACGCGCTCCTTGTCCTCTGTGTGTACATGGCTTTTCTCTATGAGCCGTGGGACCTCTTCGCAAAACCGGTCGCACGGGACGCGGAGGTGTTCCTCGGCTACGCGTTTCATGGTTGGGCCGCCAAGCTCACGAACCCGCTCCACTGGTTCATCTATGCTGCCGGCACCTACGGCTTCTGGCGTATGCGACCTTGGATGCATCCTTGGGCGGCGCTGTACACCGCGCAGGTGGCGCTTAGCCTTTGCATTTGGTTTGTACGCACCTGGCCGGGCTTCGGCGGCTGGGCCTTTGGACTTGCGGCGCTTGTTCTCGTGGGCGCGCTCGCCGTCGCGCTCTGGCGCAGCCGCCTGCTCTTCCAGCGTGAGCCCGCGCTCTCGCAGCGCTATCCGGGCTGGGCGGTCGTGACGGGCGCTTCGGCGGGGATCGGCGCCGAGTTCGCTCGCCAGCTTGCGCGGGCGGGATTCTCGTGTGTCCTCACTGCGCGCCGCGAGGACCGGCTGCGGGCCCTCGCTCTCGAGCTTGAAAAGGAACACGGCGTCGCGACACGTGTCGTGGCCGTCGACCTTGCGACGCAGAAGGGACCGGAGGAGCTCGCCGCGGCGCTGGCCGATCTCGAGGTCGGCGTCCTCGTGAACAACGCGGGCTTCGGCTTGTCGGGCCGCTTCGACAAGCAGGATGCCGCCCGGCTGGCGGAGATGGTGGCGCTCAATTGCAGCGCCCCGGTCGTCGTGACAAATCTCCTTCTCCCCCGCATGCTGGAGCGCGGCAGCGGCGCGATCCTGATCACCGGTTCGGTCGCCGGACGCCAACCGCTTCCCCTTCATGCCGTGTACGCCGCCAGCAAAGCCTTCGATCTCCTGTTCGGGGAGGCCCTTTGGTCGGAGCTCCGCGGACGCGGGATCGATGTGCTCGTGGTGGAGCCGGGTTCGACGGAGAGCGAATTCCACGACGTGGCGGGCGAGCTCCCGCATGCAGCCGAGCCGGCCGCGAACGTCGTTGCAACCGCGCTCGCGGCGCTGGGCCAACAGCCTTCGGTGATTTCCGGCTGGTTCAACTGGCTGCGCGCCCACCTGGGGCAGCGCCTCATGCCGCACTCCCTGATCGCTCTCGCCGCCCATCGCGTGACCGAGAACTACACCCCTCCGGAGATGCGTTAGCGTGGTGCGCCGGCGATGCGGCCGCGTTGCGGCCGCTGCCCTCGCTCTCCTTTGGGGAGCAGGACTCGCAACGCTTCATCCCGCGTCTGCCGCAGCGCCGCTCTCGGCGCCCCGGACCCAAGCGGCGACACCTGCGACGCAAGAGCCCGCTCCTGCGACACCGAGCGCGCCGGCCGAGCCGCCGCCGACGATTGCAGTGCCCGACATCGCCAGTCGCGCGGAGGACCTCTCGACGTTTCTCCGCGGGGTGGAGGCGGGGCTCGCCCCAAGCCCGCAGCTGAAGGCGATTGAGGACGGTATTCCAGATCTCAGCGACCGGGACGCCGAACAGCTTGCCGATATGGACCGCACGCTCGAGCAAGGGCCGCAGCTCCACGTGCTGGAGGCGCTGCTCCGCACCTGGACGCGCACCCGCAGCGACATCGCGACCAGCAACGGCTTGCTCACCGACCAAGCAAAGCGGCTCGAGGACCTGATCGGCGAGCTTGCCAAGCGCCGGGATCTTTGGCGGCGCACCCAGGAAGACGCGCGGGCTTCAGGCGCGCCGGATCCCGTTCTTGACCGGGTGCAAGAGAGCCTCGCGGCGCTTTCCGTAACGCAGAAGAGCGTCGATAAGCGTAGGGCCGAGATCCTGGCGACGCAGGATAAGGTCACGCGTGAGCTGGCACTCGTCGATGACGCGTTGAGCCGTCTCACCGCATATCGCCAGCAGACGGTGGGGAAGATCCTGGTCCGGGACAGCCATCCGGTCTGGGCGATTGACTTGTCGGGCCGTACCCGTGGGCGCCTTTTCTTTCACGTGAGAGATGAGCTTCGGTCGGACGCCAAGGATTTTCGTGAGTATGCAGCGGACAACCAGGCGCGTCTTGTGCTGCATCTCCTGGTCTATTTGGCCCTCGCCGCGCTCTTTCGAAGCGGCCGCGCGCGCGCGCGCCGGATGGTCGAGCGTGAACCGACCCTCGAGCCGGCGACGCGCGTCTTCCAGCTGCCTTACTCGAGTGCATTCCTCTTGACGGCACTCGCGACGGCATGGATCCATCCCGCGCTCCCCGATATGCCGCTACAAGCTGTCGTGCTGATCGCCCTCGTGCCGGTCCTTCGTGTCGTGCGCGCCTACACGCATCCGGGATTCGTGCCTGGGCTCTACGTCTTCGCTGGCTTCTTTCTGACCGATCGGATTCGCTGGATCTGCTCCGCGGCGCCGGTCCTCGAACAAATGCTCTTTCTTGGGGAGATGATGGCCGGCTGCGCGCTCATGGCGTGGGTCTTGCGACCCGCGCGCCTCGATAAGGTCGAACTCCGCGAGGGTGAGATCGTGGCGCTCCGGAGGATCGGAATCGCAGCGCGCATCCTGTTTTTCGCCTTCGCGGTAGCGCTCGTCACCGGCGCCTGCGGCTTCATGCAGCTCGGGCGCCTCCTCGGCGGCGGCGCGCTGAGTGCCGTCTACGCCGCGCTTGTGCTCTATGCCTCCTTGCGGGCATCTCAAGGGCTCGTGGCCTACGGCCTGCGCACGCGGCGGCTGCGGCGCCTGCGCACGGTGGAGCTGAGCCGCGAGCTGATCGAGCGGCGCGTCAATCGCGGGTTGGTCTTCGCCGCGGTTTTGGGGTGGCTTGCGTGGGTGCTGTTCAAGCTCGAACTCGCCGGGCCCGCGCGCGCTCTCGCGCAGTCCATTCTTGCGATCCCGATCGCGCCGGGGACCGAGCTTGCCATGACGCTCGGGAACCTCTTCGCGTTTGGGCTCACGGTATACGTCGCGTGGCTGATCTCGCGCTTTGCGCGCTTCGTGTTGCAGGAGGACGTCTTGCCGCGGCTTTCCCTCGCGCGCGGAGTGGACTACGCGGTTACGACCATCCTGACCTATGTCCTCCTCATCGGAGGCTTTCTGGTGGCGCTCGGCGCCTTGGGCGTCGACCTCAACCGCGCGAGCCTACTCGCGGGTGCGCTCGGCGTGGGTGTCGGCTTTGGCCTTCAAAACGTGGTCAACAATTTCGTGTCGGGTCTGATCCTGCTTCTCGAGCGACCGATCCAGGTGGGCGACACCGTACAGATTGGCGAGCTTTTGGGCGTTGTGAACCGCATCGGGATCCGCTCGAGCACGGTGCGCACGGGTCAGGGCTCGGAGGTGATCGTGCCCAACGGGACTCTCATCTCCGAGCGCGTGACCAACTGGACGCTCTCCGACCAGATGCGCAGGATCGACTTGACCCTCGGTGTGGGATACGGGTCGGACCCAGAGCGGGTGCTCGCGATCCTGGTGGAAGTCGCGCAGGCCCATCCGAACGTGTTGCCGCTGCCCGCGCCGACGGCGCTTTTCCGCGGCTTTGGGCAGAGCACACTCGACTTCCAGCTGAGCGCATGGACCAATCAGCCCGACGGCTGGGTGCAGGTCAAAAGTGAGCTTGGGATCTCGGTCTACCGCAAGCTTCAAGCCGAGGGCCTCGAGATCCCCTACCCCCAGCAGGACGTTCACGTCCGCACGCTCCCCAAAACCTAAGGCGTCGAGTGAGGCAGCCGGCCGCACCGCGCCCGCGCGCCGAGACGCTTTGTCCCGCGCTTAGCGCGAGGGCGGCTCCTTTTCGAGAAGCGCCATCAGATCGAAGGTCGAGACGATCCCCACCAGCACTCCGTCTTTTGCAATGAGCACGCGGTGGATACGGCTTTGGCGGAGCGTGCGAGCGATCTCATCCACCGGAGCATCGGGCGCAAGCATCAAAGCCCCCTCGGTCATCACTTCGGAGACCGTGCGCGACGCCAGGCGATTCTGAAAATCCTCCGGTCCGTTCGCCCAATCGGGACCCGAGAACTCTGCGAAGTCCCGGTAGTAATGGGCCTCCGAGAGCACGGTGTCTTGCTCCTCGGCGGCGCCGCGCAAGAGATCGCGGGCCGAAAGCACGCCGATCACGCGACCGTCGGCGTCCACCACCGGCGCACCATTGATCTCTTCCTCGACGAAGAGCCGCTGCGCATCGAGCAAGGAGGCATCGGCTTCAATCGTGACCACGTGGGTCTGCATCACGTCACGGGCGAGTATCGTCATCGCAAGTCCTCCTGCAGGGGGTCAATGCAGAAGCCATGCCAAGAGCACCCGGAGCGCTAGCGCATGTAGGCGGAGGCGAGGGCGTCGACGTATTCGTTCCAGCGCGAGCCGTCGTGGGCGCGGATCCAGCGCAGGCGGGCCTTGGGATGTGCACGCGCCAGTGAGTAGAGCCTCTTCACGAGCTCGAGGTTCTTGATTTCACCGCTCTTACGTCGCCAGCCACGAGCCTCCCAGCCCGCTGCCCACTCATTGACCGTCTTCACGCAAAGCTCGCTATCGGAATAGACGGTCACGTCCGCGTCTTGTGGCAGCATGCCAAACGCCTCGATCAGCGCGGTGAGCTCCATTCGGTTGTTCGTGGTTTCGGGATCAACGCCGCTCTTCTGCGCGCGGATCACATCATTCTCCACCCACACCACGCCCCAACCGCCCGGGCCGGGATTCCCATCGCACGAGCCGTCCGTGAACAGGCCGCTCGTGGGTCCGCCGTGATAGCGCGCCAGCACCTCTTCGGGCGAGAGCGGCGCAGCTCGCGAAGTCCTCGCCATGGTGCCCGCATCCCCGCCGTTACACCCCCACGCGGAAGTGAACCACGTCGCCGTCGCGGACGACGTATTCCTTTCCCTCGACGCGCATCGCGCCGGCCGCCTTCGAGCCTCCCTCTCCACCGTGCGCGACGTAGTCGGTATAGGAGATGACCTCGGCACGGATGAAGCTGCGCTCGAAGTCGGTGTGGATCTCGCCTGCGGCCCCGGGTGCAAGCGTGCCGCGACGGATCGTCCAGGCCCGCACCTCCTTGGGTCCCGCCGTGAAAAAGGTGATGAGGTCGAGCAGCGCATACGCCTCGCGCACCAGCCGGTGAAGTCCCGGCTCGTCCACACCGAGGTCGTGGAGGAACGCCGCCTTCTCCGCCGCGTCAAGCTCGGCGAGCTCGGCCTCGATCTTGGCGCAGAGGCGAACCACGCGAGCTCCCTCTTCGCGTGCGCGCGATTCGACCTTCGCCGTGAGGGCATTGCCCTTGGCAAGCGAGCCCTCGTCGACGTTTGCGACGTAGAGGACGGGCTTCGCGGTCAAGAGGAAGCACACGCGCAGCACACCCTCCATCTCACCGGGCCCGGGGTAGGTGCGCGCGGGGCGGCCCGCCGAGAGATGATTCAGCAAGCCCGAGAAGAAAGCGGCCTCTTCCCGGGCACCTTTGGTTCCGCTGCGCGCGGTACGCTGCGCCCGATCGAGGCGCCGCTCCACCGTATCGATGTCCGCAAGCCCGAGTTCGGTTTCGATGGTTTCGATGTCTCGGATGGGGTCGATTCCACCCTCCACATGAACGACAGTTGTGTCCTCGAAACAGCGTACGACCTGCACGATGGCCTGCGTCTCGCGAATGTGAGAGAGGAACTGGTTCCCCAGGCCCTCACCCTCGGAGGCTCCGCGGACGAGGCCGGCGATATCCACGAACTCGACCGTGGCGGGCACGACCCGTGCGGAGTGCACGATCGCATCCAGCGCGGCGAGCCGAGGATCGGGAACGGGGACGACTCCTGCGTTCGGCTCGATCGTGCAGAACGGGTAGTTCTCCGCAGCGATTCCCGCGGCCGTGAGCGCGTTGAAGAGTGTGCTCTTGCCGACATTGGGTAGACCCACAATTCCGCAGCGCAGTGCCATGGGGTCGCTAGGGTCGGCGGTTTTGGGCGAGCGCGCCAGAGCCCAGCCGTGGCGCTCTCCGCCCCCCACTGATACCGGCGGCTTCCGGCCGAGGGAGCGGCGTCGGATCGAGGGCCGGAGGGGGGTCAAAATGCCGAGCCCCTTCCCCTGCGCTCCCGCCCTGCCCTCCCGTCCGACGAAAAAAAGACCGAAAGAAGCTGTCTCCCAGCGCGCTTTCTCTGGTGCGGCTCGCCCAGCGCCGCACCTCGCAGGCGACCGGCCTTCCCGTTCGTGGACCTGCGATTTTGCGCAGGCCGGTCCCCGGGAAGGATGCGGGCGCTCCGCTTCGTTGGAAACGCTTCGCTATTCCTTCTCCCGCCCCTCTCCGGTGTATGCCACGAGGAACTTCCACCTCCACTTCTCGTAGCTGCCTTGGATGATCGCAGATCGCGCATCGCCCACGAGCTTTTCGTAGAAGCGAACGTTGTGCACCGAGCAGAGGATGGCGGAGAGCACCTCATTGGCTGCGAACAGATGGTGCAGGTAGGCGCGCGAGAAGCCACCCGCGCAAGCCATGCAGTCGCACGAGGAGTCGATGGGATAGGCATCGCGGCGGTACCGGCGGTGGGTGAGACGGAGGCGTCCGCGCGTTGTGAAGACGGAGGCCGAGCGCGCGTAGCGCGTCGGAATCACGCAATCGAACATGTCCATCCCGCAGCCGATGGCCGCGAGCAAGTCCTCGGGCAGGCCGACGCCCATCAGGTAGCGCGGCTTATTCTCTGGCAGAAGGGGCGCCGCGTGGGCAGTCACGCGCGTCAGGAGCTCATGTCCCTCACCGACGGACACGCCGCCGATCGCGTAGCCGGGCAGATCCATCGCGACAAGCGCCGCTGCGCAGCGCTCGCGAAGCCGCGGGTACACACTCCCTTGGACGATGGCAAAGAGCGCCTGCTCGTTTGGGCGGACGTGGGCGCGCAGGCAGCGCTCCGCCCAGGTGAGCGTGCGGCGGACTCCGTTTTCAGCGAGGGCCTCGTCGGCAGGGTACGGCGTGCATTCATCGAACATCATGACGATGTCCGCACCGAGCGCGTTTTGGATCTCGATGGATCGCTCGGGTGTCAACTCCACCACCGAGCCATCCAGCTCGTTCTTGAAACGCACGCCATGATCTTCAATCTCCTTCTTCGGAAGGGAGAAGACTTGGAAGCCGCCGCTATCGGTGAGAATCGTGCGCTCCCAGCGCATGAAGCTGTGGAGCCCTCCGAGCTTGGCCACGAGGGCCTCGCCCGGGCGCAGCATGAGGTGGTAGGTGTTCGCGAGCACGACCTCCGCCCCCGTGCGAGCGACCTGCTCGGGCGTCATGGCTTTGACCGCTCCGTGAGTTCCCACGGGCATGAACGCAGGCGTTCGGAAGCTGCCGTGAGGTGTCGTCGCGAGACCCGCCCGAGCGGAGCCGGAGCGGGCTTCGAGGGTGAAACGCAGAGGAGAAGGGCTGTCCGTCACACCGCAAGGCTAGCCGGCGCGGCCCCTCTCGCCTGCGTTCGCGGTCCGTCGACGCGGTCGGACGAGGGCCAGGGCCGGCGCCCTGCTTCGCGGATCCCCACCGTCGTGCGGGCGGGGGCAAGGCACACTGCGCCCGGCGAGGGCTACCCTCGCGTCGGGTACGATCGCTGACTCCGGAGGATCCTGCATGCAGCCGCCTGTCCGCCTCTTGGCTCTCCTCTTCGCGCTCGCATGGCTCGTGGCCTCCGGTTTCCCGGCGGAGGCGGCCGAGCCGAATGCAACGCTCCAACTCACGGGCGGTGCTGTGGCCGCGGGCGTCGGCTTTAGCTGGGGGAGCGGAACCCTCACCTTCCGCGGCAAGCAGTACCCCGTGAGCGTCGCCGGTCTCTCGGTAGGCGATGTGGGGATCGTGCGCGCGACCGCCAAGGGAGATGTCTACGGCCTTCAGAAGGTCCAGGATTTCGATGGCACCTACACTGCTTATGCCGTCGGCTCGACGATCGGCGGCGGCGGTTCCATTGCCACCCTACGCAACCAGAACGGCGTGGTGATCAAGATCGTGGCGACGACACAGGGCCTCAAGCTCACCTTGAGCGCAAGCGGCGTGCGGATGACGATCGAGCAGCCGGGAACGCAGTGAGGGCTAGCGGTAGGTGCTGCGCTGGCCCTTCGTCATGCGGCGGCGGGCGCGACGAAACTTGGCCTTGAGCTTCGCGCGGTAGCGAGCGCTCTTGCGGCGGTTTCGGTGCGGGAGAGGCTTGGCTTTCTTCACACGGGACCTCGCTTGGGGATCGCGGCGGCGCAGCTTAGGAGAACCCTCAGGCCTCGTCCACGGCTGAGTCGCGGATTAAGCTGGCACGGCCAACCCCACCCGATGAGGCCACTCATGACCGAAGGCACTCCGCTCTTGCGCATGGCCGACTTCGAGCTCTCGCCCGAGCAACGGCTCGTGCGCCGGGCCGTCCGGGAGTTCGCCGAGAAGGAGATCCTGCCCCATGTGGAGCGCTACGAGCGCGAGGAGCGTTATCCGCTCGAGCTGATTGCCAAGCTCCCCCCGCTGGGTTTCATGGGACCGATGATCCCCGAGCGCTACGGCGGGTCGTTTCAGGACGTTCTCAGCTACGGCGTACTCTGCGAGGAGCTCGCTCGTGTGGACTGGGTCGTGGCGTCCGTCGTGTCGGTCGCCAACTCCCTCGTCGCTGGCTCCGTTCTGCGTTTTGGCAGCGAGGCCCAGAAGGAGCGTTGGCTCCCGGGCATCGCGAAAGGCGAGACCCTGTGTTCCGCTTGCCTGACGGAACCCGGCGGCGGCACCGATCTCGGGAACCTCCGCACCACCGCCACCCCGGACGGGACCGGCTGGCGTCTCACCGGCACCAAGGTCTTCATCTCGCACGCCGCCCATGCCGGCCTTTTCTTCGTGGTGGCAACGCTGGATCGAGCGCGCAAGCACAAGGGGGTGACCGCGTTTCTTGTCGACCCCCGATCGACCTCAGGGATCACCGTGCGCGAGTTCCCCATGCGCACACTCAAGCGCGACAACTTGGCGGAGGTCCACTTCGAGGGGGCGCTGGTTCCCAGGGAAGCGCTGCTTGGCGAGGAGGGCGGCGGTTTTCCGATTCTCGGCTCCGCGCTCGACATGGGCCGCTATTCGGTGGCGGCGCGCTGCGTGGGTCAGGCCCAGCGTGCGCTCGAGCTGGCCGCGTCGTACGCGATGCAGCGCGAGGCCTTCGGCCAGAAGATTGGGGAGTTCCAGATGATTCAACAGAAGATCGCCGACATGGTCTGCCGCACGGAAGCAGCGCGAGCGCTCGTCTACCGACTCGGTCGGATGAAGGATGCGGGCGTAGAGCGGGCATCCATGGAATCCTCCATGGCGAAGCTCATGGCCAGCGAGGCTGCGACCCACAACGCCCTCGACGCGATTCAGGTCCACGGGGGTTACGGGCTCGCTCAAGAGTACGAGGTGGGGCGTCTTTTGCTCGAAGCGAAGGCGCTTGAGCTCGGCGAGGGTACGAGTGAACTGCACCGCAAGCTGATCGCGGAGTTCTGCCTCGGCCTAAGGAAATACTGATGGAAGAAGACGCCAGGGCGAAAGTTACGGCCATGCTCAAGCGCCAGCGCGACGAGCTCTTGAAGCTGATTCTCGAAGTGTCTTTCGAGCGCCGCAAGGTGACCCTCTCGAGCGGGAAGGAGAGCACCTTCTATCTCGATCTTCGGAAGACGTTGATGCGGCCGCGGGGCATCGCTCTGGCAGGGCAGCTTGTGCTCGCGAAGCTCATGTCGGGAGCCTGGGTCGACTCGGTGGGGGGAATGGCAGTCGGCGCCGTGCCGCTCGTCTCGGCAGTGCTCGCCGCGGCAGCCGGAGACCCTGCCACCAAGCTCGTCGGCTTCTTTGTCCGCAAGCAGGCGAAGCAGCACGGCCTCGGCCAGCGGATCGAGGGCGCGTTCGCGCCCGGTCAGACCGTGGCGCTCGTCGAGGACACCACGACCACGGGAGGCTCAACGCTCGAGGCCTTGGATGCCGTGACCGCAGCGGGAGGCAAGGTGGCCCGGGTGGTGTGTATCGTGGACCGGGGCGAAGGCGCGGTTCAAGCCTTCGCGGGACGCGGCATCATCTTGGAGCCCCTCTTCACGCGCGCCGACCTTCCGGTGTAAGGACCCTTCCGCCCGCCGCCTCGCAGTCGCGGAGGCTAGCCCGCATTTCTCACTGAGGGGACTGCGCACCGGCTGACCGTCCCTGCTAACGGTTTGTTGTCAAACGACAAATCGTGCACAGGGGGGTCAGCACGGTGCAAACACACTGTAGTCCGGGTCAGCTGGAGTTTCAGGGGTTTTGTGGGCGTCGCGTGGAGGCCGCCTTCGACGGGGGCCGCCAGACGAGCGATGCGGGTCTTTTGTTGTTGCGCGAGGTAGCGGAGCGAACGGGGTTGCTGAGGCGGTTTGCGGACTGCTTCACCGACTACCGCCGGCAGGATCGGACCGAGCACACGGTGAGGGAGCTGGTGTCCCAGCGCGTGCTCGCGCAGGTCCAGGGCTACGAGGACCTGAACGATCACGACACGCTGCGGGACGACCCGCTGCTGGCGCTGGCGTCGGGAAAGCGGGATCTGGTGGGAGCGGAGCGGGTGCGGCGGCGGGACCGCGGCCATGCGCTGGCGGGCAAGAGCACGCTGAATCGGTGGGAGCGCACGCCCGCGGAGGCGAACGCGGCATCGCGCTACCACAAGATCGTCTATGACGGGGATGCGATTACTGGGGTGTTCATCGACCACTTCCTCGATGCCCACGGGACGGCGCCGGAGCGGATCGTGCTGGACCTCGATGCCACGGACGATCCGCTGCACGGGCAGCAGGAGGGGCGTTTTTTCCACGGCTATTACCGCCAGTACTGCTACCTGCCGCTGTACATCTTCTGCGGCGAGTTTTTGTTGTGGGCGCAGTTGCGGCGCAGCGACATCGATGCCGCGGCGGGGAGTGTCGAGGCGCTCGAGGCGATCGTGGGGCGCATCCGGGCGCGCTGGCCCGAGGTGGAGATCTGGATCCGGGCGGACTCGGGCTTTGCCCGAGACGCGATCATGACCTGGTGTGAGGCGAAACAGGTCCACTACGTGCTCGGCCTGGCGCGCAATCCACGGCTGGTGCGGGCGATCGGGGGAGAGCTCGCGCAGGTGCGCGAACAGGTCCAACGCACGGGGGAGAAGGCGCGCTGCTTCCGGGATCTGCGCTACCGCACGAAGAAGAGCTGGAGCCGGATGCGGCGCGTGGTCGCCAAGGCTGAGCAGCTCGGGGACAAGCCGAATCCGCGCTTCGTGGTGACCTCCCTGGATGCGGCTTCCCATCCCGCCCCGGAGCTGTACGAGAGGCTCTATTGCGCGCGCGGCGAGATGGAGAACCGCATCAAGGAGCAGCAGCTCGGGCTGTTTGCGGATCGCACGAGCACCGCCACGATGCGGGGCAATCAGCTGCGGCTGTGGATCGCGTCGATGGCCTACACGCTGGCGCAGGCGCTGCGCCAGATCGGCCTGGCCGGCACAGAGCTCGCGACAGCGCAGGTGAGCACCATCCGCGTGCGGCTGCTCAAGCTCAGCGGCCTGGTCCGGATCAGTGTGCGGCGCATCCGCGTCGCCCTCAGCAGCGCCTTTCCGCTGCAGGACGTCTTTGCGGAGGTGTTGCGCAACCTCACGTCTCTCCCCCCGCCCGTGACCTGAAAGGTCAAGCGAGCGATTTCAGGGCGGCGACCGACGGGATCGGCGATCCCGAATGCTGGAAATCCGCGCACTTACCTGCGCGGGGTCTCCCCAACAACTCCAGAACTCCGATTTTTCGGAGCGCGAGCGCAAAATCGACCGCATCGAACTCGCTGCAAGCGCCTTCGTGATTCAAAACCGCCGACTCATTCCACCTGGTGAGAAATGCGGGCTAGCGTCGCGCCGGCTGGGCGACGGCCGAACTCCGCCCTGCCGAGGCCTGCGGCTTGCCGGAGCGGGCCTCGGTGCTCGAGGGCTTTGCCCCCGCACGATCTAGGCGAGGTATCCTCCGGCTGCCGTTCCTGGAGGAGCCCCCATGTATCTCAACCTTGGCACGATTCTCGAGACCAGCGCCAAGGCGCGGCCTCATCACACCGCCCTGCGACTTAACCAGTTTGCCCTGAGCTACGCGCAGCTCGACCGTGCAGCGCGCGGCGTGGCGCTTGGGTTGCGCCGGCGCGGGATCGGTCCAGGGGACCACGTGGCGGTCATGATCCCGAACGTACCGGAGTTCTCGATCGCCTACTTTGGGATCTTGTACGCCGGGTGCACGGTGGTCCCGCTGAATGTTCTGCTCTCAGCCCCCGAGGTCGCCTACCACCTTCAGGATTCCGATGCGCGGCTTGCGATTGCCCATCCGCTGTTCGCGGAGCCCGCGACCAAAGGGGCGGCCGAGGCGGGGGTCCCACTGGTGTGGTCGAGCGGTGAGGCCGCTGGGGAAGAGAGCCTTGTGGCCATGGCCCAGGGCGCTCCCCTCGAGGTCGTGCACCAGACCGAAGCCACGGATACCGCGGTCATCCTCTATACCTCGGGCACGACCGGTAAGCCCAAAGGCGCCGAGCTCACGCACTCGAACCTGCTCTTGAACTGTGCGGTGGTTGTGCCGAAGCTCCTGCCGCTCATGGACGATCACGTGGCGCTCGCCGCGCTGCCGCTCTTCCACTCCTTCGGCCAGACCTGCATCCAAAACGCGAGCATCGCGAGCGGCGGCACCTTCACGCTGCTTCCCCGCTTTTCGCCCGAGGAGGCGCTCGCGATGATCGAGCGCGACCGGGTCACGCTGTTCGCCGGCGTACCGACCATGTACTTCGCAATCCTGCATCACCAAGGAAAGGCACGGGACCTGTCGAGTCTCCGTTACTGCATGACGGGCGGAGCGGCGATGCCCGTCGAAGTGATGCGGGCCTTTGAGGAGAAGCACGGGGTTCAGATCCTCGAGGGATTCGGCCTTTCGGAGACGTCCCCCGTCGCGAGTTTCAATATGCTGGACCGTCCCCGGAAGCCCGGATCGATCGGCTACCCCGTGTGGGGCGTCGAAATGGCGATTCTCGACGATGTCGACCGGCCGTTGCCCGACGGTGAACGGGGCGAGATCTGCGTGCGCGGGCACAATGTCATGAAGGGTTACTGGAAACGGCCGGATGCCACGAAGGAGGCGCTGCGAAATGGCTGGTTCCACACCGGCGACATCGGCATTCGCGACAGCGCAGGCTCCTACACGATTGTCGATCGCAAGAAAGACATGATCATCCGCGGCGGCTTCAACGTGTACCCGCGCGAGATCGAGGAGGTGCTCTACGCGCACCCCGCCGTGCTCGAAGCCGCGGTCGTCGGAATCGCCCACGAGAGCCACGGCGAGGAGGTGAAGGCGATCCTCGCGCTAAAGCCCGGGCAGACGCTCAGCGCGCCCGAGGTGATCGCTTTCTGCAAGGAACGGCTCGCGGCCTACAAGTATCCGCGCCTCGTCGAGTTCCGTGAGGCGCTGCCCAAGGGACCGACGGGAAAGATCTTGAAGAGGGAGCTGCGCTAGCAGCTTCGCCGCCGTGCCTCCCAGGCGAGGAGATAAACCCCTCCAAGGACCAAAGCGCCTCCGGCGACGGCCTCGGGGCGGAGTTCTTCGCCGAGCGCGTAGTGACCGAGCAGTACGCCGGCGACGGGCTGCAGGAACACGAAGCCCGCGAGGGTCGAAGCGTCCATCTGCGCGAGTGCCTGATTCCACAGCACAGTGCCGAGGGCCGACGCGAAAAGGCCGAGAGCCACCGCCCAGGCGAGAGCTGGGAGGAGTGCGGGCCCGCGCTCGAGGCGCGGGAGCTCAAGCGCCGCAAGGGGTAGGAGGAGCGGGAGCGCGACTGCCAGCGCCGCCGCACTGATCGCAAGCGGAGGGAAGCGGCCGAGCAGGGACTTTCCCGCAATCGTGTAGATCGACCAGGCGGCCCCGTGCGCGATCAGCAGGAGGTCGCCGGCGAGGTGGGAGGTGTCTGGCATGCCGCGAAAAGGGATCCCATTCGAGACGACGGTGGTCGCGCCAACGAGCCCCGCGGCGAGTGCAAGAAGACGCAACGCCGAGAGGCTTTCTCCAAACAGGAGAGCGCCAAACACCGCCACGCAAATCGGCTCCGTACCGATGAGGAGCGACGCGCGCGAGGCGCTCGAGAAGGCGACGCCGTAGTTTCCGAGTGCCAAAGGGAGCGCGTAGCCGAGGCCACCCATGGCGAGGAGCCGCAGCCGTGTGGGTCTTCCCGCGCGGAAGATTTGGCGCAAGGGCGCCGCTCCTGCGAGAGGCGCAAGACATGCGAGTGCCACCACGGTGCGCACCACGACGAGGGTGAGTTCGGGGAGCCCAGCGAGCGCCTTCTTGGTGGCGAAATAGGTCGCTCCAAGGAAGAGATTCAGGAGCAGAGCGAGCAGTACGGCGCCAGGTGCGGCAGCGGTTATGACGCGCTCCCGCGACGCAAGCGTGCGAGTTCGCCCATCTTCGCGAGCTCCACCGACACGAAGAGGCCCTCGGCTTCGGCCGTCAAGAGCTCGCCGGCGTACAGCTGGCCTTCGGTGAAGATCTTGCGTCCCTCGACGCGCAGCACGCGCGCCTCAAAGCGAAGTTCACGTTGCAGGGGGGTCGGCTTTCGGTAGCGAATCGTAAGCGTCCCGGTCATCCCGGGATGCCCGGTCATGGACTGCGCAAAGCCCAGCACCTCATCAAACGCGGCGGCGATGAAGCCGCCGTGCACGTGCCCCGGGGGCCCTTCGTAAGCGATGCCGAACGCCACGGTCCCGCGCACGACGTCGCCCTCGATATGGAGAGCAATCGGGGGAGCCATCGGGTTCGAGAGTCCGATGAGAGGGCTGTAGTCGAAGAAGGCGCCGACGTCGCCGGCGTTGGCGGTCTCAGCGAATCCCGCGGGCAGCGCGCGCCTCGGGTGGCTCGCCAGGCGTTCTGCGTAACGCTCAAGGGCGTCGGCTGCCGCGCGGAGCTCTGCCTCGGGTGCGTCGCTCGTGACGAGGCGGTCGATGACCTCCCGCATCGCCTTGGCGAGTCGGCGCCGTTCTGCCCATGCCCCCTTGGCTTCGAGGTGTGCCGAGCTCCAGTACGGCCACTTCGCGCGCTCTACTTGGTCCGCCATGGCTCCTCCGCCCACGCTAGACGAGTGCAGGATACGTGACGACGCCGTCCTTGACGCGCGCCCAGGCGGTGAGCGTGTGCGCCTGCGCTTTGCCCGGCTCGAGCAGGTGGACGACGTGCCAGCCTCGCGCGAGGAGCGCGTCGGCGATGATGCGCCTGTGGCAACGCCAGAAAAGACGCTCTGCGCACAGCATGGCGGTGGGAGTCTCGCGCGCCAAAACCTCGAGCTCGGCCACACCTGCGGCGCCCTCTGCCGTGCCCAGGTAGTCGGCGTAGTTGCGGAACGCCGGCTCGAGCCAAGCCGCATTCGAGGAGTCGTCCGGCCGTCGGATGGCCTTGCGTCTTCCTCCAAGACTCCTGCCGAGCCAGACGTAGCGGATGCCCTCTAGGGGGAGCCAGCGTTCGAGCTCCGCGCGGGCATGCTGAGGATTTCGCCGCGAGCCCGGGAAGCTCCGAACATCGGCCACGACCGAGATGGCCGCCTCGCGCAGGAGCGCGCTCAGCTCCTCGGCGGTCCTCGTCCCATGTCCCGCGGTATGGACGACCCCCGCGCTCACGCCGCCCCGAAGGTCTCGAGCATGGCGTCCAGGTTGGCGCGCACGCGCTCGGGGGGGACGCCGACCCCCGGGGCGTAGAGCAGGGGCTCGTCGGTCAGGCCCTTCCACTGCGCCAGCCGATCGCGCGCCTCGTCGGGGGAGCAGGCGATCGCGATCTCGTCGACCAACGCGTCGGGAATCGCCTCTGCCATGGCGCGCACGTCCCAGCGCCGGAGCGCCGCGCGGCATGCCTCTCCCACGTGGCGCAAGCCGTGCAGGTCGAGCACGGAGTGATAGATCTCGGTGGTGAAGTAGAAACCGATCTGGGGCTTGGCATCTCGGACTGCCTGGGCGCGGTCGGGATGGAGCGAGACCATGACATAGGGCACGAGCGCGCAGGCGCCCGCGATTCTGCCCGCGCTCGATTCGGCGCTCGCGAGCCCAGGGAGTGTCACCTCCTTGTGCCAGCGGCGCGTCGCGATCGGGTGTCCCACCAGGCCATCGGCCACGGCGCCTGCGGCGGCGATCATGCCGCGATTCACCGCGGCGACCCAGATCGGGATGCTGCTGCGGGCGGCGCCCGGTCGCGCAAAGTGCGGGACGTTCACCTTCCAGTATTTCCCGTCGAATCGCAGGCCGCCTCCCTTTTGCGCGGCGAACGCTGCGCGCAAAAGCTGGACAAGCTCGCGCATGCGTGCCGCGGGAGCTGAAAAGGGCACGCCGTACCAGTCCTCGTTCATGCGGCGCGTGGCGGAACCGAGGCCGAGCACCATCCGTCCGCCGCTGAGCTCGTCGAGGTCCATGGCGGCGCTCGCGTGCACCAGGGGCGAGCGTGTAAAGGCGTTGGCAATGGCGGTACCGATTCGGATGCGGGAGGTCGCTTGGGCGATGGCGCCCAGGGTCACGTAGCCGTGCCGGTTGAAGAACTCAATCGTATAGACGCCGTCAAACCCTGCCGCCTCGGCCCGCCGGGCGAGTTCGAGGTCCGCGCGCGCAGAGCCCCCGGTCAGCACGAGTCCCATCCGCATCCGCCCATGCTACCGAGCTGCTCCCGCGGCGGCCGCTCGGGGGAGGGCGGCGGGGCCGTGACCGCATCCGACACAAGGCCGGGCCAAGCTCAATGGGTGCGCGGCGCCGAGACCCGCGCTCGAAGGAGACGACCCATGAACAGCAGGCTTCGCACGCTTCAACGTTGTCCGGTCTGCACCTTCAGTGAAGTGGTGACCGACCAGGTCGTGGAAGGTGGCTTCCTCGTGCTGGGCGCGTGTCCGCGCTGCGACCATCGCTGGACGGGAGCCGTGCCCCGGCCCGGGTTCCCGCGGGCCGTGCGCCCGGCTGCTCCGCTGCGCAGGGAGCAGGGTATCGCCGCCGCCTGACGCAGCCGGCATGGGCGCCGAATCCCGCCCTCCCCGACGAAGGGTGGTACCGTCGGCGTGTGCGGCTTGTTCTCTACACGGGCAAAGGCGGAGTCGGGAAGACCACGACCGCTTGCGCCACGGCGCTTTGTGCTGCCGCGCGCGGCCGGCGCACGCTCTTGGCTTCGGCCGACGCCGCCCATAGCCTGGGGGACGTCCTCGAACTCCGCCTCGGGTCTCGACCCACCCCCGTCGCTGCCTGCCTCGACGCGCTCGAGCTCGACGCGCGCGCGGAGATGGCCGAACACTGGGGCAGGATTCGTGACTATCTCGTCTCTGTGCTGCGCTACCAGGGGCTCGAGGAGGTGGTCGCCGAGGAGCTCGCCCTCTTGCCCGGGGCGGAGGAGCTCTCAACGCTTCTCGGTGTCGAGGAGCACTGCCGCTCCGGCCGCTACGACCTCATCGTCCTGGACTGCGCTCCCACTGACTCGACGCTTCGGCTCGTGACGCTTCCGGAGGTCGCGCGCGGCGCGCTCCGCGTGCTGCTCCACGTGCAACAGGCGCTCTCGGCCGTGGTGACGCCACTCGCACGCAGCATCGTACCGATTCCACTGCCCGACGCGGCCGTCTTTCGGGACATCGACCAACTGCTGTTTCGAAAGCTTCGGGCGCTTCGCAGACGCGTCATCGCGGAGAGCTCGAGCGTGCGTTTGGTCGTCACTCCAGAGCGCATGGTGATCGACGAAGCACGGCGCGCCTTCACCGACCTCGCGCTCTTCGAGATCCCCTGTGACGCGGTGATTATGAACCGGCTCCTGCCTCCGGTCGCGGCGCGCGAGACCTTCTTCCACGACTGGGGTCGCCTCCAGGAGGAGCGGCGCCGCGAGGTGGAGGCGCTGTTTGCCCCGCTGCCCGTGCTTTCCGCCCCGCTGCGCGACGATGAGCTCATGGGGATCGAAGCGCTGCGGGCCCATGGGGAGGAGCTTTTCGCTGAGCGCGCGCCCGATGCGGTCCTCGGTATTTCCGGGCGGGTGCGTTTTGCGCGGGACGCAACCGGATACCGGGTCGATCTGCCCCTGCCCCATGCCGAGCGCGCGGGGCTCGATGTCGCCAAGCTGGATGATGAGCTCGTCGTGCGCTCGGCGGGACGCCGCCGGGCGCTCAAGCTTCCCCGTCGCCTCGCCGCGCTCTCGCTCGCAAGCGCGCGCCTCGAACGCGACGTCTTGGTGGTGCGCTTTGGAGCCGAGCACCGCGGCCCGGACCAGGCGCGGCCCTAATGCGCGTCCTTCTCCATACGGGCAAGGGGGGCGTCGGCAAGACGAGCCTCGCTCTCGCCACGGCGCTCGGCGCGGCGTCGCACGGCCACCGTGTCTTCGTGCTCTCCACCGACCTCGCACACAGCCTCGGGGATGCGCTCGGTCGGCGCATCGGCACGCGGCCGCAGCGCATCTGCGAGGGCGTCACGGCACAGGAGGTCGGAGTCCTGGATGAGCTCGACCGGGCCTGGGCCGACATTCAGGTCTGGCTGCGCGAACTCCTGCGCGAAGAGACCGACGAGCTCCTGGCGGAGGAACTCCTCGTCTTCCCCGGGCTCGAAGAGCTGATCTCGCTGCGCGCGGTGCGCGAGGTCGAGGCCACCGGCGAGTTCGATGTCTGTGTCGTCGACTGCGCTCCCACAGGCGCAACGCTCCGCATGCTGCGCTTCCCCGACGCCCTTCGGATCTTCATGGAGAATTTCTTCCAGCTCGAGCGGCGCGGCGCGCGCCTCCTGCGGCCTCTCGTGGATCGTCTCCACGCGGGGCGCCTGTTGCCGCGTGAGGAGTTCTTCGAGGCCTTCGAGCGACTCTATCGAGAGGTCGAAGACGTGCAGCAGATCCTTCTTGACGGCGACCGGACGACCGCTCGCCTCGTGGTGAACCCTGCGCGTGTCGTGGTCGAGGAGGCCCGACGTTCCTTCGCGTATCTGTCGCTGTACGGCGTCGCCACGGATGCCATCGTGGTGAACCGCCAGCTCCCTAGCCGTGCGGCGGAAGGCTACTTCGCGCGCTGGGCCGAGCGAGAGCGCCGGGAGCTCGAAGACGTCGAGTCCTCGTTCCCCGTGCCGATCTTCCACGCTCCCCTCTTCCCCCACGAGCTGGTGGGGGAGGAGCAGCTGCGCGAACTCGCCCGACACGTGTACGGTGAGCGTGATCCGGCGACGGTCTTCACGCGCGTCCGACCGATCCGATTGCGAAAGCGCGGCGGCCGTACCTGCCTCGAGATCGACCTTGCCAACGCACGAAAGGAAGAGGTCGAAGTGTCCTTGCATGGCGAGGTCCTGCTCGTGCGCGTGCGCGACGCGCAGCGGCGCATCGCCCTCCCGGCTTCGGTCGCGGGTCGGGCGGTCGCGCACGCCCGGCTCGAGGGCGGTGTCCTCGAGGTCGCATTCGAGGCGTGAGCGGCCGTCCGCCGGGAGAGCCGCGGCGCATCGTCTCGCTCGTGCCGAGCCTGACAGAAGCCCTCTTTGTGCTCGGCCTGGGCGAGCGCGTGGTGGGCGTCACCGACTGGTGTGTTTACCCGGCGGAGGGGGTGGCTCCCCTGCCCAAGCTGGGCGGGACGAAGAACCCGGACCTTCCGGCGATTCTCGCCCTCCGGCCCGACCTCGTGATCGCGAATCAGGAGGAGAACCGGCGCCAAGATGTCGAGCGACTGCGTGCCGCCGGGATCGCGGTTTGGGTGACCTATCCGCGAACGGTTCGCGACGGCGCGGTGCTGCTGCGTGAGATCGCCTTGCTCGGGGCGACGGAGGAAGCGATCCGCGACGTCGTGGAGCCCGTGGAGGCGGCCCTCGACGCCGCCCTCGCAGCGCGGGGAGGCCCTAGGCAGCGCGTGTTTTGTCCGATTTGGCGCGATCCTTGGATGAGCGTCGGCCCTGACACATACGCCCACGACCTCCTTTCCCTGTGCGGCGGTGAAAATGTCTTCGGCGGACGCAGCGACCGGCGCTACCCACGGGTGCGGCTTGCGGAGGTGGAAGCGGCCGCGCCGGATGTCGTGCTGCTCCCGGACGAGCCTTACTCGTTCGGTCCGGTCGATGCCGCAGAAATTGCCCGGCTCGACACTCCCGCCAGCCACGAGGGGCGGATCCATTTGATCGACGGCACCTGGGTGTCATGGTACGGTCCGCGCATCTGCGGTGCGCTCGAGGGGCTGTGCGCGCTCCTCGCCCCCCAGCGCCCTACGTAGGTCTGCGTCGTACGGGAGCCCAGGGAGAATCTGCGTGTCGGTCGTACTGTTCGAGCGCCGTGGGTCGGTCGCGCTGATTACGCTGAACCGCCCCGAGGCACGGAACGCGGTGAACCCCGAGCTTGCCGTGCGGCTCGCCCAGGCCTGGGAAGAAGTGAAGGGGGATCCACAGATCCGGGCTGCCGTCGTGACGGGCGCCGGGGACAAATCCTTCTGCGCGGGCGCAGACCTCGCCCGGCTGATCCCGCTGTTCACCGGTGCCCGCGCGCCCGAGGATGAATGGGACGAGGCGCTGCGCAGGGATCCGGCGATCACCGATCGGGCTCTCTTGCGAGAGTTCGACCCCGAGAAGCCCATCGTCGCCGCAGTGACGGGATTCTGCATTGCAGGTGGGATGGAGATGCTCCAGGCGACGGACATCCGGGTGGCGGCGGAGGACTCGAAATTCGGCCTGCAAGAGCCCAAATGGGGTCTCTTCCCCATCTCTGGCTCGACCGTTCGACTGCCGCGCCAGATTCCCTACGCCGTGGCCATGGAGATCCTCTTGACGGGCGACTTGATCGACGCCGGTCGGGCCTACGACATCGGTCTGGTGAACCGGGTCGTGCCCCGCGGCGCTGTTCTCGCGACGGCCCTCGGGATCGCACAGACCGTGGCGGAGAACGGCCCCGTCGCCGTGCGCGCGATCCGTCGATCGGCGCGCGCCTGCATCGGCCTTGCAGAGAAGGATGCGCTGGCACTCGAGCGCGAGCTCGGAATGCCCGTGTTTCAGACCGAAGATGCGCGCGAAGGTCCGCGCGCGTTCAAGGAGAAGCGCAAGCCGAGATTCGTCGGTAAGTAAGGCCCGTGGGCGGCGTGCCGCGCGGGAGGGGCGTCCATGGAAGCGGAGCGGCGCCGCCGTGAAGCCCGCATGAAGGCATCAAAGATGGGAGCGCCCCGCCGCGCTTCGGGGCGCGGGGCATGATCTACGCCAGCGAATGAATAAGGCGGAGGGGGGGCCGTCGATGAAGAGAAATCACAGCCGTGCGTGGCGCAGGAGCCTCTGCGGAGCGCTGCCCTTGGCGGTCGCGCTTCTTGCGGGGTGGGCCCCGCCGGCCTCGGCGGTGCGCGTAATCGACGTGCGCGTGGGCCAGCATGGCGAGTTCACCCGAATCGTCTTCGACCTCGACGGGCCTGCGCGTTACCACCTCGAGCACCGCGAGGCCGGCGCCGCGGTGCCCGAACTCGTGGTGCACTTCGACGCCAGCGCGCAGCCCAAGGTCGTTCGTACGCTCTCGAAGATCGTCGACAGCGTACGGCTCGAAGCACAGCCGGAGGGTGCGGTGGCGCGGATTACGCTGCACACCCCCGATGTCCACGCGGTGGAAGAAACGCTGTCGTCACCCCCGCGGATCGTGATCGATCTGAGGGCGTCGACCCCGGCGGAGGTGGCCGCCGCAAAGCGGCCCGTCGGAACGCCGCCCCAGACCGCTCCCCCCCTCGCCCCGGCGGCGGCTGCGCCGCCGCGCACGCCGCAGCCCGCAGCGGCGCCATCCGAACCCCCCCCGGCCCCCCCGCGAACAGCCGCCGAGGTGATCGAGGCGCAGGCGGACGCGGCCGCGGCCCGACTTCTCGGCGAGCAAGGAGCCACGAAGCCAGGCGGGGGGTCGCCGCCTTCGGCGGGGCCTTCCGCGCCCCCAGAGCCCACAGCCGCAGCCCCTGCCGAGAGTGCGCCGGCGCCCCCCGAGTCGGCTTCTGCTCCGCCCCCGCCGCTTCCCCCGGATCGGCCGGAGCCCCCGCGAGAAGCCGGCAACCCGCCGAGAACCCTCGGCTCGCCGCCCCCGCCGCCGCCCTTCGCATCGCCTCCCTGGAGTGAACCCTGGCGCTTTGTGACCGGCGCCGTGCTGATCGTGCTCGGTCTTTTTGTTTGGTTCATCTTCCGCCGCCGCGAGCCCGAGGAAGACGTCCACCCCGGGGCGCTACCGGCTGACGCCTTCCTCGATCGTATGGCCGCATTTGGGGATGGCACGGAGAGAGGAGCCGAAGAGCACCGGGCGGACGCACAGGAACGTACCGAGGTCCTGCCCCTGTTCGCCGCCGCCTCGGCGAGTGAACGCTCGGTCGAGGTCCCCGCATCTGAGAAAGGCGGGTCGGGGCACGAAGATTCGCTTTTCGGGGACGCCTCCATTGTCGCCCTCGGCGCGGACAAGAGCGTTACCGACGCGGACCTTGCGCGCCCGAGTCTTGCACTCGGCGAGCGCATGGCCAGCCCGGGGACCACGGCTGCGCCACTCACGGATGAGTCGATGGGTCGGATGCTGCGCGATCTCGCGCAGCGCCTCGCGCAGATCGATCAGCGCCTCGCCCGGGACGCGGACGCGCGCGAACGCCTCGAGCGCCAAGTCGTGGCGCAGACCGAGGAACTGCGCGTCCAGCGCGCCGCGATTGCGCGCACGCAGCGCGTGCTGCGCACGCTCTCGCGGCCCGAGGATCTTGCGACCGAGCCGGTCATCAAGAGTCCAGGCCCTTCCTCGGGATCGCCGGACTGAGCCGGACTTGCGCTAGTGGCACTGCGCCGCGAGAAGCAGCGCTCCGAGCGCCCCGGCGAACTCGCCCCCTTGCAGCAGCACGGGCTCGCGGCCGAGTGCCCGGGTGACCCGGCTCAGGATTTCGCACAGCACAGGGTTGCTGCGCAGCGTCGAACCCGCATAGACGACCTTGCGCACCTGGGTCGCCGCCGCGAGCCCGCCGCACAGGAGTGCGACGTTCTCACCGATCAGGCCCATCAGGGCCTGCGCGAGATCCTCGCGGCGAGGGGGTTCAGAGTTCGCATCCAGCCGCGCGAGCTTCCCGAACGCGCTCGCCGTCAGCTCACCGGCCAGCGGGATCTCCCCCGGCCGGTAGAGGTCGGACACCCGCAAGTCGACCCGATCGCGCGCACCCTGGGTCGCCAGCTCGGCCAGTGCCTCGAAGCGGCGCTCCCCGGCGAGCTGGGCTCCGAGGCCGACCAGTGTTCCTCCGCCGAGCGCGGTGCCCCCGACCCGCGTGACCGCCATGCCGTCCACCAGCATGATCGAGGTGCCGGTGCCGAGAGAGACAAGCAGATACCTCTCCGCCGGCACCGTACCGTTGGAGCGCAGCAACGCAGCCGCCCCCGACCCCCAGGCCGCGAACTCATTCACCCGTGCGGTGTCCCATGGGAGAAGACGTGCAAGCTCGGCCGCACCGCCACCGGTCAGGCCGACGCTGCGCGGCTCGAGCCGAAGGACGGCCTCCATCACCTTGGCCGGTGCCTGGGAAGGCACCAAGTCAAAGTCTGGGGCCGCGTCGTCGCGGCTGCGCAGGGCGATCTTGGCGAGGGTGGCGCCCACATCGACGCCCACCACACGCCGCTGTTCGGGGTCGGTGGTTTCGGGTCGACCGAGCGAATGATACGCTCGTTCTTTCAACGGGTTGCACCTCTGGGGCGGGCCGCGCGCGCATGTATACCGCGTTCTACGGGCTCCGCGAGAAGCCGTTCGCGCTGAGCCCCAATCCCCGCTTTCTTTTCCTCGCGGACTCGCACCGCGAAGCGCTCGCGCATTTGCTCTACGGAATCGAGCAGGGCGAGGGCTTTATCGCGGTGACCGGTGAGGTCGGGACCGGCAAGACGACGCTCAGCCGCACCTTGCTGCAGCGGCTCGGTTCGGAGACCGAGGTCGCCTTCCTGTTTAACCCAAAGCTCTCTCCCCTGGAGCTGCTCCAGGCCATTCACATCGAGCTCGGACTGGCCGATGCGTTCGGCCGAGCGGGCGGGTCTTGGCGCGAGCTCAGCGACGATCTGAACCATTTCCTCGTCGATCGCAAGCGCGAGGGCAAACGCGTTTTGCTGATCATCGACGAGGCGCAGAACCTCGAACCCGAAACACTGGAGCAGGTCCGGCTGCTCTCCAACCTCGAGACCGAGACCTCCAAGCTGATCCAGATCATCCTGCTCGGGCAGCCCGAGCTCGACGCGAAGCTAGAGACGCGGGCGCTGCGGCAATTGCGCCAGCGCATCAGCGTGCGTTGGCGCCTCGCCTCTCTCTCCGCAGCGGAGACGGAGAAGTATGTGAGGCACCGGCTGCGCATCGCTGCCGGCACGGAAAGGCCGCTCTTCAACGCGGCAGCGTTGCGCGCCGTGCACAGGGCCTCGGGCGGTGTGCCTCGCCTCATCAACATCGTTTGCGATCGGGCGCTCCTCGCGGGCTATGCAGAAGGGGCGGGGGAGATCGGTCCCCGTCTTGTGCGACGCGCCGTGCGTGAGATGGCCGGGAGCCGCTCTCCCGCCGCGCGGATCCGCCGGCGCTGGCGCGAAATCGTGTTCGGCGGAGCTGCCGTTCTCGGCGCGGTGGCGCTCGCGGCCGTCGTCGGAATCAACCGGGATGGAGCGCTCGCCGCCCGTAGAGATCAGGGCCAAGCCAGGGTCGAGGGGCAGCCCGCGCCGACGGTCGCATCCGTGGACGCGGGGCCCCTCGCAGCCATCGACACGGCTGCGGTCTCTGGGGCTTCGCCCGCGGTCGCCGCAGATCTGCCGCTTGAAGTGCCGGCGCAGGCCGCGCCTGCGAGCCTCGAGAAGGTCTTGCGCGCCGCTGTTCCCGAGGTGACGACCGCCGCCGCGCTCGACGCCGCGCTCGCGGCCTGGGGGGAGGCGCCCCGGGCGCTCTCCGCGGTGGAACTGCCGGAGGCGCTTCGGATTCTCGAGGACTCTGGATACGCCGTGCTCTCCCTCTCCGATGCCACTCTCAATCTGCTGCGGGCGCTCGACTACCCGACCCTCCTGCGCTTTCCCGCTGCGGACGGACGAGGTCCCGTGGCGCTCCTCGCCGCGGCGGATGACCACGTGGCGACGCTCGAGGGCGTCGTTCCGGGGACGACCCTCGTGGTTCCGCGCGAAGAGCTCGAAGCCCGCTGGGGTGGCGAGGCTTTCATTGTGTGGCGCGACTTCGAGCCTCTCCCAGCGACGCTCAACCCCGGCGACTCCGGTCCGGCCGTGGAGTGGCTGCAGCATGCCCTCAGCGAGCTCGGGTTTCTCTCGCGCTCAGAATCGGGCCGATTTGATCTCCCGACGACCGCGGCGGTGATGGCATTCCAGCAAAGTCGGGCGCTCGCCGCCGACGGCAGTGTCGGTCCACGCACCAAGATGTCCCTCTACGCTGCATTACGTCGCTATGTCGTGCCGAGGCTTGCTGCGTCGCACGCGGGAGGAAAGCTGGGTTGAGTACCATCTTGAAGGCGCTGCGCCGGCTTGAAGAAGAACGGACGGCGAAAGCGGAGCGCGCGTTGCGCGAGCAGGTGGTGGGCACCTCGCCCCGCGCGCCGCGCAATTGGCGGCGCCTGGTGCTGCGCGCCCTCGGCGCGATCGCGGGGGTGGCTGTGCTCAGCTTCGGTCTTCACAGCTGGCGCGCGCGACCGGCGGCGCAGTCGGCCCCCCCTGCCGCGGTACCGCCCGCGTGGCCGCGCCCTGTGGGCCCCCCCCAAACGGCGCTTGGGGCAAATCCCCTGGCCTCGGCTCCTCGGCCCCCCCTGGGAGTAGCCCCCGGCCCGGCTCCTCCAGCCACGCCCGCCCCGAGCCCGCTCTCGGGCGGCGAGACGGGGCCACAGGGAGCGAACCCAGGGGCCCCCCGTCCGACGCCGGCCGAGGTCCGTGCGGCGGCTGCGGCACTTGCTCCGCGGCCCGACGTTGCGGTGGTGCAGCGTCCGCCCCCTTCGCCGGATGTCCCTCGCGAGGCTCCCGAGGCGAACGGGGCCTCCCGCGGCTCCGAAGGAGCCCTCCTGGGAGCGGCACCGGGGGCAGCTCCGCCCTCGCCTCGGATGGCGCCGTCCGCGGCCGCCGCCGAACCCTCTTCCCCGGCCGAAGAGGCCGCCACCTCCTCCGTGCCTATCCGCCTGCGCGAGGTCGATCCATCGATCCACTCGCCCTATGGAATTCACGAAGACACACCGAGCAAGCTCCCCACCCACGCCAAAGCGGCGCACCCACACGCCGCGGCTCCGGCCCCGGAGGTCGTGGTGACACGCACCATCTGGCACCCAAGCGCGGAGCGGCGGGTTGCCCTGGTGCGTGGAGCGGGCGATTCGCGGGAGCGGGAGGTTCACGAGGGCGAAAGCGTAGGCTCCCTTCAAGTACTGCGGATTGAGCCTTCGGACGTTGTCTTTCTGCGTCAGGGCGTGGAAATTCGACAACGCGTCGGGGCCTCGCAGTGAGCCTGCACGACTTCGTAGTGGGCGTTGTCGCGGACACCCACGGCTACCTGGATCCTGAAATGCTTGCCTGCCTTGCGGATGCGGATGTGATCTTGCATGCCGGGGACATCGGACACGACCGCGTGCTTGAAGCGCTGCGCGCCGCGGCGCCGGTCATCGCCGTGACAGGAAACGGCGACGAGGCGCTTCGTCACACCTATCCCTGGGACCAGCGAGTCGAGCTCGGCGAGGTGCGTCTTCTCTTGTGTCACTGGTACGACAACTTCGGCATGCTTCACCCGCGCATCGAGCGTGAGTTGCGCGCCTGGGAGCCGCATGCCCTCGTTTTCGGCCACACCCACAGTGCACTCTGCGAGTGGCGCAGCGGCGTCCTGCACTTCAATCCCGGCTACGCCGGGCCGCCCGGCCAAGGCCGCCTGCGCTCGGTGGGTCGACTCTGGGTCGACGGTGAAAGCGTGCGCGCGCAGATCCTTCCTCTCTCTTCCACCGGCACATGAGCGAGCGGCTCGGACGGCCCTTCGGTGGGTCAACCGATGGCACCGCTGCTTCGTTTGTTCGGGTGGGGCGCGGGCAGGGGATTGGGAGCCCGCGCGCGGAGGATTTTGATGAAGGGGATGGACGGGTTGGCGGAGCGGGCGCAGCGGCTGGCGGCCGAGCTCGACGTGAGCGCGGAGGAGGGACGGGCACACACCGATCGCCTCTACCGGGTCCTGCTGAGGGAGGCCCGCGCGCTGCGTGCCCTCGAGGACGAAGTGCGCTCCGCCGAAGACGGTCTCGCCGAAACCTTGCTGCGCTGCGCGGATGCGACGGTAAAGGACGTGCAGCCCGAAATCCATCGGCTCCTTGTCCTGCGACAGGAGATCCTCGAGCGTGCCCTCGGCGCGCTCGTGGAAGTGCGAGGCCTGCTCTCGCCGTCGCAGCTCGCGCGCGCCCTCGAATTGCGGTCGTGAACCCATGGCGCCTGCGAGGCGCCGCGCGAGCTCGGCCGTGGCCAAGGACGTGGACCGGGCCGGCGGCTTGAAGGCGGTGCCGGGGGCGCGGTCGAGTTTCGACGAGCTCTACCGCGCAAACGCCGTACGCATCGGACGGCTGTGTCGCTGGCTGCTGTCGGATCCGGGCGAGGCGGAGGACGTGACGCAGGAAGTATTCTTGAAGCTCCACCGCGCGCTCGAGGATGGCACCGAGGCGCAGGCCTGGGAGCCGTGGCTCACGACGGTGGCACTCAACGCCTGTCGTGACCGCCGTCGGTCGGCATGGTGGCGCCGGGTGTGGCAGCCGGGAGTGGAGCTCGATGAATCGAAGCTCCCCGGGCTCCGTCGCGACGCTGAAGAAGAGCTTCTCGGCCGTGAGGAAGGCGGTCGGATCTGGGTAGCTTATCGCGCGCTCTCGGTGCGACAACAGGAGGTGTTCGCACTGCGACACCTCGAAGGCTACTCGACGGAGGAAGTGGCGCGGGCGCTCGGCATGAGTTCAGGCAGCGTAAAGCGTCACTTGCACCGCGCGATCGGTCACTTACGACGCACCTTGGGAGGTCGCGCATGAAGGACTGCCCCGACGAGCGAACGCTGGAGCGGTTGTTTGTGGGGGAGGGGCGCGCTCGGCCAGCGCGCCATGTCGCGGCATGCCCGGAGTGCGCGCTGCGCATGCGCAGGATTGAGCAAGACCTGGAGCGAATCCGCGAAGCCCTCTTCGCGGATCCGCCGCCTGAACTCATTCGCAAGGGCTCGCGCGGGCGCCCTGCCCGGCCCCTGCTTTCTGCGCTCGTGCTTGGCACCGCTGCGGCGTGCGTGGCCGCAGTTCTTTGGGTGCGCCCCTTCGCGGTGGAGACGACGGGGAGCCGATCCGAGATTACCGGCTTTGTCCAGAGCTTATCCGATGCGATCTGGTTCGAGGAGGACCCCGGCGCAATCGCAAACCAAAGAGCGGTGCAGCTCGCGGCGCTCGGTACTGCGCTCACTGGGGGACGTCCTTGCACGCTCGAAGATCAACTGGACACGAACGCGTGTGACGCGCAGGACGTCACCACCCTGGCAGAGGGCTGGTAGGACGCGGAGGAACCCATGTTACGCACACTCATACCGGCTCTCATCGTATCCATCGCACTTGTGTCGCCTGCCCTCGCCGAAGGACCGGGCATGTTCCACGGAAGGGGTGGTCTCGGCGGCCCGCCTTCCTTGATGCAGGGCGAGGATCCGATGCGGATTCTGCAGGGCATCAAACTGACGCCCGAACAGGAAACGCAGGTGCACAAGATTCTCGAAGCGAACCACGCGAGTCTGCACGATCTCTTCGATCAGCTGCGTGCGGCGCAGGATGCTCTTGCGACGAAGCTGTTGAGCCCCGGCAACGTGAGCGCTGCGGACGTGAAGCCGCTGCTCGACCAGACGCTTCAAATCCGCCAGCAGCTCGCAGAGCGTGGGCTCGAGGCCATGCTCGCGGTACGGGCGGTTTTGACGCCTGATCAGCTCGCAAAAGCCGCGGCGCGAAGAGCGCGCATGAAGGAGCTCGAAGCACAGCTGCGATCCTTGCTCGAGGAATCGAACTGAACTAGCGCCAGGCGCTTCGGCAGGCCTCAGGCAAGGCGCCGGTTTCTCTCGCGCCGCTCGCGCGATCCCGTCGCGCCCGCCGGCACGGTCGGCGCCGCGCGATAGCGCGCGCGGCCCCCTCTCCTCATCGCTTGAGAATCGCGGCCAAGGCTATCGGAGCGCCGCCGTGTTCGCGGCGCACCTCAGCGCAGGCAGATGGATCCGTTGGAGGTGCGGAGTTTGATGGGAATGCCGCCACGACCCAAGGTGCCACGCACGCGGCCGTTCGTGTCGCGCGTCGCGCTCGCCAGATTGCGGTCGTTGCGGATCACGCCGTTATCGACGTGAAGGTCGACATCGGCATCGGTTTTCTCGGGGAGCTGAAGGACGATGCGCCCGTTGCTCGTCGCGAGCAAGATACCCTCGCGCCCCACCTCGTCGACGCGAGCCTGGATCAGTCCATTGGACGTCGAGGCATCGATTGAGCCCCGGTGCTCCTCGAGCTCGATCTTGCCGTTGCTGGAGCGTGCGATGAGGCGTCCGCAGGTGTCACAGCACTCGACCTTCGCATTCGAGGTGTGGACCTCGATGTCGCCGATCACGTGCACCACGCTCACGGACCCGTTGCTCGAACGGGCTCGCACCGCACTGCGGATACCGTCGATCGAGATCTTGCCGTTCGACGCCACGACCTCGACGCGCAGGGCGCGCGGCAGCCGCACCTCGAGGTTTGCGCTGCCGTGGCGGTTCCACTTTCGCGGGGCCTCCACCTCAAGCTCGAGGCCGGCCGCGTTCTCCGTATCGACGATGCGGATCGCATCCAAGAGCTGGGTGGCCGCGTCAGACGATTCGGCCCGAGCGCGCTTACAAGCTCTTACAAGGATATCGTCGCGCTCTTCGCCCACGACGAAGGTCTTGCCGTTCGCGTTCTGGATGCGAACGGCCCCCCCACGCGGCGCCTTGTACGAAGAGCTGTCGACTCGTTCGGCGCGCTCGCTCCACGGGATGCCCGCCAGCAGGCTACGGATGAAGGCGCCGAGGCCGTGCCCGTGCTCCGTGTCGGCGCTGCACAGACTCTCTCTCGACTCACCGCGCGTTCGCTTCATGGGCGGCACCTAGTGGAGCGTACGGTCGCGAGGCTCACGCGACCGGTCCCGAAAGAGTTCGTCCTCGCGGCGCACCGCACGCAGTTGGCTGCGCATGCGATAGCGCCGCCAGCGGTAGCGAAGCTGCTGCAGCGAGGGCACGCCGAGCGTCCCGCTGCCGCCTTCGCGCTGCAGGTAGAGCCAGGCTCCTGCGGCCCCGCCGAGGTGTCCCACGTGGCTCACATTCGGGGGCCCGAACATCGCCTCCAGCAAGAAGAGCACCGGGATCAGCCAGATGGCACGAAAAGCCACGGGGGGAAAGATCAGCATCACGGTGCGATTCGGCCAGGTCAGGGAATAGCCGAGGATCACGCCATAGATGGCCCCTGAGGCGCCGACGGTGGGGATCAGCGGAGACAGGCTTGTGAAATCCAGCCCGAAAAACCCCGTCACGTAGGGAAGTGTCGCAATCAGGAACCCGGCGAAGACGCCGCAGAAGAGGTAGAAGCGCAAAAATCGCTTGGGACCCCAGACGAGGGCCAGGGGCGACCCGAACATCCAGAACACGAACATGTTCATCGCGAGATGAAGCAGGTTGCCGTGGAGGAACATGTAGGTGAAAGGCTGCCAGAGGCGACCCGACCAGAACTCAGCGGGGGTGAGGGCAAACCAGTTCTCGAACGCGGAATCACGCCAGCCGTCCGTGATCAGAACCTGGGTGAGGAAGACGCCGATGTTGGCGATGAGCAGTTGCTTGACGATGGGCGGCGTGATCGCCGGGCCGAAGCCCATTCCGCCACTCGTCTGGTATCCGCGACCGTACAATTGCGCCCTTGCCTCCCCTCGCTCGCGCGAGGCGCCCGCGCAAAGCGCGAGCAACCGCTGGCTCTCCCAGCCTCATCGTCCGGGGGGCCCCGCAAGCCGAGCCTCCTGTGCGTGGATTCCCACGCCCACGGGGTGGGCGCTGCTCCCGTGGACTGCACAAGCCTAAGGACTGAACCCTGTTCGGTCAACGACGTTTGGATCTTCAGCCCGTGCAGGGCGCTGCTGGCGGGCTTAGGAAGGCGCGAGTGCGTCAAGCGCACGCTGCGCTGCGTCGCGACCAAGGCCCGAAAGATCAGCGACGGGATGCGCGAGGCGCAACCGGTCGGCAAGCTCGACGAAGCGGTCCCGGCAGGCTGCGGGCGGCCCCGCCACCAACGCAGCGGGCAGATCGCCGTCGGCCACGGCCGAAAACCACGGGTTCAAGCGCCGGAACTCGGCGTGCAGGCGCGGGTCGCTGGGGTCCTCGCCGGGTCGGGTGAACACCCACATGGAGCGTCGGATTTTCGCGGGGTCGCGTCCCCGAGCCTGACACAGCGCGTCGAGGTGGCGGGTCGCCTCCGCCACCGCTCTCGGGAGCGGCGGGAGGTTCATGTCCCATACGTCCGCGTGGGTGGCCACAAGCTCGAGCAGACGGGGGCCGCGGCCGGCCACTTCGACCGCAAGGCCGCGCGGACACGGGCGAACATGCGCACGATCGAGCGTGACAAAGCGTCCCCGGACGCTCACCTCTTCCCCGCGCCAAAGCGCGCGCACTGCCCCCAGGGTTTCGTCGAGCCACGCGATGCGTGCGGCCGTCGGCGGGAGCGGGAGTCCAAAGCGCGCGTCCTGTGGCTGTCCCCCGATCGACACCAGAAAGCGTAAGCGGCCCGGAGCCATCCGATCGAGCGTCGCCGCCGCTTGCGCCAGCTTCGCGGCATTCCAGTGGTGAACGAGGCGGATCGAGCCCACCTGGATGCGCCGCGTCCGGTTCAAGAGCGCCGTGGTGAGGGTCCAGCCGTCGAGCACTTCCGCGTCGCCGCGGCTCGGAAGCAGGCTCACATCTCCGTCCACGAAGACCGCAGGGAAGCCCTGCTCCTCGGCGCGCTGGACAAGCGCCAGGAGATCCTCGAAGGGGAGGACGTGCCATGCAAATGCGACAGCGAGCTCCATCGCCTAGCCGAGCGCCCCCCGTCGATGGGCGGCGTGGAGCAGCGCGAGCGCGCTCTTCGCATCCGCGATCTTGCCGCTCCAAACGAGCTCGATGGCCCGCAAAAACGGCATGCGGACCAGCTCGATCACCTCGTCGCTTTCGAGGCGCTGGGGCACGGGCGTCAAGTCGAAGGCGGCGAACAGGTGGATCTTCTCGTCCGTGAAACCGGGCGTGGTCCAGATCTCGCCGAGCTTCTCCAGGCGCCCCGCGCGCTGCCCCGCCTCCTCCTCAAGCTCGCGCGCTGCGCACACCGCCGGTTCCTCTCCGTCGAGTTTACCCGCGGGCACTTCGAGGATGGCTCCACCCGCGGCGTGCCGGTACTGCCGGATCAGCAGCACGTCGGTCTGCGACAAGAACGGGACGACGGCGGCTGCTCCCGGGTGGCGCAGGATATCCAGCTCAACCTTTCGGCCGTTCGGCAGCTCGGCCTGCTCGATATACACAGAAATAGAGCGGCCCTTGTGCACAAGGCGGCGGGTCACGGGCGCCGCTTCCGCCGGCGTGCCGGAGCCGTGCTGCGGGTGTCCTTCCGGACGGGGCGCGCCTGCGCCGCCCGCGAATCCGGCCAGGGGCAATGCTCGCGAAGGGGACAGCGCTCGCACTGCGGGCGGCGCGCGTCGCAGCACACCCTGCCGTGGTGGATCACGCGATGGGAATACAAAGTCCAGTCCTCCCGGGGCACGAGCTCCATGAGGTCACGCTCGATCTTCAAAGGGTCCTCGTGGTGGGTGAGTCCGAGCCGGCGGTTGACCCGCGTCATGTGTGTGTCCACCGTGAGACCAGGCACGCCAAAAGCGTCGCCCAGCACGACGTTCGCGGTCTTGCGGCCGACGCCGCGCAGCGTGACCAGCTCTTCCAAGGTTCCGGGGACGCTTCCGCCAAACCGCTCCACGATGTCACGCGCTGCCGCCTGGATGGATTTCGCCTTCTGGCGGAAGAAACCGGTGGGCTGGATGATGCGCTCGACCTCGGCCGGGGGCGCATCCGCGAGGGCTCGCGCGTCGCGGAAGCGCGCAAACAGTCGCGGCGTCACTTGGTTCACCATCTTGTCCGTGCACTGGGCGGAGAGGATCGTCGCCACGAGGAGCTCAAAGGGATTGCGGTGCTCGAGGGCACACGCAGCGTCGGGATACGCCTGCTCGAGCAGCTTCACGATTTCGCTGGCGCGCGCGCGCCGGGCGGCTTGGCTCTCGCGCATGATCGCGGTTCCGCGGCACTAGGCCTGCCGCACCGAGGGACGCGCGCAGCCTAGCAGGGCACCCGTGCAGTGGCGACGGATTTGCGAAAGACTGGCGACGTGTCCGGAGCGAACGAGCGCATGGTGACCATCGCTTGCGAAGGCCTGGGCGCAGGACGAGCGCTCGAGGGCTTGTTCCTGCGCGCCTCAGGCCAGAGCAAAGGCGGCGCCGTGATCGCTCCGCCCCACCCCCTGTACGGCGGAAGCATGGAAAACGCCGTGGTGAGCGAGCTCGCCTTTGTCTGTGCGGAGGCGGGCCTGAGTTCCCTGCGCTTCAACTGGCGTGGCGTTGGCGCGAGCGCGGGCGCCCCAAGCGGCGACCCGCAGGACGCCGCAAAGGACTACGCCGCCGCCTTGGCACAGCTGCGTGACACGGCACCGGGCATGCTTGTGCTGTGCGGCTACTCGTTCGGCGCGGCCGCGGCCGTCGCACAGCTCGCTCCCTCCGCCGAGCACCCGGCGCAACGTCTTCTGCTCGTCGCGCCGCCCCCGGATCTCCTCGACCTTGAGCGGCTGCGGGCCTTCCGCGGGGAGGTGCTCCTCCTCACGGGCCAGCACGATCGGATCGCGCCCCCGGTCTCCTTGCAGCGCATCGCAGACGAGCTCGGGGCGGCCAAGCTCGTGGTCTTGCCCAAGGCTGATCATTTCTTCTCCGGGGGACTCGCGGAACTCAGTCGCGAGAGCGGGGCGTGGCTGCGCGGCGTCGATGCGGCGGACGAGGGAAGCCCGCAGGGGCGCGGCGACTAGGGGGCGAGGGCCAAGGTGAAGCGGAACGCCGAGCCCCCGCCGATGCAGTCCGTAATGGCGAGCACGCCCCCGGCCTCTTCCACGATGCGGCGGGAAATGGCGAGCCCGAGGCCGCCGGGACGGTCGCGCTTGGTCGAGAAAAAGGGCTCGAACACCCGCTCGCGCAGCGCGAGGGGAACCCCCGGGCCCTCATCTTCCACCCGCACCTCCACGCCGTCGGGTGCGAGCACCGCGACCAGGCGGACCGAGCCCCCAGAACGCGTGGCATCGATCGCGTTCAGCGCGAGGTTCAAAACGACCTGGCGCAGGCCGTCGTCGCTCATCGCGACCCCCGGAAGGTCGGGAGGGGCCTGCCTGCTCAGCGCGACACCGTGCTCGAGCGCGCGGTGCGCGAGCAGACCCGCGACCGAGTCGAGGACTGGGCCGACGGCGGTGGAGGTGCCTGGGGGTGCCGCCACCCGCGGGCGCGCGTGCTCGAGCACCACGTCGAGCAGGCGCTCGATCCGCCGCAGCTCGCTTTCCACCACTTCCGAGAAGCGGGTACGAAACTCGGGATCGTCCTGACGCTCGGGCAAGAGCTGGACGAAGGTCTTCACCGACACCAGGGGGTTGCGCACTTCGTGCACGATCTCCGCCACCAGGTCGCCAAGGGCGGCGAGTCGGTCGAGACGCCGGACGCCGTCGTCGAGTCGCGCGATGCGTGCGAGACCGGCGGCAGCCTCGAGCGGGGCTGCAAGATGCCGGGCTACCGCGCCCAAGGCGGCGAGGGTGCGTGGGCGCACTTGGCCGGGGAGATCGTCGACGCCGCCGACGAGGAGCAGCGCGACGGGCTCGCCATCGCGTGGACCCACGGGGATGACGGCGGAGAACCCCTGCTGCAAGGCGAGGGAGCGCAAGGCAGGAGGAGCGGAGGCAGCGCCAAGATCGGTGGCGCCGGCGAGGCGCGCACCCTCGGCGAAGGCCGCGAGGGTCGGGGCCTGGGGCGCGACATCCTCCACGCTCGCTGCCGCGACAAAAGGCTCGCCGCCGTCTCGGCGCATCCAGGCGGCGGCACGTCCACACCCCATGGTGTCGATCAAACGGCGCAGGCCAGCCGCGATGACGCTCTGCACGTCACTCAGTGCCGGCGCGTCCGCCGGGCTCGCGACCCGGACCCGCCGCGCTCGCGCAGCACCACCCCGGCTCGTCCGCTCGGCCGGCTCGCGGACATCCCCTGGCACGGCGCCACCTCCTACCCTGCTTGCTACCCGGCGGGCATTGCCCTGTCAATCGCGCAAGGCCGCCCCCGCCTTCCCGGCTTCCCGGGGGAGGGGATGCCCGAAGGCGCAAGCAGAGCAATGCCTTCTCGGGGCGACGCTCTTCGAGGACTCGCCCGCACGCCTCGAGGCGCGATGGAGGCCGCAGGGTTCCGGAGAGGTGGCGCCTCAGGCGCGCCTTGCGCGTGGGTTAGAACGAATCGTTGCGCAGCAAATCGTAGCCCTCGGTCTGCGCCGCGTCGGAGCCGGCCGTCGCGCGCCGCTCGGAAGGCTCCGTACCCTGGGCGAAGGGCTGGAAAAAGCTCGATGGGTCGCCAGCTTCGGCCAAGAGGCCTGTCGTCTTGCTGACGCGGGCGAACACGATGCCTTGCGGAACCGGGAAGTCGCGCACGGGCTTGTCCGCCAGCGCAAACTGCATGAAGTCGAACCAGATCGGGAGGGCCGCCTTGGCGCCGGTCTCCTTGTCGCCAAGCACCTCCTTCTCATCGTGACCGACCCATACGCCGGTCGCGATCTCCGGAGAGAACCCGACGAACCACGCATCCTTTTGATCGTCTGTCGTACCTGTCTTCCCGGCGAGCGGCCTGCCCAGCGCCGCGGCCTTGTGGGCGGTGCCGTAAGACTCCTCGACCGTCGCGCGCAAGAGACTCGTGAGCAGGAACGCCTGCTCCGGAGCGAAGGCCTGGGTCGTCGCTGTGGTGTCGGCGGCGTCCGTCGGAGGGCGCGCCGGTGCACTCTCGTCGTCGTCCTCCGAGGAGATGTCTCCCAGCGCGATGTTCTCGAGCAGGACCTGGCCATCGCGATCGAGCACGCGCGTGATGAAGACCGGCGGGGTGCGCTGCCCCTGCGCGGCGATCGTGGTGTACGCGGTCGTGAGCTCGAGCAGCGAGACTTCCGTCGAGCCGAGGGCGAGGGAGGGATTGCGGCCGAGGGGTGAGCGGATACCGAGCTGGTGGGCAAACTCGATCACCCGATTCACCCCAACATCCATGAACAGGTGGATCGTCGCGTTGTTGATCGACCGCGCAAGCGCCTCACGGGCGGTCAGCGCACCCAAGAACTTGCGGGTGTAGTTCTCGGGTTTCCACAACTGGCCTGTCCCCGGATCGATCATCACCACCGGAGTGTCCATGAGGATCGAGACCGGTGTGAAGCCCTCGAGCAGCGCCGCACCGTAGATGAACGGCTTGAAGGCAGAACCCGGCTGACGGCGCGCCTGCGTCGCGCGGTCGAACTCGCTGCGCGCGAAGTCGTAGCCCCCCACGAGGGCCAAGACCTCCCCGGACGTCACGTCGCGCGAGACGAGTGCACCTTCGACCCGCGGCTCTTGGGTGAGGACGAGATGCAGGGGCTCCGGAGCAGGCGCAGGGTGAGGCGCCGCGGCCGGCGGAGCCGCGCTCGCGGCACCGGCCGCCGGAGGGACCGCGGGAGGCTCATCCCCCCGCTTGAGTGCGAACTTCGCGACGTCGCCCACATGCAGCACGGTCGCGATCGCCTTCGGCTCGCGCACCTGGCCCTCGGGCAACTTCTTGAGCGCCCACGCAACGTCGTCGACGTGCAGCGTCGCCGCGACCCCGGGCGCCAGGGCAACGGTCGCCGTGCCGGCGCTCGGGTCGACGGCTGTAACGAGTCCGGTGTAGGCCTTGATCGGTGACAGGCGGAAGCCACCCTGCGCCACCACCGCCCGCGCGAAACCGTTTTCGCTCGCGATTTCGCTGAGCGCCTCGCTTTCCGTGCCCCGCCGCACCTGGCGCAACGGACCCCGGTAGCCCCCGTGACGACGCTCGAGAGCCTCGAGCCCCGCACGCACCGCAGACACCGCGGAATGTTGCAGATCCAGATCGAGCGTGGTCTCGATCGTGAGCCCGCCGCGCAGGACGCGGGTGCTCCCGAGCCGATCGAAGAGAAGCCTACGCACCTCCTCCGTGAAGTAGCCCGCAGCCGCGTAGTCATCGCGCTCGGGCGGCGGTGTAAGTCGCGGCGGGCTCGCGACCGCAGTCTCGTACTGCTGCGGGTCGAGGTACCCCTCGTGGAGCATCCGTTCGAGGACGTAGCGCCGCCGATTGTCCGCAGCCTCGGGGTTGTTGTAGGGCGAGTAGTCGCTCGGCGCCTTCGGAAGGCCAGCGATCAGCGCAGCCTCTGACGGCGTGAGATCGGCCACGTCCTTCCCGAAGTACGTACGCGCGGCCTGCCCGACTCCGTAGGCGCCGTGCCCGAGATAGATCTGGTTCAGGTAGAGATAGAGGATCTCGTCTTTGCTGAAGTGCTGCTCGATGCGCCGAGCCAGCACCATGTCCTTGAGCTTGCGCAGCACGCTTCGTTCCGAGGACAGGAGCAGGCTCTTCGCCACCTGCTGGGTGATCGTGCTGCCGCCCTGTTTCACTTTGCCGCCGGCCCGCAGATTCACCCAAGCCGCGCGCAGAATCGCCGTGTAGTCGAGACCCGTGTGCTCGAAGAAGGTCTCGTCCTCTCCCGCGACGAAGGCCTGCACCACAAGCTTCGGGATCTTCCCCACCGGCTCGAGGCGGCGGCGTTCCTCAAAGAACTCGCCGATCGGGCGTCCCTTGCGGTCGTATACCGTGCTGGTCAAGGCAGGGCGGTAGTCGGTCAGCTTCTCGAGGTCCGGGAGCTCGCGCTCAATCTCTTGGTAGACGTAGAGCGCAAGTCCCGCGATCGCCAGCGTGAAAAGCGCCGCGAGCCCGAACAGCAGCCGGAAGACTCGCGAGCGAAAGATGCGCATGTGTGCTCCGGAGCCGCTTGCACCGTAGCCGACGGTCGGCTCGCTGCGCTACCGCTTCGGTTCGGTCGAACGGAGGTTTGCCTGAATGCGGTCCCGCGCCCTCACCATGGCCTTTTTGATGGATCCGATCGGCGGGATCGACATCGCCAAGGATACCACCTTCCCCCTCATGCTCGAAGCGCAGCGCCGGGGCCACCACGTCCTGTACTTCGAGCAGGGTGACCTCGAGGTCGATGACGGCAAGGCGTCCGCGCGGGTGCGGGCGATCACGCTCCGCCGGGAGCAGGGGAATCATGCCGAGCTCGGCCCGGCCCACAGCGTCGTGCTCGATGACCGGGTGGACGTCGTGTTCCAACGCAAGGACCCGCCCGCAGATGCCGACTACGTCACCGCAACGCAGATTCTCACGCTTTGCAAACGTGCGCTCGTGCTGAATCGGCCCGCCGGGATCCTTGCTGCCAACGAAAAGCTCTACGCGCTCCATTTCCCGCAGCTCATGGCCGAGACCCGGGTGACACGCAACATCCCCGAGCTCATCGACTTCATGGCGAAGGTGGGCGGTGAAATGATCGTGAAGCCGCTCTCCGGCCGCGGGGGCGAGGGCATCTTCCATGTCCGGCACGATGACCGGAACCTGTTTTCGATCCTCGAGCAAAGCACACGCTTCGGCACCCAGTGGACGATGGCGCAGCGCTACCTGCCCCAGGTCCGAACGGGGGACAAGCGGATCCTCCTGCTGGAGGGCGAGCCCCTGGGCGCGCTCCTGCGTGTCCCCGCGGAGCGGGAGACGAGAGCCAATCTCCACGTCGGTGGCTGCGCGGTGGCGACCACGCTCGATGCCGACGACCGCCGGATCATCGACGTCCTGCGGCCCTGGCTCGAGCGCGATGGTCTCTTCTTCGTGGGCATCGACGTGATTGGCGGGCACCTGACGGAGGTGAACGTCACGAGCCCGACGGGGCTGCAGGAGATCAACACCCTCGATGGCCTTTGCCTCGAGAGCCGCGTCCTCGAGCGGGTCGAGGCCCGGATCGCGGGCTAACGGCCGGCGCGCCCGTCGGTGGAACTCGCAAATTCTGGGCCTAACCCCTCGAAAAACCGTTGACACCGACGGAGGCGCGGCCGATTCTCTCGCCCGGCGCAGCACGTTGGCTCCCTCCCTGCGGCTGCGCGTCCTCCAGGGCTCCGCGCGGTTGCGCGGACGATCTGGAAGCGCGGGTTGCGCGGGCGTAGACGCCGCGCAGTCCGCATGACACAAAGGAGATGGCTGTATGGCCACAAAGGTCGCAAAGACCAGCATCCGACGAGAGCGCGGATGGCTCTATTATCTCGACAAGCAGGGGGATGTGAGCCGCGCGCGCATGGCCCGCGGTGGCGGGAAGCCTGCCAAGGGCAAGCCCGAGAAGGTCGCCAAGGCGGGCGTGAAGCGGGAGGATGGCTTCCTGTATTTCATCGACAAGCAGGGCGATGTCTCCAGGACGAAGATGGCCCGCTCGGGCGGCCGCCGACGAGCGGCGGGCCGGGCAAGCGCTCGGCGCACGGCGCGCAAGCCTGCGCGCCGAACCGCGAGGAAGGCACGCCGACGCGCGCCCACCACGCGCCGCACGGCACGCCGCGCGCGGAGGTAGGCTTAGCTTCCGAACGCCGACACCTTGGGGGCGGCGGTGTCCCGCAACGCCGCCGCCCCCGCTGTTCTCGCTACGATCGACTGTTACCCTCCCGCGATGACCGACGAGCGCGCACAAGACGCGATCGAAGGGGCGCGCCGGGGGCGCGGGGACCGCCCCTACGGAATTTTGCTCGTCGATGACGAGGCAGCGATTCGCGAGTCCCTCGAGCTCACCCTCGAGGACGACTATCAGGTCTTTACGGCGTCGAGTGGGGAGCGCGGCCTCGAGGTCCTCGAGCGCGAGGAGATCGCGCTCGTGATCGCCGACCAGGTGATGCCTGGGATGACGGGCACTGAGTTCTTGGAGCAGGTGAACGCCCGCCGCCCAGAGACGATTCGCATGCTGCTCACCGGCTACGCCGACGTGGGCTCGCTGATCCGCGCCATCAACGAGGGGCGCATCTACCGCTACATCCAAAAGCCCTGGGAGCCGGACGAGCTGCGTCTCGATGTGAAGCGCGCTCTCGAGACCTGGGAGCTCGCGCGGCGCAACGCCGGCTTGACGCAGGAGCTGGCCCTCGCCAACGAGAAGCTGCGTAACGAGAATCTGTATCTGCGGCGCGAGGTCCAGGGCCGCTATGCCTTCGACCAGATCATCGGCGCCTCGCCGTCGATGAACCGTGTCTTCGACGTCATGGAGAAGGTGGCGACTACCGACGCCACGGTCTTGCTGACAGGGGAGACGGGCACCGGCAAAGACCTTGTGGCACGCGCCATCCACTACAGTGGTCCCCGCAAGAACGCCCGCTTCGTGGCCCAGAACTGCGCCGCTTTGCCCGAGACGCTGCTCGAAAGTGAGCTGTTCGGCCACAAGCGCGGAGCCTTTACCGGTGCGCACCAGGACAAGAAGGGTCTTTTCGAGCTAGCCGACGGCGGGACGATCTTCTTGGATGAGATCGGGGAGACGAAGCCCGGGATGCAGGTGCGGCTGCTCCGGGTGCTGCAGGACGGTGAGATTCGTCCGTTGGGCTCGTCGGAAACCCGCAAAGTCGATGTCCGCGTGATCGCGGCCACGAACCTCGACTTGCGCAAGGAGGTGGCCGAGAGCCGCTTCCGAGAGGACCTCTACTACCGGCTGCGCGTCGTCGAGATCCACCTGCCGCCGCTGCGCGAACGGCGCACCGACATTCCGAGCCTCGCCCACCAGTTCCTCGACCGCGCGAATCGAAAGATGGGTCGCGCGCTCAAGGGGTTCACCAATGCCGCGATGGACCGACTGGTCGCCCACTCGTGGAGTGGCAACGTGCGGGAGCTCGAGAACGAAATCGAGCGCGTGGTGGCCCTCGCGGGTGACGCCGAGATGGTCACCGTCGATATGTTCTCCGAGCACATCCGGGAGGCCCTGCCTGAGCCCCCCTCGGTAGCGGAGGGGCCGGGACCACGCGTGTGGGACTTGAACCGGTCTGTCGACGCACTGAAGCGTCGCCTGATCCTCGATGCGCTCGCGGAAACAGGCAGCAAGAGCCGCGCCGCGGAGAAGCTTGGCATCCCTCGTCAGTCGCTCCAGAAGATGATGAAGCGCCTCGGGCTCAAGGATGCGGTGTGAGGGACACGGGGAGCCAGGCCGAAAAGCGCAGGCGCACGTAGTCCGCGCTCCAGCGCCCCTCGCGATCGCACAGCTCCGGCCGAAGCGCTGCGCTCACCTCGTCGAGCAAGGCGGGACGATCCGCGGGCGCAAGGGCTGCCGTGAAGCTTTCGCAGAAGGTTTCGAGCCATGCGCGAATCTCTCCGGGCAGCGGCGTCGGGCGCGGAATGAGGGCGATGTAGCGGACCTCGAACCCTCCCACGGCGAGCCGCGCGGCATACTCCGCCGCGGTGGGGAAGTACCAGGGGTTGAGCCGAGCGGCGTCAATCCCGCGGCGTCCGAGCGCAGCTTCCACGGCCGCCACGATCTTTGCCACGCAGCCGTGCCCGCCAAACTCCCCTACGAAGCGACCGCCGGGTCGGAGCGCTCGCGCCACTCCGCGGATCACCAGATCGCTCTCGCGCATCCAGTGCAGTGCTGCATTGCTGAACACCGCGTCGAACTCGCGCTCGAAAGCCAGCGCCTGTCCGTCCATGACGTGCGCGTCGATGCCACGCCCGCGGGCCGCGGCCACCTGCGGCGCGCTGCCATCGACGCCCACGACGCGTGTGCCGAGGGCCACGAGCTTCTCCGCGAGGACGCCGTCCCCGCAGCCCAGGTCGAGCACTCGCTCACCCGGCTGCGCAGCGAGCAGCTCGAGAACGGGCTGGCCGAGATCCGAGACAAAGCGTGCGTTTCGTGCGTAGCGCTCCGGATCCCAGCTCTGGGTTGAGCTCATCGCCGGGCCCGGAACAGGAGCGCGCTTGCGGAGAGCCGCCGCGAGGCCGCGGACCGACTCAAAAAATGTCCTCCAGATACGCCACAAGGTCGGTGCGAATGGGCATGAAGTACAGATGCGCTCCGCGCTCTCGCACCCAGGCCAGAGACTCTCCAGCAAAGCGGCGGTTCCAGGCAAGGGTGGGCTCGAACGCGGCCGGAAAGACCACTCGGCTCTTCACCTCCCAATAGCGGCGCGTCTGCGGGCCAAGGACCGGCGAAACGCCCCAGTACACCTCGCATCCGGCGAGAAGTTCGGCGCAGAGGTCCATCTGCCGCAGGTCGAAGAAGGGCTGCGTGAAAAAGCCGTCGGCGCCGGCGTCGAGCTTGGCCCGAGCGAGCTCGCCCGCCGCATGCAGGCTCGAACGGTAGGGATCGAACGAGGCATAGACCTTGAGGCCGGGGAGCTGGCTCTTGATCGCTGCGATGAGCTCCGTCGGGCGCGTGGGATAGATGCGGCGACCGAACTCCTGCGGTGCGTCGCCGCGCACCACCAGCACTTCGGACAGGCCTCGCGTCGCAAGCACGTCCTTCAGCACGAAGGGCCCCGTGAGGTCGAAGTCCATGGAGCGCAGGTGCGCGATCGCGCGTTCGACGTAGGTGCGTGCCCTTTGGCAGGCATCCCAGCTCCGGACCGGGAAGCGCAGGAGGTCTGGGATATTCACCGTCGAGACCTGCGGAAAGCGCTCCCGAAGAAGCCGCAGGTCGGCGTCCAGGGACTCTGCGGAGCGTGGCACGAACTCGATCGAGATTTGGCTGTGCCCGGGAGCCTCGCGCGCGAGGATGTAGCGGGCCTCGCGCACGACCTCGTCATAGCGCCTCTCGAGGGCGTCGCTTTCGCCGCGCAACCCGGCGACCACGTGCTCGGTCCAAGCGAGGTACTCGAGGCGGCGCTCGCGAGACCAGCCCCGAGGCGGTGCGTGCGCGATGTCGCGGAGGTTGCAGATCTTGTCGGCGAGCTTCACGAGCTTCGCCCGCCGGGAGAGCAGAGGCGCGTGCTCGACTTGAAGGCGCTTGCGCTCCTGTTTCGGAAGCCGCTTGTCGTCCGTCAACTCCGCCACGAGTTCTTGCACCTCGCGACCGAAGGTTGCTTCAAGCTCCGCCGCGGTGGTCTCCGTGTCCTCCACGGTGTCGTGCAAGATCGCAGCCTCGAGGACCGCGAGGTCGCTGACACCTCCCACCCGTGCCAGCGTCTCAGCGACCTCGATGGGATGATTGATGTACGGCGAGGCCTCCGAATCCTTGCGTCGTTGGTCGCGGTGCTTTCGAGCCGCGAAGTGCAGGGCACGCAGCAGTTCGAGCGAGGAGCGGGGGAGCTTCGTCATCCCGGGGCGATTCTAATCGCTCGCCCTCGCTCTCGCGCGGCGCGCCGCATGGGACTCGGGGATGGGCTTCGGCGTGCCGCCGCGACATGTCGAGGGCCCGCCCGGAGGCCACGCGGGAGGCGTGTGGCTCGGCCTCCGACGCAGCTCCCGTGGCCTTGGTGGTGGGGGTGCCGTGGCGCACAGCGCAGCGGCGCCTTACCAGCCTCCAAGGGTGGTAGAGTGCACCCATGGAGACCGTCCATCTCGCCGAGTTCGAGTCTCCCATCGGACCGCTTCGCATCCTCTCCACGTCCTGCGGCATTGCGTACCTTGAGCTTCCTCACGCGAACGGGCGCGGCCTGGCCGGCTGGCTCTCGCGGCACGCGCCGGAGGCGAAGACCGTCGAGGCCTTTGCACCGAACCGCGCAGCGATCGCCCAGGTGCTCGAGTATCTCGAGGGCAAGCGCACAGACTTCGCGCTGCCGCTCGATCTCCGGGGCACGCCCTTCCAACGGGAGGTATGGCGGGAGCTGCTCTGCATTCCCTACGGCGAGACCCGTAGCTACCACGAGGTTGCGCGCGCGATAGGCGAGCCTCTGGCCTCCCGCGCGGTGGGCGGAGCGAACGGCGCGAACCCGGTGGCGCTGATCGTGCCTTGTCACCGGGTGGTGGCCTCTGACGGCCTCGCCGGCTACGCCGGCGGCCTCGTGCTCAAGCGCCGCCTGCTCGCCCTCGAACGCAACCGCGCCGCGGCATCCAAGCAGGGGAGGCTGCTCTAGGGAGGCCGCTCTCTGCTCCCCCGGCCCTCAGGTCCAAGCGATGCCGCGCCGACCCTCTCGTAGGGAAATTCCCGGCGGTAGAGTCCGGGCGGCACAGGGAAGGGTGTGGCATGACGAGTGAGGTCGTCCTTCTCTTCGGGGGTCCCACCCGCGAACGGCTCGTGTCCGTAGCCTCGGCGCAGAATGTCGCAGCCCTCCTCGATAGCCCCCGCTGCTGCTTCTGGGCCGTGGATGGCGCCGTCTTCGAGGTGCCCCGGGACGAACTCTTGCGGCACCCCCGGCCGTTTGAGCAGGAGTTCGAGCCGCGCCGGCCTGCGCGCTGGCGAGAGCTCAAGCTCGCCCTCGACGAATTCGCCGCAGACGGGCCGACGCTCTTTCTGGCGCTCCATGGCGGCATCGCCGAAAATGGAACGCTTCAGGGTTGGCTCGAGGAGCGCCGCATCCCCTTCACGGGCTCGGGCAGCGCGGCGAGCCGCGATGCCTTCGACAAGGTGCGCGCCCGCGAGATTGTGAGCGCACAGGGGGCGCGGGTCGCCGAGGCCCGCGTCGTCGACGGAAGGGACGTACCCCGGGCCCACGCGAGCCTGCTCGACCTGCTCGATCGGCATCCGCGGCTTGTGCTCAAGCCCGTGGCCGACGGCTCGAGCATGGGATTGCAGTTCCTGAATGACCGGAGCGAGATCGAGCCCGCGCTTCACAGGCTAAAAGACGAAGCCCAGCCCTACTTGGCCGAGGCGTTCGTCGGCGGTACGGAGCTCACCGTCGGGGTGATCGACCAGGACGACGGATTGCGGGCACTGCCTTGCTCGGAGATCCGGGTGCAAGCGGGCACGAGTTTTGGCTACACGGCCAAGTATCTCGGGCAGGGCGCACGCGAAATTACGCCTGCGGAGGTTGCGCCCGAGGTCGCCGCCCAGGCACAGGAGCTGGGCCTTCGTGCGCACCGTGCGCTTCGCTGCTTCGGCTATTCCCGCACCGACCTCATCGTGGCGAAGGACGGGCTCGTCTATCTCGAGACCAACACGCTCCCCGGCCTGACCCGCGCCTCGTTCATTCCTCAGCAGCTCGAGGCCGCGCGCATTCCCATGCAAAGCTTTCTCGCCAGGCAACTGGCACTTGCCCGCCGCCGTGTGCAGGCCTAGCCGCGCGCTCAGCCCCGGGCGAGGACGCACGAGGCGGTGACGTAGCGCAGCCGGCGGGATTCGACGCGCAGGTCCCGAAAGTCCGCTGCCGCAAGCGCACGAAGGGCGTCGTCGACCCGCGAGGGTTCGGCGAGGTGCCCCATGCCGAGCGCAGACGTCCCCGCGCCCCGGCGCAGGGCGAGGGCGAGAAGGCCCCCGGGCTTCAGCACCCGCCGCACCTCGCGCAGGTCTTCTTCGGGTGCCGGCCAGAACTGAAAGCTGTTCACCGCGCAGACCCGGTCGAAGCACGCGTCTTTGAAGGGGAGACGCGAAACCTGGGCCAGGAAGAGCGCGACCCGCCCCGCCCGTACGGCCTCGCGATTGCGGGCCATGGCCTGACGCACCATCGTGTCGGAGTGGTCGGCTCCGCAGACCGAGCCGTGCCGCGCGCGTTCGCAAAGCGCAGCGATCAGGCGTCCGGGTCCGAAGCCGATCTCGAGCACCTTTTCACGAGGGCGCACATCGAGGTGCTCGAGCGTGAAGAGGTTCATCTCGTGATTGAGGTGGGCCATCACGGCGCCGAAGAAGCGGCCCACGAGACCCTTTGGGTGGCCTGCTTGTCCGCTTCCAGTGCCCACAGGAACCCGTGCGGTCGCGGAACCATCGTCCATTGACGCGACGGTGTCATTTTGACAATATATTGTCAATTTACCCATGAGCCACGCAAGGCGGCGAGCGAGCCCGCAGGGCACGGCGGCGGCCGAGCTCTTGCTGGAGCTCGCGTACACGTTCTTCCGTCTGCGCGCGGAGGGAGACCGGCGGGCTCGCGTGGTGGGACAGTCGACGGGACGGCTCGGGGTGTTGCGGACCCTGGCGGAGGAGGGTCCGCACACGGTCGCGCAGATCGCCCGCTCCCGGCCGGTCGCGCGACAGGGAGTGCAGCGCATAGCCGATGCCCTCGCGGACGAGAGGCTCGTCGAATACGTCCACAACCCCAACCACCGGCGCTCGAAGCTTCTGCGGCTCACCTTGCGCGGGGCCAAGGCGTACCAAGCCTTGGTGCGTGGGCAGCAAGCCTTTGCCGAGGAGGTCGCGCAGGGCTTGTCGGAAGACGAGCTGCGACGCTGCACAGCGATTCTCCGCAAGCTGCGCCAACGGCTCCGGCCACCGGACGACGAGGAGGCATGAGCCTCGATCTTGAAATTCGCTTCGCCCGGGAGGACGAGTTTGCGGCGCTCGCCCACGTCGAGCGCGACGCCGCAGAGCGTTTCCGAGGCCTCGATCTCATGCAGGAGACGCTCCTCGAAAAGACCCTCCCGCGCTCGATGCTCGACGAAGCCCGGCGGGCGGGCCGCCTTTGGGTGGCAGCGCCGCCGGCGGGCGCGCCCCTCGGATTTGCCCACGCCCTTCTGATCGATGGCGGGCCGCATCTCAATGAACTCGACGTGCGGCCCGAGTGCTGGGGGCGAGGGATTGGTTCGCGCCTCATCGAATGCGTGGTCCGCTGGGCGGCCCGGCACGAGCGGCCGGGGCTTACCCTCTCGACCTTTCGCGATCCCGAGTGGAACGCTCCCTTCTATGGGCGTCGCGGCTTCCGGATCCTGGAAGAGTGGGAGCTCACCCCGGGACTTCTCGAGTTGCGGGAGCGCGAAGCCGCGCTCGGCCTCCGTGTGGAACGTCGTGTGTTCATGCGGCGCGAGGGCTAGCTGCTGCCCTCCGACGCAGCCGCCACGAGTCTCGTCTCTAGTTACTTCTCGTCCTGAAACGCTCCAATTCTACGGCGTCCCCCGCCGCGGTGAGCTCTTGGGCGTGGGTGTGCGGGCCCCAGACGGGTCTCAGCGCAAGCTGAATCTTCCGGAAGTCGCGCATCGCCTCACCCCCCAGCATGGCGATTCGTGCGATGTTTCAGTCACTTGTACCGCCGCATCCTATACGATCCAGACACAAATTTGGGGCGGCTTTTGCGCCTATTTCGCTTTATCCTTCACGACTTCCGAGTTTCAAGACGAGAAGTAGTTAGGCCCGGTAGCTTCGCCTTGAGCGCGCGCGACCCGTCGACCACCGGCCTGGTGGAAAAGCGCGGCAGAGCCTCTCTACTCGCCCCTCACGGCGTCGGCGGGCTGCCTGCTGCGTTTACGAGGAGCTGGACCTGGTAGCGAACGGCGTCGGCGTAGTTCTGCGTCGACATGCGCTCGTCGATTCCATGCGGGCGTTTCATGTCGGCTGCGTCCATGCGGAAAGGCTCGAAGCGGTAGAGCTCCTTGGTCACCTCGCCGTAGTGGCGGGCGTCGGTTCCCCCGACGACGAGGCTCGGTGCCACGATCGTGTCTTCGAAGCTCTCACGGATCGTGCGCGCAAGGAGTGCGAACGAGGCCGAATCAATCGGCGAAACCGGACTCGGTTCCCAGGCCGGGCTGCGCAGCCGCACCTCCACACGCGGATCGTTCACGACCGCGCTCGCTCGTCTCAGGACGAGATCGATCGTGTCCCCGGGGAGGATGCGGAAGTTCACGCCCGCCACGGCCTGGCTCGGCAGGACGTTGTCCTTGGGGCTCCCTGTGAGCTGTGTGACTGCGGTGGTGGTACGCAAGAACGCGTTCATGGAGGGCTGGCCCGACAAGAGGGTGTCGAGCGGCGCTGCGAAGAGCCAAAGGTTGGCAAAGAGCATGCGTCCGACCAGGGGCATCTCGGGCGCCAGGTAGGCGAACGTGGATCCCGTCACCCCCCCGATACCCCCGGGCATCGGGTGGTCCTCGAGGGCTGAGATGGCCTTTGCAAGGATACCCGCCGCGGTGTGGCGCGGAGGCATCGAGGAGTGGCCGCCCTCGGCCTTCGCCACGACGTCCAGGGTGACGAAGCCCTTTTCGGCCACGCCGACCAGGGCGACAGGGCCGTGAATGCCAGGCACGACCCCTGGGGCGAGAATCACCCCGCCCTCGTCAAGACCAAACCAAGCGTGCACGGAGCGGGACGCCAAGAGCGCGGCGATCTGCGTGGCTCCGTGCGTACCACCGACTTCTTCGTCGTGACCGAATGCGAGGAGCACGGTGCGCTCGGGCTGAAAGCCACGCGCCAGAAGGAGCTCGACGGCTTCGCAGATCGAGAGCAGCGAGCTCTTGTCGTCGATCGCACCGCGGCCCCACACGAATCCCCCATCGATGCGACCTGCGAACGGAGGCTCGGCCCAGCGCTCCGGTGCTTCCACCAGGACCACGTCCTGGTGGGCCAGCAGCAGGATGGGCGGCAGCTGCGGGTCGCGACCTTGCCAGGTGTAGAGGAGGGAGAGATCCGAAACCCGTTCTAAAGACAAGCGTGCGTGCAGGAGAGGGTAGGCCTCGGCGAGCCAGCGCTGGAACTTGACGAACTCCACCCGGGGCAGCGCGGCCGGGTCTGCGTTCGAGATCGTTTCAAAGCGCAGCGCAGCGGCGAGGCGCCCGTCGAGGGCCGCCTCATCCAGCGCGATGCGCGGCACCGGCTTGACTTGCAATTGATGGGACGGGAGGGCAAGTGCGCGGGCGAGCAGGAGGGCCGTCAGGCCGACGAGGGCCACGAACACAAGGATGAGCGCACGTTTCATGAAACCTCCCGGGCCGAGGGTATCCTGCGGCCTTGCACTCGCGTAGAGTCCGCGCGAGGGACCGGAGGGCATGGTGAAGCTTCCCGCACTCGCTCTGGCCAGCGTGCCCGGCCGCCGCCTCGCAACCCTGGAACTCGCCGCCGAGATCGAGCGCCGCGGCTTCTCAGGCATTTACTGCGCGAGCTTCGGCGACGCCATGGGCCTTTGCCTCTCTCTCGCCCACACCACGAAAACCCTGCACTTCGGAACCGCCATCGCGAACATCTACGCCCGTACCGCCTTCGACATGGGCCAGGCGGCGGCGTATCTCCACGAGGTCTCCCGGGGGCGCTTCCGTCTCGGCCTCGGTGTCTCCCACGCACCCGCCAACGCACGGCTTGGCGCCCATCCTGGGAAGCCCCTTTCCGACATGCGCGCGTATCTGGAAGCCGTGCGGGCGGGTTCGAAGGTGTACGGTGAGCTTCCGCCCGTCGTCCTCGCCACCCTGCGCCGCAAGATGGTGGGTCTCGCGGCCGAGCTGGCAGAGGGCGCGGTGTGGGCGAATGCCGCGCGAAGCCACATGGCCGCTTCCCTGGCCGCTCTTCCCCCCGAACGGCGCGGAGAGAAGTTTTTCGTCGGGAACATGATTCCCACCTGCATCGACGAGGATTTGGCTGCCGCAGCCGCGGTGAATCGCAAGACGTTGAGCGGCTATCTCCTGCTCCCGAACTACCGGAACTATTGGAAGGAAGCGGGCTATCTCCAGGAGATGGAGGCGGTGGAGGCGGCGCTCGCGAAGGGCGAGCGCGAGCGGCTTCCAAGCCTCATGAGCGATCGCTGGCTCCAGGACACGACGCTCTACGGCAACGCTTCGCAGGTGCGCGAGGGAATCGAAGCGTGGCGAGCCGCGGGAGTAACGACGCCGATTGTTGTTCCTTCGAGTACGCGCGGCGGACAGCTCAAGGCGTTTGAAGAGGTGCTTACGGGATTCGCCTGAGCGGGGTTTCGCCCTTAGAAGCGGCGGAGCTGTCGCCCATAAATGGCGTAAACGATCCCCGAGATGGCCAGCACAAGCAGAAGCTCACCGCAGCTGCGCCAGGAAAACGAGCCCCCGAAAGTCCGCGAGAAAATGAACCGCACGGGCATTGAGACCAAGGCGAAGATCGACGTCGTGATGAGTCCGGCCGCGAGCACAGCGCCCATGCCCGGCTCGTCGGCGTCTCGTCCCTCCGCAGGACGATCCGCCACAGGTGCAGGCGCGGAGGGCGGGGCGTGCGGCGCAGGCGGGTGCGCGCTCGCCTGGCCGCTTTCCGCAAGGTGATGCCGGGCGGCGTGCCTCGCGCGGATCTCCTTGTCCAGGGCTTCTTGATCGGCACCCCCGAGCGCAGTTCCGCAGTTCAGGCAGCGGACGAGCTCCGCGCGGTTCTCGAAGTGACAAGCCCGACAAAAATGCGTCGCAATGGCGCGGCTCTCGTCGAGCTGGAGCTCGCCCTCGCGTTCGAGGCTGCGCGCCCGTGCGGCCATCCCCGGCTCGGCGGGCTCGCTCGAAAGAGGGGGCTGCCCCTCGGGCGCCTCCGGACCCCGCTCGAGCAGGCGAAAGCGCCGGCTATCCACGGGCCCTCCCCACGAAGGGAATGCTGCGTTCGGCGGCAGCTCGATCCGCAGGCCTGGCCCGGGTCTTCGCCCAAGCGCGCATGGAACTGATCTCTTCGGCCGAGGTGACCGAGAGCGGAGTCGTCTCGGCCATCGCCTGGGCAATGTCTTGGCCCTCGAGCTCGCTCCCACGGTCGAAGGCGGCGAACAGCGCCTCCACCAGGGATTGCTCGATTTCCGCGCCGCTAAACCCTTCACACGCCTTGGCGAGATCGGCCAGTGCGAAGAGCGCCGGGTCGCGGCCTCGCTTGCGCAGGTGGATGGCGAGGATCTCGGCGCGCGCCGCCGCTGCGGGCAGGTCGACGAAGAAGATCTCGTCAAAGCGCCCGCGCCGCAAAAGCTCGGGCGGAAGCGCGTCGATCCGGTTCGCCGTCGCGGCCACGAACACCCCTGCGCGTTGCTCTTGCATCCAGGTGAGGAGCGACGCGAACACGCGCTGCGCGGTTCCGCCGTCGCTCTGGCTGCTCCCGGTGCCACCCGCCAGGCCCTTCTCGATCTCATCGATCCACAACACCGCAGGGGCCACTGCCTCGGCCGCACGCAGCGCCTTGCGCATGTTGTCCTCCGAGCTCCCGAGCAGTCCGGAGAAAACACGGCCGAGATCGAGATGGAGCAGCGGAAGCTGCCAGCTGTGGGCGATGACTTGCGCCGTGAGACTCTTGCCGCAGCCCGGAACCCCGAGGAGCAGCACCCCCTTTGGGGCGCCGAGGCCGAACTCGCGCGCGCCCGGCAAGAGCGCCTTGCCGCGGCGCCGCAGCCAGTCCTTGAGGCGCTCGAGCCCCCCGACGTCCTCGAGCGTGGTTTCCGCAGGATGGAAGTCGAGGACGCCGGACTTGCGGATCACCTGGCGCTTCTCCTCCATCACGAGCTTGATGTCCGCTGCGTCGAGGCGGTCTCCGTCGACCGCCGCCTTGGCAAAGGCGTTCTCCGCTTCTGCCAGCGTGAGGCCCCGGGCTGCACGCACGAGCGCACGGGAATCCTCGCGCGTGAGCGCTACGGACTTAGGATCCTGCTGGGAGAGCTGCTCGCAAAGCGAGCGCAGGAGCGCAGCAATCTCCGTCTCGTCCGGCAGCGGCAGATCGAGAACGGTGAGGTCCTTCTCGAGTTCGGGCGGGAGCGCCATGCGCGCTGCCGAGAGCACGACGGTCTTGTGCGAATCCTTGAGCTCGGCCGCCACGTCGCGCAGCCGGCGCACGACTTGGGGCTCGTCGAAGTGGAGGTGCAGGTCCTCGAGCAGGTAGATCCCCGTCCCCCGCTCCGCCCGGATATGCTCGAGCACCTCTGCCGGGGCGGGGTAGTGAGGGAGCTCCGGCCCTCCATCGTGGCGGACCCCGACCGTGCGGAGACCCCGCGTCGCCGTCCACACCGCGAACGGCTTGCCCTGGCGCCGCGCGAGCTCGAACAGGAGCTGCTCGAGGCGGCCCTCCTCGAAGGTCACGACGTAGAGAACCGGGTAGCGGGCGCGGACGAGGAGGTCGATCTGCTCAGCAAAGCGCGCGTCAGTGGAGGACATGGGCGCACCCCCGGACCGACCTGCCGAGGCCGGGACGGCGATCTCTGCGAAAGTCTGTGCTCCTTATCGGCGGCGGGCCCGACCGAGTGAACCCGGGGATTGCGCTCTGCCACAATGGCCCCCCTGTGGGCCCAGGAGGTACCAGCCCTGCGAAAGCGCATCCTTCTCATGATCATCGCCCTCCCCCCGCTGGTGCTGGTCGCCCTGGCCACGGGCGTGGGCTGGGCCCACCTCGCGATCTGTCGAGAGCGGGCTCCCCTGCCAAGCGCCGAGGAGGTGCTGGCCTCGGCTTCGGGCGAGGATCGCCCGGTTTCGATCTCTTGGATCAACACGGCAAGCCAGGCGATGCCGCGCTCGGCGGTGCTCGACCCGAAGCGCGACGCTTTCCCGGGTCGGCCCTATGTCATGAGCCATCCCGCGTTCGTGCTCGAGTGGAGCGACGGTCGCCTCCTCCTGATCGACACAGGGATGGATCGGGAGCGCGCCCTTGCCTTTGGCAAGCAGATCGAACGCCTAGGCGGAGCGCAGCCCATCGTACCCCTCCACTCCGTCGCGGAGCGCCTCGGTCCCGCCCGCGCGCGGGTGGCGGGCCTCGTTTTTACCCATCTGCACGTGGACCACGTGGAAGGCCTAGGAGCGCTCTGCGCGGGGATCCCGCATCCCGTGCCCGTCTTCATGACCGTGGCGCAGCATGAACGATCGAACTACAGCACCCGCCCCGGCCGCTGGCTCCTCGAGGAGGCAGCCTGCGCCAAGCCGGTGGCCCTCCAGGGTGGCCCTCTGCTCGAGCTCGAGGGCTTTCCCGGCGTCTTCCTCATCGCGGCAGGCGGCCATACTCCCGGCAGCCAGATCGTGATCGCGCACGTTCGCGAAGGCGAGAAGCTCCAGACCTACGCCATGACCGGTGACGTCGTGAACCAGATCGATGGGATCAACGACGATCTTCCAAAGCCCTTCTTGTACAGCCTTGTCGTAGTTCCCGAGGACGGCGAGCGGCTTCGCGAGCTGCGTCGCTATCTGCGCGAGCTACGCGACCGTGCCGGCGTCGTGCTCTTGGTCTCGCATGATCAGGCCGAGCTCGAAGCGAGCGGCGTGGCGCAGCGCGAGTAGCCGAGAGTTCAAGCTTCGCAGGTCGCCGTTCGTTCGCCGCCTAGCTAGAGCGAGGCGAGCGCCTGCTCGAGGTCGGCGAGGAGGTCTGAGACGTCCTCGATCCCGCAGGACAGCCGCACCAGGGAGTCGGTGATGCCGAGGGCCTCGCGCTCCGCACGTGGCTTGTCCCAGTACGACATCAGCGCGGGCATTTCGATCAGCGACTCGACACCCCCGAGGCTCGGGGCGATATAGGGGATGCGGCAGCGGTCGACAAAACGCATCGTGCCTTCGAGGTCGCTGTCGAGCTCGAAACTCACGACCCCGCCAAAACCCCGCATCGTTCGCGATGCGGTGGCGTGGTCGGGGTGGCTCTCGAGCCCCGGGTACCACACGCGCCGCACACGCGCGTGAGCCTCGAGCATGTGGGCGATGCGCAGGCCGTTCTCGTTGTGACGCGCCATGCGAAGCGAGAGCGTCTTCATGCCTCGGAGCAAGAGGTACGCGGAGTGGGGGTCGGTGACGCCGCCGAGCACACCCACCGCACCGCGCAGCCGCCCGACGAGCTCCTTGCCCCCGGCCGCCGCTCCGGCGAGTAGATCGTTGTGCCCGCCCAGGTATTTGGTGGCGCTGTGCAGTACGAGATCTGCACCATCGGCGAGCGCCCGATGGTTTACGGGACTTGCAAACGTGCTGTCGATCACGACAAGCGCTCCCCGCGCGTGCGCGACGCGTGAGGCTTCGGCGACGTCGATGACGCGGAGATAAGGATTGGTCGGGGACTCTGTGAAAAACAGCGTCGTGCCGTCGCGCAAGGCGTCGGCGAGCTTCTTCGGATCGGCGGGCTCGATCACCGTGGTCTCGACGTCGAGCTTGGTCAGATACTCCTGGCAGAACTGGCGAGTACGCCGATAGCAGTCGCTCGTCGTGACGAGGTGCCCACCCCTTGGCAGCAGGGCGAGGAACGTGGTCGTCGTCGCGCACATGCCGGAGGCAAACAGCACGGCGTCTTCCGCGCCCTCGAGGTCGGCGAGCTTACGCTCCGCGGCGCGCCACGTCGGGTTCCCGTAGCGACCGTATTCGTCCCGCGGCTTGCGCCCCTCCTGGTACGCACGCACCTCTTCCGAGTCCCTGAACCAATAGGTCGAGGTCTGGAAGATAGGCGTGGTGATGGCGTCGCTCGCAGGGCGCTCGCGCTCGCCTGCATGCACGGCACGCGTCGAGTCGCCGGGCCGTTTCGGCCTACCCGGGCCTTCGCTCATTCCGCTCTCTCGCGCTAGTGGCGCTTAGCACGTCGGGTGCAGGACCCTTAGACTGGGCATCCGAGGGGCTGCAAGCGCCGGAAATCATTCCCCTAATCGAAGCGAAGCCCAACCAGATTACGCGCGCGCCAAGAGAGCGTCAACCGGCCATGCTCCGGGCCGCCCAAACCGACTACCGTTCCTCCTACCCAACCGAGGAGGCCGCCATGTCCGATCCGCTTGCCACGCTCGACGCCACGGCGCAGGCCGAGCTCGTGCGTACCGGGAAGGTATCGCCGCTTGAGCTTGTAGAGAGCGCGATCGTGCGCATCGAAAAGCTAAACCCAACGCTGAACGCCGTGATCTATCCGCTGTTTGAGAAGGCGCGCGCGCAGGCGCGCTCGGCCGAGCTCGGGCGCGGAGCGTTTCACGGCGTTCCCTTCCTGCTGAAAGATCTCGTCGCACACTCCGCGGGCGACCCCTATAGCGCCGGGATGAGCTTCCTGAAGCGCCGGGGCTGGCGAGAGCGCGAAGACACGTTTTTGGTGCAGCGGCTGCGTGCCGCGGGCTTTTTGATCGCGGGCAAGACGAATACGCCGGAACTCGGGCTCGTAACGACGACCGAACCCATCGCTTTCGGGCCGACCCGCAACCCATGGGACACCACGCGCTCCCCGGGCGGCTCGAGCGGAGGCTCGGCTGCGGCGACGGCGTCGGGCATGGTGGCTGCGGCCCATGCCAACGATGGCGGCGGCTCGATTCGCATCCCCGCGAGCATGTGCGGTCTCGTGGGCCTTAAGCCCTCGCGCGGGCGCGTCTCCCAGGGGCCGGGCGTGGGGGAAAGCTGGGCCGGCTTCACGGCGGAGTTCGTCGTCACGCGCTCGGTGCGCGACGCGGCCGGGATCCTCGATGCGCTGGCGGGTCCCATGGTGGGCGACCCGTACGTGGCGCCTCCGCCGCTGCGCCCATTTTCACAAGAGATTGCTTTGGCCGCCGGGCGACTGCGGATCGGCATTTTCGCGCGAGCGCCGCGGCGCGAGTTCTCGCTCCATGCCGATTGTGCAGCCGCGGTGCGCGCGGTCGGGGTTCTCCTCGAGTCGCTCGGCCACCGCATGGAGGAATCGCATCCCAAGGCGCTGGATGATCCGGCCATCGTCGGCCATGTGGTGCGCGTGATCGCGGCTTGGACGGCGCGTGACCTCGACGTGTGGAGCCTGAGGACGGGCGAAGCGATTACTCCTGAGGACGTCGAGCCCCTCACCTGGGAAGCGGCTGAGATCGGGCGACGCATCAGTGCGTCGGAGTACATCCAGGCGGTGGACGGCGCGCAAGCGTGGACACGCACGGTCGCTGCGTGGTGGGAGGAGGGCTTCGACCTCCTGCTGACTCCCACGCTCGCCGAGCCCCCTCCCCTGCTCGGCGAGTTCACGGCCACCCCCGAGCAGCGGCTCCAGGGCTGGGTGCGGAGCGGTCCTTTTGTGGCGTTCACGCAGCCTTTTAACGTGACCGGCCAGCCTGCGATCTCGCTCCCGCTCTACTTCAGTGCCACAGGACTGCCGATCGGCGTTCAGCTCGTCGCCGCCTACGGACGCGAAGACCTGCTCTTGCGGATCGCTGCGCAGCTCGAAGCGGCCCGCCCGTGGGCGGATCGGCGACCCCCGGTCTACGCCTAGGCCGCGAGAGGTTCGAGTCGCAAAATGGGGGCGCGGCGCCGTCGCGCGGTGCGGATCGACACAAGGCGCGCTGCCTAGTGCTCCGGCGGCGGCGAGGGGGTCGGCGGTGTGGCTGCCGGCGGCGGGGGCGAGGCGGAAGGGTCGGCCAGCAGGATCGAGCGCTTGCGAGCCGAGTACTCGCCTTCCGTGAGCTCGCCCCGGCGCCTCGCCTCTTCGAGATCGGCGAGCTTGCGCAGCGTCTCGGGTGCCAAGTTTCCGCCCACGATGTGCTCGTCCTCCGCCTCGGGAGTTCCTGCGGCCGGTTTGTCGGGTGCGCTCTCCATCAAGATGGTGCGCCGCACGACCTTCCCCGTGGCCGTGACTCGCACCGCCGTCGGTTGCCTAAAGATCGGATCGCGCCAGTCGGCCGCGACACCCTGCGTGCTGACGGCCTGCATCGCCTCGGAGGGCAACACGTGGAACTTCATCACCGGCTTGTCGATCTTCGGTTCCGTCACCGGATCGTTGGGGTTTTTCGGGATCGGCCAATCGACTCGCGAGAGATAGATGTAGAGCCGATCGTCTCGCACAAAAGCCACGAAGCTCGTCAGGTAGTCCTCGTTGAAGATGCCGAGGCGCCGTGTCCGGCGCTTCGCCATGACAACGACCTCCTGGGACGAATCGGCCAGGGCGAGGCCGTGGGAGAGCGCGTCTCCGACGTCGTACAAGATCTCCGCGGGGATGGCCGGCGTGCGGTCGCTCGACTTCTCGTCGTCGGTGCGGATATCGATGCGCGAGAGGAGGTGAGCCAGGCGCACGCCGGAGATCGCGGCGGGCTGCTGGAAGCCGCGGTCGACGGGCGTTCCGCCCTTGGTCTGGCCCCGCAAGATGACCTGGATGCCACCGTCCTCGACCACCGTCCGGCGCACAGTCTTCGTCCCGCAGCCGGCCACGGCGAGAACGAGCACACCCCAGACGAGGACACGGGCTAGGACCAAAGCGCGGTTACCACCTGGCGGGTGACGTAGCTCGCTCCGTAGCCGAGCGCGAGGAGGTACCCAAAGGCGAAGGCCGGCCAGCGCAGGGAGTTCGTTTCCCGGCGCATCACAGCGAGGGTGGACATGCACTGGAGGGCGAAGACAAAGAACACAAGAAGCGACGCCACGGTCGCCGGTGTAAAGACGGGTTCGCCGGTCCCGGGGCGCACGTCGCGTCGAATGGCCTGACGCAGGGATGCCGTGTCGTCCTGGTCGCTTGCCGCGTAGATCTGGCCGAGGGTTGACACGATGACCTCCCGCGCCGCAAGGCTTGCGACGAGACCCACCCCAATTTTCCAATCGAACCCAAGGGGTGCGATCGCGGGTTCGATCGCATGGCCGATCTGCCCGGCGATACTGTGCTCGAGGGTAAAGCGCGCAGCCTCCCCGGGCGCGCTGGTCGGCGGGGCCGCCACCTGCGGGAAGTGGAGGAGCGCCCACAGCACGAGAGAAACCCCCAGAATGATGGTCCCCGCCCGGCGCAAGAAAGCCCTGGCGCTTGCCCAGACTTGCGTGAGCAGAAGGCGCAGCGTCGGTACGCGGTAGGGAGGTAACTCCATGTAGAACGGGAGGCCCTGGCCGCGGAAGAGGCTCTTCTTCAGCAGAGCGGCGACCATGAGCGCGGAGAGCGAGCCCAGGAGGTAGAGGCCGAGGAGCGCCAGACCCTGGAGCCCGAGGGGGCCGAACACCCGGCGCGCGGGCACGAAGGCGCCGATCAAGAGCGCGTACACGGGAAGGCGCGCCGAACAGGTCATGAGCGGTGAAACGAGGATCGTGACCAGGCGGTCCCGTGGGGAAGGAATCGTGCGGGTCGCCATGATCCCCGGCACTGCACAGGCATAGGAGGAGAGCAGCGACACGAAGGAGCGGCCCTCGAGTCCGATCGCTCCCATGACGCGGTCGATCACGAATGCGGCCCGCGCCATGTAGCCGAGGTCTTCCAGCAAGTAGAGCAGGCTAAAGAGCAACACGATTTGCGGCAAAAACACGATCACCGAGCCCACACCGCCGAGCACACCATCGACCAGGAAGTCGACCAGGACCCCCGCCGGCATGACGGCATGGAGCCCCCCCCTGGCGAAGGCCACCGCGTGATCAAGTCCGTCCATCGCAGGCTGGGCCCAAGCGAAGATCAGCTGGAAAAACGTCAGCATAACCACCGCAAAGATCAGCGTGCCCCCCACCGGGTGAAGGATTGCCCGATCGATCGCATCGGTGACCCGGCTCCGCCCGGGCCGGGTGTGCAGCACGTGGGAAAGCACGGACTCCGCCCACCCCGCGCGTTCCTCCGCATCGGCCGGCGGAAGGATCGGGGGGCGCCCCCAGCTCTCGGCGCGGCTCAGCACGCGGCGAAGCTCGTCGATGCCAACGCCGCGGTGACCGATCACTCCCACCACGGGAATCCCAAGCGCACGTTCAAGGCGCGGGATGTCGAGCGCACCACCCCGCGCTGCGAGCTCATCGACCATGGTGAGGACGAGGCAGCAAGGAAGGCCGAGCGTGAGCACCTGCGCCACCAAAAGTAGGGAGCGCTCGATGGAGCAGGCATCCGCCACGGCGACGACGGCATGGGGCTGCGGCACGCCCGCGAGCTGACCAGAGAGGAGCCGGGTCACGACCTCCTCGTCCTTGCTGACGGGAGTCAGGCTATAGGTGCCTGGCAGGTCGACCATGACCACACGGCGACCCTCGATCTTCGCCTCACCCTCGCGACGCTCCACGGTGACGCCCGGGTAGTTGCCGACCTTGGCCCGAAGCCCCGTGAGCGCGTTAAAGAGTGTGGTCTTCCCGGAGTTCGGGCTTCCGACCAGGCCGAGCCGCAAAACAGCCTCACTCATGCCGCGGACTCGCTGCCGGGAGCGCGGGCGGCGAGCTCCCTTCGCACGCGGACCCGCGCACCCTCCGTTTGTCGCAGACACAAGCGATAGCCGCGGAGCTCGTACTCCGTGGGGTCGCCGAGGGGCGCACGGCGCAGAGCGCGGACGGGCGTGCCCGGGACGAGTCCAAGGTCCCGCAAACGCTGGTCGACCGGTCCGTCCCCCTCCAACCCCTCCACGATCCCCGTTTCCCCCGGTACGAGGGTGTCGAGGGTCACAAGCAGAGCCGGGGAGGGTGAGCGCATCGCGAGCCACCCGAAAATGAAAATCGTTTTCTAAATCCTACCCGCTCAGGGGGTCGAACGCCAGGCAGGAGCCCGGGCCGGGTGCAGAGCGAAAGCCACTGGTCGATCAGTGGGCCTCGCTCTTGAGCTCTCGGCTCATGAGCCGGCCGACCGCGTCTGCCGGCTCAAGGACGTCGTCCAAAACCTCGCGGACCATAAACGCAATTGGCATTTCGACGCCCACCCGGTGGGCGAGGGTGCAGGCCGCACGGGTCGTCCGCACCCCTTCGGCGACCTCCTTCATCCCCGCCAGGATGTCCGTCAGCTTGCGACCGCGGCCGAGCTCAAGCCCGACCGAACGGTTGCGGGAGAGGTCCCCGGTGCAGGTGAGGATGAGGTCTCCGACCCCGGCAAGGCCCAGAAAGGTGAGCGGGCTCGCACCCTGGCGAACACCCAGGCGTGTGATCTCCGCGAGGCCGCGGGTCATGAGGGCGGCCCGTGCATTCTGACCGAGCTCGAGACCGTCGGAGATCCCCACGGCGATCGCGATCACGTTCTTGAGGGCTCCGCCGAGCTCGACCCCGACCACGTCGGGGTTCGAGTAGCAGCGCAGCGTCGGGCACGAGAGCGTCTTTTGGACGACCTTCGCGTCCGCCTCGTCCTTGGCCGCGACGGTGACGACGGTCGGCTTTCCCGCAGCGATCTCTCGTGCGAACGACGGGCCGGAAAGACATACAACGCGAGGGGCGTGCTCGCCGCGCAGCACCTGCTCGAGCACTTGGTGCATGGTCAGACCCGTCTCGGCCTCGATTCCCTTCACCGTCGAGACAAGGATCGCCCCCGGCGCAAAGTGCGCAGCCGCTGCCGCGGCGACCTGGCGGACGCCATGGCTCGGAACCGAACAGATCACGAGGGGGCGCCCCGCCACGGCTTCTTCCAGGTCCGACGTAGCCCGCATCCGCGGCGGCAGCTCGAAGCTCGTGAGGTAGCGCGGATTGCGCCGGTCCCGATTGATGGCATGGCTCACCTCGGGGTCGCGCGCCCACAAGACGACGTCGTGCGCGCCCGCGCAGAGCATGGCGAGGCAAGTCCCGAAGCTTCCCGCTCCCAGCACGCAGACACTCGGCACGCGACGAGTCTATCATCCGCCCTCCCGCCGTTTCCCTCGGAAAGAGCCTCGCAGTTCATTGACTCGATTTTCGTCGGCGGCTACGGTCGGGCGCGTTTTGCAAGGCCGCACGCGCAGTTCCGCTTAGGCCACCATCGTTCCGGAAAGGGGTGCCCCATGCTCGCCCAGTATGCCGGCGTCGTGGTGATCCTCGTGCTCGCGTTCGCGGTGGCTGCGGGCATGCTGACCGCACATCGCCTGCTCGGGCCCTCGCGCATCTTCGCCGAGAAGCAGGAGCCCTTCGAATGCGGAGAGCACCAGATCGTCTCTCCGCACCAGCGCTTCTCGGTGAAATTCTACCTGGTCGCGATCCTCTTCATCATCTTCGATGTTGAAGCGGTCTTTCTCTATCCGTGGGGCGCACTGTTTCGCGACCTCGGCCTCTTTGGCTTCGTCGAGATGACGAGCTTTGTGGGTGTGCTCGTCGTGGGCCTCGTGTACGTCTGGAAAAAGGGCGCGCTCGAATGGTGATCTCGGCCAAAACCCGCGCACGGCTCGATCTCGAGATCGCCAAGTACCCGAAGAAGCGCGGTGCGCTACTGCCCGCGCTGCATCTCGTTCAAGAAGAGCTCGGGCACATCTCTCCCGACACTGCGAAGGAGGTGGCCAAGATCTTCGGCACCTCTCCCGTCGAAGTGATGGAGGTCGTGACCTTCTACAACATGTTCTACGACCGTCCCCAGGGGCGCCATCACGTCTACGTCTGCACCAATCTTCCCTGCTCGCTCCGTGGCGCGCGGGGGCTCTTGCGCGAGCTTGAGAAACATCTCGGCATCGGGGCGGGTGAAACGACGTCCGATGGACGCATCACGCTCGGCCATGAGGAATGCCTTGGTGCCTGCGCGTATGCCCCGATGATGCGAATCGGCGGGAGATACCACGAAGACCTCGACGTCGACGAGGCCAAGCGCATCGTGGACGCGCTGCGGTAGGACGATGCTCAAGGTCCCCTATGTGACGAACTACCTCTCCGAGCACTTTGCGGAGGACGCCTACGCAACGCTCGAGGGCTACGAGCGTCACGGTGGCTATGCGGCCGCGCGCAAAGCGATCACCAAGATGACACCCGATCAGGTCATCGACGCGGTCAAGGCTTCGGGCCTGCAGGGACGCGGAGGGGCAGGTTTTCCGACGGGCCTCAAGTGGTCGTTCATGCCCAAAACGTCGGACAAGCCGAAGTACCTCGCCTGCAACGCCGACGAGTCCGAGCCGGGCTCGTTCAAGGATCGCATCCTGCTCGAGCGCGCGCCGCACAAGCTTCTCGAAGGCATCCTGATCGCCGCCTGGGCGACCCAGTCGCAGACGACGTTCATCTACTGCCGCGGCGAATATGCGTTCCCGGGCGCACAAGTCGCGCGCGCGATCGACGAAGCCTATGCCAAAGGCTACCTCGGCAAGCGCGTCATGGGCTCGAGCTTTTCCCACGACGTGGTCCTGATGTTGGGCGCCGGGGCGTACATCGCCGGCGAAGAGACGGGGCTGCTCGAGTCTCTCGAAGGGAAGATGGCGAAGCCCCGCAAGAAGCCGCCCTTCCCTGCGGAGTACGGTGCCTTTGGCATGCCGACCACCGTGAACAACGTCGAAACATTCTGCCATGTCCCGCACATCATCAGGAGCGGAGCGGAATGGTTCAAAGGCTTCGGCACCGAGAAAAGCCCCGGCACTACCATCTTTGGCGTGTCGGGCCACGTCGTGCGGCCAGGTCTCTACGAGCTCCCGCTCGGGACCCGCCTGGACGAGATCGTCTTCGAGCACGCTGGCGGCCTTTCCGCCGGCCGCAAGGTGAAGGGCGTGATCCCGGGCGGCATGTCGATGCCGATCCTGCCCGCGGGCCAGTTGGACGTGCCGATGGCGAACGAATTCTTGCGCGAGCGCAAGACCATGCTCGGTACCGGCGGCATCATGGTGATGGACGACACCACCTGCATGGTCCGCGTGGGTTGGGTCGTCACCTACTTCTTTCGCGACGAGTCGTGTGGCCAGTGCACCCAATGTCGCGAGGGTACGGGCTGGATGCACAAGATCTTCGAACGCATCGAGCGCGGTGCAGGGTCGCGCGACGACCTCGAAATTTTGCTCGACGTGGCGGCGAAAATGGAAGGCCAGACGATCTGCGCTTTCGCCGACGCTGCAGCTTGGCCGGTGCAGGGCCTGCTTCGCCATTTCCGCGAGGACTTCGAAGCGCACGTCGCCCACGGCAAGTGTCCCTTCCCGCAGAGCTTCGAGCTCTAGAGATGCCCCGCATTACGGTCGACGGTCGCGAGCTCGAGGTCAGCGAGGGACGCACGATCCTCCAGGCCCTCGACGATCTTGGGCTGCTGATGAACGGGATCGAGGTCCCCCACTACTGCTGGCACCCGAAGCTTTCGATCGACGGCAGCTGTCGGCTATGCCAGGTCGAGATCGAGGGCATCCCGAAGCTCCAGATCGCCTGCAACACGCCGGTCAGGGACGGCATGGTCGTTCGGACACAAACCGAGCGCGTGAAGCGCGCGCGCGAAGGGGTGATGGAGCTCCTGCTGGTGAATCACCCCCTCGATTGTCCGATTTGCGACCAGGCCGGCGAGTGCAAGCTCCAGGATTACGCCTACGACTACGGAGTTCCGCACTCGCGCTCGAAGGAGCCTCGCCGGGCCGCGAAAAAACGCGTCGATCTCGGTCCCGGCGTCGTGTTCGACCAGGAGCGCTGCATTCTCTGTCGGCGCTGCACGCGCTTTTGCCGCGAGGTGCCGGGAACCGGCGAGCTCGGGGTCTTCCAGCGTGGCGACCGCTCGGTGATCGAGACCTTTCCGGGCACCGCGCTCGACAACCCGTACTCGATGAACGTGACCGACATCTGTCCTGTCGGCGCGCTCACGACCAAGGACTTTCGTTTCAAGATCCGCGTGTGGTTTCTCGACGACGTGCACGGCATCTGCACGGGCTGCTCGAATGGATGCAACATCTATCTGAGCGTCGCGAACAATAAGGTCTATCGATACCTGCCGCGCCGCAATGACAGCGTGAACCAGACCTGGATCTGCGACGCGGGTCGTATGTCCTACAAAGAGATTGGCAGCGAATCGCGGCTCAAGCACGCCTACGTCCGAAGCGTTTCGGGAACGCTCGAGGTCTCGACCTATGCGGACGCAGTTTCCGCCGCTTCGGCACGCCTGCGACGGCTGATCGAGAGCAAGGGCCCCGGGGTGATCGCCGCCGTGGCCTCGCCCCACGCCACCAATGAGGATCTCTACACGCTTCGGCGACTGCTCGAGGCGCTCGGTACCGAGTCGGCGGGTCTCGCCGTGCCTCTCGGCGATCACGACGCGCTGCTGGTGAAGGCCGAGAAGGCTGCGAACGCGGCAGGGGCCCGCGCCCTCGGCTTTGTCGACGCGAATGCGCTGGTCGATCGGATCCGCGGTGGAGGCGTAGACGGGCTCCTCGTGATGGGTCACGACCTCCTCGACCCGGCGTACGTGGGAGAGCCCGCTGCCCTCGCTCATCTCGACACGGTGATCGTCCTCGACACGCATCGCTCCGAGATGGAGCGCGTGGCCCACGTGGTCTTGCCCGTCCGGCACACCGCGGAAAAGAGCGGAACGCTGACGAACCACGACGGGCGCGTGCAGCGCGTGGTTCCTGCGGTCGAACCCGCGTGGGAGGCGTACGCCGACGGCGAGGTGCTGGCACGCATCGGCGCTTCCCTCGGGCTCGAGGGCTTCGAGCAGAAGTGGGACGTGCGAGCCGTTTCTCGGGAGCTCGCGGCACAGCTTCCCGCCTTCGCCGGGAGAGACCTCCGAAGTGTCGGGGATCTCGGGAAGCCCCTTGCGGATGCGCGCCGCTAGATGCCTGATCTTGGCGTCATCCTCAAGCTGCTCTTCATGGTGGTCGTCGTCATGGCGGCGTTGCTTCCGGTCATCACCTGGGTGGAACGCAAGCAGAGTGCGGTGATGCAGGACCGCATCGGAGCGAACCGCGCCGACATCATGGGGATCCGGGTGCTCGGTCTTTTGCACCCGCTGGCCGACGTGCTGAAGCTCTTCGGCAAAGAGGATGTGGTTCCCCTCGGCGCGAACCGCTTTATGCACCTCCTGGCGCCGGTGATCGCGCTCATCCCGGGGATCATCACCCTCGCGGTGGTGCCCTTCGCTGGCGTCTACGACTTCGGCGGTGGGCCCGCATCGATGGTCGCTGCGGACGTGGACTGGGGCATGCTGTACGTCTTCGCAGTGGGCTCGATCGCGACCTATGGAACGGTGATCGCCGGCTGGTCGAGCAACAGCAACTGGGGTCTGCTCGGTTCGCTCCGCGGCTCGGCGCAGATGATCTCCTACGAAGTGACCATGGGCCTTTCCCTCGTGGGCCTATTCATGTGTTTCAATAGCTTGAAGCTGCAGGAGATCGCCCAAGCGCAGGACACCACGTTTCGGGTCTTTGGTTTCCTTGAGGCGTTGGGCTTCGTGCACGCTCTCCCGCGCTGGCTTTCCTTTGTGAAGCTCCCGATGTGGGGGATTCTGCTCCAGCCCTTGGGCTTCATCCTCTTCCTGACCTGCATCATGGCGGAAAACAAGCGGCCTCCTTTCGACGTCCCGGAGGGCGAATCGGAGATCATTGCCGGATATCACATGGAGTATTCGGGGATGCGCTTCGGGCTTTTCTACACCGCAGAGTTCCTCGAAGTACCTGTGATCGGCATGATCGTGGCGACACTCTTCCTCGGTGGCTGGACGATTCCGTGGCTCTCGACCCACCAGATCATCGGCGGACTGACTGGGGTGCTCGGGGTCGGCGCGGCGACGGGCCTGTGCCTCATCCTGCACGTCCTTTCGTTCTTCTTGAAAGTGATCATCATGATTTGGCTTCAGATGCAGATCCGCTGGACGCTCCCGCGGTTCCGCTATGACCAGGTGATGGACCTGTGCTGGAAGATCATGCTCCCGCTGTCCCTCGCGAACGTCTTTGTGACCGGGCTCGTCATCCTCGCGATCCAGAGGCTCTACCGATGAGCACAGGAGCGGTTCTCTTCTACGTGTTTGCCGGCATGACCATCCTGGCGTCGCTCGGCATGGTGCTCAACGTCCGCAACACCGTTGCGTCGGCGATGAGCCTTGTGGTCGCGATGATCTCGCTCGGTGCCATCTATGTTCTGCTCGACGCATACCTTGTCGCTGCGATCCAGATCATGGTCTATGCGGGCGCGATCGTGGTGTTGTTTCTGTTCGTGGTGATGCTGCTGAACTTGCGTACCGACGTATTTCCCGTCGCCCGCTCGCGGCTGCCGAAGCTCCTCGGGATCGCGGCGAGTGGGTGGGGGCTCTTCGTGTTTCTGAGGCTCCTCCGCGGCACACTTCCGGCGATCAGCCCCGCGCCGGAGGGATTTGGCGGCTTCCGAGAACTCGGCAGGGCGCTCTTCACCCGCTACGTGCTGCCCTTCGAGGCGACCTCGTTCCTGCTGCTCGCTGCGATTGTCGGCGCCGTGATCCTGGCCAAACGGAGGATCGACTGATGCTCGTTCCGCTCGAGCAGGTGATTGCGCTTTCGGCGGTGATTTTCGGCATTGGCGTCATCGGCGCGGTCACCCGCCGGAATCTGATCGTGATCTTGATGTCCATTGAGCTCATGTTGAACGCCGTGAATCTCGCGCTCGTGGGCTTTTCGCGGGCGTGGGCGAACCCCGGAGGGCAGGTTTTCGTCTTGATGGTGATCACGGTGGCTGCGGCCGAGGTTGCCGTAGGCCTTGGCATCGTGATCTCGCTTTTCCGCAACCGGGACTCCGTCGACGTCGAGGAAGTGAGTCTGCTCAAATGGTAGACACTGCGGCGGGGGCCACCGAGACCACGCTCTTGCGCTGGATCCCGTTCCTGCCGCTTGCGGCGGCAGCGGTCCATGGCGTACTGCTCGGCCTTGTCCGCCGTCCGCTCCCCCGCAGGGGCACGATCTTCCTCTCATGCGGTGCGGTGCTCGCTTCCTTCCTAATCTCGCTCTTCGCCTTTGCAGGGCTCCTCGGTCCTGAGGGCCCGCGCGTTCGTGTCGACAACCTCTATACCTGGATCGGCGCGGGGAAATTCAGCGCCGAGGCGTCGTTCCTCTTGGATCCGATCTCAGCGGTGATGATCCTCGTCGTCACCTTCGTGGGTTTCCTGATCCACGTCTACTCGATCGGCTACATGGACGACGATCATCGGGACGACACGGGGTTCCAGCGCTTCTTCTGTTACCTGAACCTCTTCACCTTCTCGATGCTGATGCTGGTGCTTGGCGACAACCTCTTGGTGATGTTCCTCGGCTGGGAGGGCGTGGGTCTCTGCTCGTACCTGTTGATCGGTTTTTGGTATAGCGACCGCTGGAACGCCTATTGCGGGATGAAGGCGTTCGTGGTGAACAGGATTGGGGACTTCGGCTTTCTCGTCGGGATTTTCGTCCTGTTCTGGGCTCTGGCCGATGTGGGGAAACCCACTGTGGCCTTCCGTGAAATCGCGGCGGCATTTCCTCAGATCGCCGATCGCGTGGTGACGCTGCCGGCGTGGCTGGGCGGCGCCGAGTGGAAGTTCGCCACGCTCGTCGGCCTGTGCTTCTTCCTTGGTGCATGCGGAAAATCTGCCCAGATCCCGCTTTACGTGTGGCTGCCCGACGCCATGGCCGGCCCGACGCCCGTCTCGGCACTGATCCATGCGGCGACCATGGTCACCGCGGGCGTGTACATGGTCTGCCGGCTGTCCTTCCTATACGCGGCGGCGCCCGGAGCCTCGGCGGTGATCGCATGGACGGGAGCGATTACCGCGCTCTTCGCTGCCACGATCGCGATCACCCAAACCGACATCAAGAAGATTCTGGCCTACTCCACGGTAAGTCAGCTCGGGTACATGTTCCTTGCCGCGGGTTGCGGCGGCTACGCCGCGGCGCTCTTCCACCTGGCGACGCACGCCTTCTTCAAGGCTCTGCTCTTCTTGGGCGCCGGTGCAGTCATCCTGGCCATGCACCACGAGCAGGATACGGACAGGATGGGTGGACTCGCGCGCGCGATCCCCCGCACTCGCTGGCCATTTCTCATCGGCGTGATCGCCATCTGCGGGCTTCCTCCCTTCGCGGGATTCTTCTCGAAGGACGAGATTCTGCTCACTGCCTTCGCCGCGCAGTCCGTCCCTGGAAACACCTGGCTCTACGGCATCGGAGTCGTGACCGCGGTGCTCACCTCCTTGTATATGTTCCGGCTCTACTTTCGGACGTTCCACGGCGCGACCCGCCTTGCGCCGGAAAATTTTCGGAGGGTGCACGAACCGTCCGAAACCGTGCGCTACCCGCTCTACGTCCTCGCTGCCTTCTCGCTGCTCGCGGGGTTTGCGGGTTTTCCACAGGTCTACGGTGACTGGCTCGGCATCCCGGACTCGAACAGCCTCGCGCACTTCCTGGCGCCGGTTCTCGCGGGTGGTCTTCACGATCCCGGACTTTCTCATGGCGAGGAGCTGCGGCTTGCGCTCCTGGCCCTCGGTGCCGCGACGGCAGGCCTGCTCATGGCCTGGTGGCTCTACCTGCGCAGCCCGGAGTTGCCTGGCCGCATCCTGCAGTCCTTCCACGCAATCTGGCGCCTGCTCCATGAGAAATACTTCGTGGACGAGATCTACGACACGCTTTTCGTGGGTCCGATGGTCTGGATCTCGGACCGGGTGCTCTTCCGTTCCATCGACGCGGGCTTGATCGACGGCGTGGCGGTGAACGGTACGGCCCGCGGCGTGCAGGCGCTGGCAGCGCGGGGTCTTAAGTACGCCCATTCCGGGCTTACACAGAGTTATCTCTTCCTCATGATCCTCGGCACGGTCGCGATCGTGGGCTGGCTCTTGCGCTAGCGATGACTGCAAGCCACCTCCTCTCTGTTGTGACCTTCCTCCCGCTGGCCGGCGGGCTCGCGGTTCTCTTGCTCGACGAAGTGCTCGGGCTTCTCTCCCTCTCGCGGCTTTCCGAGGGCGTCTGGCGCTGGATGACGCTGGCTCTTACCGCGCTCACCTTCGCGCTCTCCCTCGGCCTTTGGACGGGCTTCGATGCCACTCGCATCGGCTTTCAGTTCGTCGAGCGCGCCCCATGGCTCCCCGACTACGGAGTGAGCTACTTCGTCGGCATCGACGGCGTGAGCCTCCTGCTCCTCGTGATGACGACGTTCCTCATGCCGCTTGTGATCCTCTCGTCGTGGAAGGACATCCAGCGGGGCGTGCGCACCTACCTCTTCTTCATGCTGGCCCTCGAGACCGGCATGCTGGGCGCCTTCGTCTCCCTGAACCTCTTCCAATTCTACGTCTTCTGGGAGGTCATGCTGATCCCGATGTACTTCATCATCGGGATCTGGGGCGGGCCGCGCCGGATTTACGCCGCGGTCAAATTCTTCCTGTACACGATGTCCGGCTCGCTGCTGATGCTGGTCGCACTGCTTGTCGTCTACTACCTGCATTTCCAGCAGTTCGGTGCGCTGAATCTCGACCTCGTGCAGGGGCCAGGCTCCGCGGCGCCGGCGCTCTTCGACACGGTGATCCCCGTGGCCGGCCAGGCGGTGTGGTGGAAGACGCAGACCTGGCTCTTCGTGGCGTTTGCTCTGGCCTTCGCGGTGAAGGTGCCACTGTTCCCGTTCCACACTTGGCTCCCCGACGCACACGTCGAAGCGCCGACGGCGGGCTCGGTGGTACTCGCCTCTGTCCTCCTCAAGATGGGAACCTACGGCTTCATCCGCCTCGCGCTTCCGCTGTTTCCGTTCGCCGCCGTCGAGTTCGCGCCGGTCATCTTCGCGCTCTCGCTCATGGGGATTCTCTACGCCGCCCTGGTCGCCATGGTGCAGGCGGACATGAAAAAGCTCGTGGCCTACTCCTCAGTCGCTCACCTTGGCTTCGTGATGATGGGCATGTTCGCATTCAACATCGAGGGTGTGGAAGGGAGCGTGCTCCAAATGGTGAACCACGGGTTCTCCACCGGAGCCCTGTTTCTCCTGGTTGGCATGATCTACGAACGACGCCACACACGGCTCATCAAGGATTTCGGCGGAATCGCGAAGCCGATGCCTGTGTACGCGGCACTCTTCGGAGTGGTCGCCATGTCGAGCATCGGTCTGCCGATGCTGAATGGGTTCGTGGGAGAATTTCTGATCCTGCTCGGCACCTACCATGTCGCACCTTGGGTGGCCGTCGCGGGGAGCTTCGGAGTTGTGCTGGCCGCGGCCTACATGCTCTGGATGCTGCGGCGGGTGATGTTCGGCCCGGTCGACAATCCCGAGAATCGTGGCCTAATTGACCTCGGTCTGCGGGAGAAGTTCGTGATGGTCGCCGTGCTGCTCCCGATCTTCTGGGTCGGGATCTATCCCGACTTCTTCCTGCGCCGCCTCGACGCCTCTGTCACAGAGGTGCTGCGGCGCGTAGAGACGGCGAACGCCCGCACGACGGCTCCTGGTGGTCACGAGGCGGCGGATCCCAACGTGACCGCGGCCGGGCACCTGGCTTTGCCCGTGGCGCTTGAGCTCGGGCCCGCGCGATGATCCCGGCACCCGCGATCCACGCCGCGGCGCTCGTTCCCCTTGCGCTCCCCGCACTCGGGAGTCTCGCGGTCCTCCTCGCGGAGGCTTACCTCTCGAAACGGGCTTCCGAAGCTCGCCTCAGTAGCATGAGTGCAGGCATCGCTATCTTCTTCCTGTCCCTCTCCTTCATCGTCGCTGCGCAACACTTCGTGACCGGCGCTCAGATCGTCTTCGATCCCGCAAGCCCGATGATCCGCATCGACCCATTCTCGAGCTTCGCGATCTGCCTGATCGGGGGAGCCTCGATTCTCGCCTGTCTCCTTTCCATCGCCTATCTCATGGAGCTGCATATCAATCACGCCGAGTACTATGCGCTGATTCTGCTGGCGACGAGCGGGATGATGCTGATGGTCGCCGCGGTCGACCTGATCACCGTCTTCCTCGGGCTCGAGCTCATGAGCATCCCAATCTACGTCCTCGCGGGATTCGAACGCCGCGATCTCCGTAGCAATGAATCTGCGCTCAAGTACCTGCTGATCGGCTCGTTCGCGAGCGCAATCCTGCTCTACGGCATGGCGCTCATCTATGGAGTGACCGGGCAGACGGACTTTGCTGGGATTCGCGCGGGCTTGGATGCCACGAATCCCCTTGCCCTCGTGGGCCTCGGCCTCATCACGATCGGCTTCGCATTCAAGGTCTCGGCGGTCCCCTTTCACCAGTGGACGCCGGACGTCTATGAGGGCGCCCCGACGGTGGTGACCGCCTACATGTCCGTCACGGTCAAGACCACGGCCTTCCTTGCGCTGATGCGCTTCGTGGTGGAAGCCCTGGGACCTGCCGCATCGACTGCGAATCTTTCAGGCCTGTTCTGGGGTCTGGCGGCGATCACCATGATCGTTGGAAACCTCATGGGGGTGATCCAGGTCAACGTGAAGCGCATGCTTGCCTATTCGAGCATCGCCCACGCCGGCTACCTGCTGATCGGGTTCGCCACGGCGACTCCCGAAGCGTACACCGCCGTGCTCTTCTATCTGGTTGTGTATGTCTTTATGACTCTCGGTGCCTTCAGCGTCATGGTGGCGCTCGCCCATCGCGGAAAAGATTGCGACCGCTTCGAGGAGTTCGCGGGGCTTGCGAGATCTCGGCCGGGGCTGGCTGCACTGATGACGCTCTTCATGATCGCCCTGGCAGGCATTCCGCCCACGGGAGGCTTTTACGCAAAGTTTGCGCTCTTCGGTGCCGCGGTGAAAGCCGGAAATGTCGGGCTGACGATCCTCGCGGTGCTGACGAGCCTCGTCTCCGTGTACTACTACCTGCGGCTTCCGGTGGTGATGTACATGCGCGAGGCGGGTACAGAGGCGCCGCGTGCGGACACCTCTTTGGGGGAACTCGTGGTGCTCGCCACTTGCGCTGTCGCCATCGTGTTTCTCGGTCTGCTTCCGAACTCTCCCGAACTGTCGGCGATACGGGTTTTCGACTGGGCGCGCACATCGGTAGCGATGCTGTTCTGACGCCCGCCGTCTGGGTTTCCCGAGAGAAGCCGCCCCATTCCCCGCATCTAGAAGTCTCTGCCCAACCGCTCTACCCTGGGCAGCGCCTGTGCTCTCCCTCGAGCTACGCGCCTCGGCGCAACGCCCGCTCCTCACCCCTTCGCAGCGTGAGCCGCTCCTCGTCAAAGAGCTCCATCAGCGGGACCGCGGTACGGCGCGAGGTGCCGATCAGCGCCTTATATGCGGCGGTGTCGATGGCGCCGTGCTGCTGCAGGTAGGCGACCACTCGTTCGCGCAAGGTGTCGATGGCCGCGCGATCGAAGAAGAGATCGCCGGGCGCGCGCACGATCCGGCCTTGACGCGCGAGGTGTGCAGCGAGTTCGCGCACACGCTCTACGCTTGTGCCGAGACGCGACGCCCATTCCTTAAGGGAGGGCGGCTCAAGCCCGGCCGCCGCGGCTTCGGCGGCGATCTGCGCCGCGAGCGTCTCGTCACCGCTGCGAAGCGTCGGGCGGTGGGCGGCGAGCCGCACGAGGTCACCCTCCACGCTCACAAGCCCGGCGGCGCCGAGCTGCGCGAGAGCCGCGTCGAGTGCACCGTCCCCGAGATTCTCCGGCAGGCGACCGCGCAGAGCGCCGCGGGGCGCTCCGGGTCGAAGAGGCTCGGCTGCATGGAGCGAGGAGAGCGCGACCGCAATGCGTGTCTTGAGATCGGCGATTGCCTCGGCGGCAAGCCAGACGCCGCTTGCAGTCACGACCGCCTCCTGCTTCGCGGCGAGGAGCGCAAGCGCGGGGTCGAGAGCCTCGGGGGTGAGCCCAAGCTCGCGCCGTAAGCGGTCGCCCGCGATCCCCGAGAGGCCGCTGCGCGTGATGCGAACGCGCAGGTCACAAAGCACGTCGCGTTTGGCAAGCTGCAAGAGACCCTCGAGGAGGTCTGGGTCCGCGCGGCGGCGCCGGGGCGGAGCCACGTCGAGCGCGACGCCCCCGCCGAGGGTCTGTCCGCCGTGGGCGAGGCGGGCGAAGCCACGGAGGACGAAGCGGTCCCCGGGGAGGAGCGGCGCAAGGGCGCCCTCGAGCCACAGCCGTGCAAATCCGACTGCGCCGGGCGGGAGAGCGTGCGGTCCAAGCGGCGAGATTCGCGCGCGCCGGGAGAGCGTACCGGACAAGAATTCGACTGAAGCCTCGTCCCCCAGCGCGGGCGCTCCAGGGAGCCAACGCACTTGCGCATCGAGTGTATTCGTAGGCTCGATCGCGTCGGGCCACGCGAGAAGATCGCCGCGCCGGACGTCCGAGAGCTCAACGCCCTGGAGGTTCACGGCGCAGCGGCTCCCCGGCTCTATGCGCTCGGCCGGAGCACCGTGGTTCTGGAGGCCGCGGATCCGAGCCCGCCGTCTCGCCGGCAGGATCTCGACTGCATGGCCGACCTCCAGCGCGCTGCCGATCAGGGTCCCGGTGACCACAGTGCCGAAGCCCTTCATGGCAAACGCGCGATCCACGCCGAGCCGACTGGGTCCTGCGCGTGATGTACGAGGGTCGGCCCGCTTCGCCGCCTCGACAAGAGCTGCGCGAAGCTCGGTGATTCCAATCCCGCGGAGAGCACAGACGGGTACGATGGGCGCGTCGCGGAGCGAGGTGTCCGCAAGCAGCTCGAGCACTTCGTCCTCGGCGAGACGCGCGACCTCCCTCGAAACCGTATCGATCTTGCTCAAGGCGACGACGCAGCGGCTCAGCCCCAAGAGATCACAAATCGCCACGTGCTCACGGGTCTGCGGCATCACCCCTTCATCCGCCGCAACGACCAGCAGTACAAGGTCGATCCCCGTAGCGCCGGACACCATCGTGCGCACGAGACTCTCGTGGCCCGGCACGTCGACGATGGACATGTGGAGGTCTGCTGCGAGCTCGAGCGGCGCGAATCCGAGGGCGATCGTGATGCCTCGTTCTTTTTCCTCGGGAAGGCGGTCGCAATCCACGCCGGTCAGCGCACGGACGAGTGCTGTCTTTCCGTGATCGATATGGCCTGCGGTTCCGACGATGAGACGCGCGGCAGGAGGCGCCGGGGTGGCGTTATCGAGGCTCAATCTTGTCGCGGCCCATGAAACGCTGAAGAGCCTTCGGGAGAAGGATGCTTCCGTCTGCTTGCTGGTGGTTCTCGAGGATCGCGATGGGTGCGCGTGAAAGCGCAATCGCGGTTCCGTTCAGGGTGTGGACGAGCTCGTTTTTCTTCGTGCCCTTGCGCCGAAAGCGGATCCCAAGACGACGCGCCTGATAGTCCGTACAGTTCGACGCGCTCGTCACCTCGCCGTAAGCGCCCGCTTCGCCCCGTCCGGGCATCCAGGCCTCGAGGTCGAACTTGCGGTAGGCCGGAGCGCCGAGGTCGCGCGTCGCGATGTCGACCACGCGGTAGGGAAGCTCGAGTTGCTGGTGGATCTTTTCCTCGAGCGCGACCAGGTGGTCGTGCATCGCCTCGGAGTCCTCGGGCCGCGTGAAGGCGAACATCTCAACCTTTGAGAACTGGTGGACCCGGTACAGGCCTTTGCTCTCGCGCCCGTGCGCTCCCGCCTCGGTCCGGAAGCAGTGCGAAAGGCCCGCAAGCTTGAGCGGGAGCTGCTCCTCGTCGAGAATCGTGTTGGCGTAGAGACCCCCGAGCGTGATCTCCGCTGTTCCGACGAGACAGAGGTCATGGTTTGCGATGGAGTAGATCTGTGTCTCCGGGCCGCGAGGGCTGTAGCCGATGCCGTCCAGGATCTCCGGCTTCGCGACGTCGGGCGTGATGAAGGGTGTGAACCCGTCCTCGATGAGCGCGTCGAGGGCGAGGCGCTGAAGCGAGAGCTCCAGCAGCACGGCATCGTTCTTGAGGAAGTACCACTTCTGGCCCGCAACCCGCGCGCCGCCATCGAAGTCGAACAGATCGAGCTTTGCGCCGAGAGCCAGGTGGTCGAGCGCCTTGAAGTCGAACTGCCGCGGGGTTCCCCACCGGCGCAGTTCGCGGAAGTCGTTTTCACCGCCCACGGGGGCATCGGGATGAACGAGATTTGGGATCGCCGCCATGGCCTCTGCGAGAGCTGCCTGGGCGAGCACGAGCTCGGCCTCGAGTCGCCCCACCTCGTCTTTGTGGCGCCGGCCCTCGGCCGCATGGGCTTCGCGTTCGGCGATCGGCATCGGCCGTTTGCCCGCGTTTTGATGTTCGTTGCGGCGACGATTGGCCTCGTTGAGCGCCGTTTGCACCGCCGCCACCCGCTCCTGGTGTCCGATGGCCGCGTCGATGTCGACCGCTGCACCGCGGCGTCGGCAGCTCTCGGCGATCTCGTCGCGACGGGCCTCTAGGGTGCGAGAGTCCAGCATACAAGGGAGGGAAGCACACGCGCCCTGCCGGCTCAACCAAGGCGCTGTCTGCACCCCGGAGGCGCAAATTCAGCAAGCTCGGAACGGTCTAGACGCGCATACTCAGGCAACAGGAGGAACCCGATGTCCCAGGGACGCGTGACGGAGATCTGGCGCTATCCGGTGAAATCCATGGGCGGCGAGCGCCTCGAGGCGGTCGCCGTCACCACGGGCGGTCTTCCCGGCGACCGCGCGTGGGCGGTGCGCGACGAGGTGCGGGGTGGAATCCGCGGTGCGAAGAAGATCCCGAGCCTGATGCGCTGCAAGGCTCGATACCCGCTGCCCCCGACGCAGGGCAGGGACCTGGCCGAGATCACGCTGGCCGACGGGAGCCAGCTCACAACGTACGACGTCGACGCTTCCAAGCGTCTGTCAGACGCCGTGGGCCAGGAGGTGACGCTCTGGCCGCTCCAGCCAGCGCATCGCTTGGAGCACTATCACCGAGGTGCGCCGACACACTCTGACGTTCCCACGGAGCTGCGATCTCTCTTCGGCCTTCTTCCCGATGAGCCGCTGCCCGACATCTCGGTTTTCCCGCGTGAAGTGCTCGAGTTCGAAACGCCCCCGGGCACATACTTCGATGCGTTCCCCCTACTCCTCATGACGGACGCCTCTCTGCGCAGACTCCAGGAGTGCGCGCCAAAATCCGTGATTGACGTGCGACGCTTCCGACCCAACTTTCTGATCGCAGCGCCGCCGAAGGCGGAAGGATTCGTCGAGATGGCCTGGCCGGGGCGCAAGCTCCGAATCGGGGGAGCCACGCTCAAGGTCACCATTGGCTGCCCCCGCTGCGTCATGACGACGCATGGTTTCGATGACCTCCCCCGGGACGCCTCGATCATGCGCACCCTGGTTCGCGAAGCGGCACAGAAACTCGGTGTGTACGCAACGGTCGCCGAGGCCGGCGAGGTGGCGCTCGGCGACACGGTGCAACTCCTCGACTAGAGTGCGGCCCCGACGTCGCTGGACGGGTCGGCTAGGCTGCAGGTTTCGGGCCGCGCGCGGAGAGGTGGCCGAGCGGTTGAAGGCGGCGGTCTTGAAAACCGCTAGGCGCGTAAGCGCCTCGGGGGTTCGAATCCCTCCCTCTCCGCCATCCCGTGCCTGTCCGCGGTGGTGCACCAGAGGGCGAGGGCGTTCCCCGAGTGGGCCAGTTCTGGTTCGGAGCCGCGGCTGGGAATTTATCGGCCAAAGCCAGATTGCGGGTGCTCCAGGGCGCGGAATCACCCCAGACGCAGCATCAACCGTAGACGTACGAACACGTGGCACTACACCGAAAGGTGGAATCAGGCCGCGAGCCTCCGTCCTATTCTGGCCTCGGAGGGACCTTCACCCACTGCTCCGGGCAAGTCCGAACTCTCGGATAGTAGCCACGGCGACTCTGGCAGTAGTACCAATACCCCTGCGCTGGGGGAGCGGCAGGCGCGGGCTCTGCATAGGAAGGCGCAGGCGCGCGCTCAACATATTCAGGCGGCTGATCAACCACCACGGGCGGAGCGTAGGCGCCGTACGCTGGGTACCCCGCATACGGGGCCCATCCATAGGCGGCGGCGCCATAGGCGGCGCCCACACCAAACGCGAGACCCGGGCCCCACCAACCCCAACCGGGCCCCCAGCCCCAGCCATAGCCAGGGCCCCAGCCCCAACCATAGCCATGACCCCAGCCGTAATAACCATGGCCCCAGCCATAGCCATGGCCCCAACCACCACCATGGCCCCAACCGCCGCTGCCGCGCGCTGAGGCTGGGCTCGGTGCGACGCCGAAGCTGAGCAGCACGACCAGGGAGACCGCGCAGGCAAGTTTCTTCATGGTGCTCCTCGTGGTCTGAGACGTATCGGATGCTCCGAAGACCCGCAAGGGACGAGTCGTCTCGAGCTCCCGTGTTGCGAATTTAAGCACAGGATCAAAGATGCAAGTCGTACTGGAAGGCCCCTGCATGCATGACGAATTTAGAACAGAGCGGAGGAGCCAGGCTGGGAACGCTCCGGTGAGAGGAGGGTGAAGAGGGCAGTTTTGCCCGCGGCCGGGCGGCGGAAAAACCGCGCGGATCGCACATGGACTCCAGAAGGAGCGCTGCGACTCCAGTCACCGCCGCCCGGGTGCTAGCCGCAAGCGCGGTGTGTGTATTCGCGCTGGAGGACCCGCGCAAGCTTCGCGCCCGCCGCTAGTCGACGCTAGTCGGTGTTTCTTGGCGCACCTCTTGTCAGGGCTCGTCCAAGGTGACCGCAGTATACGAAGGAACTGGTTCGCAGATGAACGTGAGAAGAGTCGATTCCCGCGTCCCGATTCTCCCGCGGGTCCTGCAAGAGGTGCCGCTTGCCGCGCATCACGGGGTTGCTCGAGGCACGCGGCAGAGATTGGGAGAGCCGCACCGCTGGTCGTGCCTCGTCTCCAAGACGGAGTGCTCGGCGCTCTCGTAGCGCACCATTGACTTGCGGGAGGGGCGCGGTGGAGACTGTCGTTGCAGCGTGAACGAAAGCGCGGCGAGCTGCTCGTCGATGGGGCTGGATTCGTTGTCCCGTTACCTTCGAAGGAGGGCGGAAACTTCGATTGGCTGTGGCCCTAACACTTCATGACAACCCGGGATTCCCGCCAGGAGATGACGATGTCATCCAACTACCAAGGGTTCAAGGCGTTGAAACTGAAGATCGAGCGAGGTGTCGCATGGGTGACCATCGATCACCCGCCGATCAATCTCTTCGACTTGGTATTGATCCAAGAGATGGATCGGATGGGGCGAGCACTCGAATCTGACGATGCTGTGCGCGTCGTCGTTCTGCAGAGTGCCAACCCCGATTTCTTTATTGCGCACGCGGACGTCACGCTGATCCAGCAATTGCCGAAAGAGGTGCCGCCAAAACCGACCGCTCTCGGTGGGTTTCACCAGATGGTCGATCGCTTTCGGACGATGCCGAAGGCGACCATCGGCAAGATCGAAGGACGCGCCCGCGGCGGCGGCAGTGAGCTCTTGCTGTCGCTTGACATGCGCTTCGGTGCGATCGGCCGCGCCATCCTGAGCCAGCCGGAAGTGGCCGTGGGGATCATCCCGGGTGGAAGTGGCACACAGCGTCTCCCGCGCCTGATCGGCCGCGGTCGCGCCCTCGAAGTCATTCTCGGTTGCCAGGACTTCTCGGCCGAACTCGCCGAGCGCTACGGATACATTAATCGCGCACTGCCACCGGCGGAGCTCACGCCGTTCGTGGAGCGCCTCGCCTATCGCATCGCCTCGTTCCCCGCCTCCGCGATCGCCTTGGCCAAGGCATCGGTAGACGCGGCGGAACTCCAGACGGTCGAGGGCCTCCTCGAAGAGGCGCATTATTTCAACCAAACCTTGGCCACCAAAGAGGCGCAGGAGCGCATGGCTGCCTTCATGCGAGCGGGCGGGCAGACCTATGCGGTGGAGTTGGCCGGCATCGGCGCAGAGTGATCCGGTGGGGGGCGCTAAGCCCCCGCCAGACCGAGCGCTTACGCCGCGCGCTTCACCCATGATTTGCACCAGCCCTCTGAGCAGACGAGCTTGCCTTGGAAGAGCGCACACGGGCCGCTCTTCGCATCCGCAGCGCCTGAATAGAGCTGGCAACCCTTGCAGAACTGCCCCGCCACGTGCCCCGGAGCCTTTGCGCCGTCGCAAGCGTAACCTAGGGAGACCGCCATTGGATCTTTCGGGTCTAGCTCCTGTGCTTGTGCGGCCGCGCGCTCGGGCAAAAGGAACCTACCGAGCGACGCGGC
>DATFYN010000029.1:0-16821 GCA_035315025.1 Myxococcota bacterium
CTCGATCGAAAAAGGGCCCCTCCTTTGCGATGCCCAGCGAACTCGCCGGGGCAAAAAGGGCCTTCTTGAAGCGAAGAGCCCCCGGAGACTGGGTTCGGCCTATTCCGTCCAGCGGATCCGCACACGACGCTTCCCCCATGCGAGTGCGGCGTCGACGTCGGATCCCATGAAAAGGTCAATGCGTTCCCGCCAGCGCTCGTTCAAACGGTCGCCGACCTCCCCCTCGCCCTCGAGGCCATCGATCGTGATGCGGACTCCCTCGTGCCGTCCTTGGGCCTCGAGGTCCCGCGATGCCGCGACGATACGCATGCCCGTGTGAAGACGCTGCCCGAAGGCTGTCAGCGTGCCATCCCCGACGGCCTCGCCGTGAGTCCCGGACATCTTTTCGCGAGTGTCTCACCGATATCTGCCGGTGATCGCGCTACGGAAACGCCGGCCCGTTCGAGCGCCGCAATCTTGTCACTGGCACGGCCCTTCCCGCCGGCGATGATGGCTCCTGCGTGGCCCATGCGCTTTCCGGGCGGAGCGTTCTGGCCGGCAATGAAGGCGACCACGGGCTTTGTCATGCGGCTCTTCACGAACTCGGCGGCGGTTTCCTCGGCCGCGCCGCCGATCTCGCCAATCAAGACCACGGCCTTCGTCTGGGGGTCGGCCTCGAAGAGGCCGAGGGCGTCCACGAAGGTCGTGCCGACTACAGGATCGCCGCCGATTCCGACACAGCTCGACTGGCCGATCCCAAGGCGCGAGAGTTGATCGACCGCCTCATAGGTCAGGGTTCCGGAGCGAGAGACGACGCCCACGGGGCCCGGGCGGGTAATCTGGGCGGGCATGATGCCAATCCGACACTGCTCAGGCGTCACGACTCCAGGACAGTTGGGTCCCAGCAGACGCGTCTTCGTTCCGCTAAGGGCAGCCTTGGCGCGCGCCATGTCGAGTATGGGGATCCCCTCGGTAATGCACACGGCGAGGTCGAGCTCGGCATCGGCCGCTTCGAGGATCGCGTCGGCTGCACCCGGCGGCGGCACGAAGATGACGGAGGCGTTGGCTCCGGTTCTTGCCTTGGCCTCGCGCACGGTATTGTAGAGAGGAATGCCGTCCACGACAGTCCCGCCTTTGCCCGGTGCCACGGCGCCCACCAGCTTCGTTCCGTATTCGAGGGACAGCTTGGCGTGAAACTGGCCCATCTTGCCGAGACCTTGCACCAGAAGCTTCGTGTTCCTGTCGCACAGTATGGCCACCTGCGGGCTCCGTTCAGTTCTTGGCCGCAGCGCGTGCTGCGGCGACGGCCTTCTCGGCCGCCTCGCGCAGCGTCTCGGCGGGCGTAATGTTGAGGCCAGACTTTGCGAGGATCTGGCGACCCTCTGCGGCATTGGTGCCCTGGAGGCGCACGACGAGCGGCACTTTGACGCCGAGCGCGGAGGCCGCAGCCACCACGCCCTCTGCGATGAGATCGCAGCGTACGATGCCTCCGAAGATGTTCACGAGAATGGTGCGGACCGCCGGATCGCGCAGGATGAGCTTGAAGGCCTCCTTGACCTTCTCCTTGTCGGCCCCGCCGCCCGCGTCCAAGAAATTTGCCGGCCTACCGCCACAGAGCTGGATCATGTCGAGGGTCGCCATCGCGAGCCCTGCGCCGTTCACCATGCACCCGATGTCGCCGTCGAGACCCACATAGGCAAGATCGATTTCCTTGGCCTCGCGCTCGCGCGGGTCCTCCTCCTCGGGGTCGCGCAGGTCCCGAACTTCGGCTTGGCGATAGAGCGCGTTGTCATCGAAGTTGAGCTTCGCATCGAGCGCAAGAAGCTCGCCCTGCTCCGTCACCACCAGCGGGTTGATTTCGACGAGCGAGGCATCTCTTTCGAGGTAAAGGCGCCAGAGCCCGGCCAGGAAGGTCTCCAATTTCTTCACCTGCGGGGCATCGAGTCCGAGCCAGAACCCGATGCGGCGGGCGTGGAAGGATTGAAGGCCGAGATTGGGATCGACGTGCACGGTGAGAATCTTTTCCGGCGTCTTCGCCGCCACCTCCTCGATCTCCATGCCACCTTCCGTGGATGCGATGAGGGCGAACTTCTCCGCCGCACGGTCGAGGAGGATCGCGAGATAGAGCTCGCGCGCAATGTCGGAACCGGCCTCCACGTAGACCTTATGAACGATCTTGCCCTCAGGCCCGGTTTGGTGCGAATGCAGGGTCATGCCGAGGATCTCGCTCGCAGCCTTCTTGGCCTCGGCGGGAGATCTCGCAAGCTTGATGCCTCCGGCTTTTCCGCGACCCCCGGCATGCACTTGCGCCTTCACCACGACGACGTCGGAATCGAGAGCGCGCGCGGCAACCTCGGCTTCGGCCGGCGTCGTGGCAAGCTTGCCCTCGGGCACACCGACTCCGTACGCGCGCAAGAGCGCCTTCGCTTGATACTCGTGGATGTTCATTTCCGACTTCGCTCGGCTGCGCCGCGAAGCGTACGGGGCACAGCCCCGCTTGCTACGCGGCAGGGTTACGAGAGCTTGATCTGTGCAATGAGAGAGCGGACGTGCTCCACCGACGCGTCGAAGAGCTTGCGCTCGTCGGGATCGAGTTGAACTTCCAGCACGCGTTCGACACCCCCGGCCCCCAGCACGCAGGGGACGCCGACGTAGAGGCCCGACACCCCGTACTCGCCCTCGAGGTAGCAGGCGCAGGCCAAGACGCGCTTTTTATCCTTCAAGATGGCCTCGGCCATCTCGAGCGCCGATGCCGCCGGCGAAACGAACGCGGAGCCGGTTTTCAAGAGGTTCACCACCTCGCCGCCCGCATTCTGCGTTCGCTTCGAGATCTCCGCGATTTTCTCGTGAGACAGGAGCTTCGCGACCGGGATGCCCGCGACCTGCGTGTAGCGCGGCAGCGGGACCATGGTGTCGCCATGGCCACCGAGCACGAGGGCTGTGACGTCCTGCACCGAGACGCCGAGCTCCCATGCCACAAAGGTGCGGAAGCGCGTGGAGTCGAGCACGCCGGCCATCCCTACCACGCGTTTCTTCGGGAATCCCGAGATCTGCTTAAAAGTGTAGACCATCGCATCGAGCGGATTCGAAATCACGATCACCGTCGCCGCCGGCGCATTCTGCTTCACCCCTTGCGCCACGCTCTTCATGATTTCAAGATTTTTCGCAAGCAAGTCGTCGCGCGACATGCCGGGCTTGCGCGCGAGGCCCGCCGTGATGATCACGAGATTCGCGCCGGCGATGTCCTCATAGCGGTTCGTGCCGAGGACCTTCGCGTCGGAGCCGCGAATCGGCGCACCCTCGGCGATGTCGAGCGCCTTGCCCTGGGGCAAACCCTCCACCACGTCGAAGAGCACGACGTCGCCGAGCTCGCGGTATGCGATCTGCTCGGCGAGCACGCCGCCGATGTTGCCAGCGCCGATCAGCGCGATCTTGTTTCGGGCCATGTGGGAGGCCTCCTCAACCGGGGTTACTGCATCTGGACGAGGATGGCGTCGCCGAACTCGCTGCACTTGAGGAGCCGGGCGCCCTCCATGAGACGGTGGAAGTCATAGGTCACGGTCTTGTTCGCGATCGCTCTCGAAATGCCATTTTCGATCAGACGCGCGGCCTCGTTCCAGCCCATATAGTCAAGCATCATGACACCGGAAAGGATCACCGAGCTCGGGTTGACCTGGTCGAGCCCCGCGTATTTTGGCGCCGTGCCGTGGGTGGCCTCGAAGATACCGTGCCCGGTCTGGTAGTTGATGTTCGCGCCCGGGGCGATCCCGATGCCACCGACCTGTGCGGCGAGCGCGTCGGAGAGATAGTCGCCGTTCAGATTCAAGGTGGCGATCACGTCAAAGTCTTTGGGCCGTGTCAGGACCTGCTGGAGCGTGATGTCGGCGATGGAATCCTTCACCAGCACCTGGCCCGCCGGAGCTTTGCCACCGCAATCGTCCCAGCCGATCGCGCGGCCTGCATACTCGCGCTTTACGAGCTCATAGCCCCAGTCGCGGAAGGCGCCCTCCGTAAACTTCATGATGTTGCCCTTGTGCACGAAGGTTACGCTCTTCCGTCCGTGGAGGAGCGTGTAGTCGAGGGCGGCCCGCACGAGCCGCTCCGTGCCCTCCTTCGATACTGGCTTAATCCCGATTCCCGACGTCTCGGGGAAACGGATTTTCTTGACCCCGAGCTCCTTTTGGAGAAACTCGATCAGCTTCTTCGCCTCGGCGGATCCCGCCGGCCACTCGATGCCCGCGTAGATGTCCTCGGAGTTCTCGCGAAAGATCACCATGTCGACGTCCTGCGGCCGCTTCACGGGGCTCGGCACGCCGGGGTACCAGCGCACGGGTCGCAGGCACACATAGAGGTCGAGGAGCTGGCGAAGCGCCACGTTCAGGCTGCGGATCCCGCCGCCGACGGGCGTGGTGAGCGGGCCCTTGATCCCGACGAGATATTCGCGAAAGGCGTCGAGCGTGGCCTCGGGGAGCCATTCGCCCTGCTCCCGAAACGCCTTCTCCCCGGCCAGGACTTCGAACCATGCGATCTTGCGCTTGCCCGCGTAGGCCTTTCGGACCGCGCCATCGAATACGCGCACGGAGGCCTTCCAGATGTCCGGCCCCGTCCCGTCGCCCTCGATATAGGGGAGGATGGCGTGGTCGGGGACGACGAGGCGCCCTCCCCGGAACGCGATCTTCTCACCCTCGGACGGGGGCGTCGGCCTGGCGGTCTGCGGCATGGTGGGTCCCGTTTATCGAATCCCGGCCGGCTGCGCCATCGCTCCAAGGGAGCCGAGGTCCGCCTTTACCCTTGCGATCGGGATGTGCGCCGGGCACACGGCTTCGCACGCTGCGCAGCCGAGGCAGGCCGCGTCCGCCACGGGCAGCGCAAGCCGCACGATGTCAATCGCGAGGCGGGAGGCCGCCGCCACGACGTCCATGGGATCGAGGCGTGGCGCACCGCCCACGCGGGCGCATTCCGCGGTACACAGGCCGCAGGCCGTGCAGCGCTGCGCCTCGAGGCGAAGCGCATCGCGCGCCGCGTCGGGGAGCCGGACGCCGTCCTCCCGATAGTTCTCGAGGAAAAGCGCGACCGCATCCCTCCCGCGGGAGCGCTGAGCGGTACGAAGGATGTGAGCGGCGCCTGTCCGCACCTGGAGCCAGAAAGCGCGCGCACTGCCGGTGCGCGAGAACTCGCGGAGAAAGCCGCGGTAGCCTCGAATCATGCGCTCTCCTGTTCTGCGAGTCGTGCAATCTCGGACGCCGCACGCAGGCCCGTGAGCAGCGCCACACCGAGTCCCGTCCGCTGCGTGGAGGGGTCGAAGCCACCGATCAAATCGCCGGCCACGAAGAGATTCTCGAAAAGAGGCTCGCCGTCCGCGCCGAGCGGACGCAACCGCGAATCGGTGCGCACGCCCGAGGAAAAGAGCCTTTGCGGGCCCTCCGGCGAGGCGCGCACGAGGCGGCTTGCCGCCGACCCGTCGACCCGTACGCCCGCCTCGTCATACAGCGGAAGATCGAGCAGCGTCTCATGCACTCCGCCCTCGTGCTCGCTGAGCCCGCCGCCCAGAAATCGTCCGCAGGCGAGGAGGATGACCTCCGCTTCTAGACGCTCCTCTGTGTTGGACGAGGCCTCGCGGGACTGAAGGCGCAAGGCACGAAGCTGCCTTCCCGTCCGCTCGAGCGTGCGTACCCGTGCGTGCCGCACGACCACGCTCTCGCGCGAGAGCGCCGCAGCGAGGGCGCCCGCGAGGCGAAGGCCGGCCGGGCTTGCGGGCGGGGCACCGAGGCACTCTGCGACACGACACCCGGCGGCCTCGCGCAGGCGGGTGAGCTTGGCCAGAACGCCTGAGAAACCGAGAATCGGGGGAAGGAGAAGCAGGCGGCGCTCGCCCTCCGCCCGGCGCCCCAGCGTCTCGTCACGATGTCTCGCTGCCACCGCCGCGACGAGCGCGCGCAGACCCTCTTCCGTGTCGGTTCGGGCGGCGACACGCGCCGGGGAGCCGCCGTCCACGACAAAGCCTGCGGGAAGCGGGAGCGGGACCACGCGGAACGAGGGGCGGGGAAGTCCGATCGCGGCGAACTCGGCGGCGAGGGCGCGTGCCAGCGGACGCGCGTCATGCTGGGCGAGTCCGGTGACGGCCGCGATTTCGACCTCCGCGGCTCCCTGGAGGTCACCCTCGGCCGGCCCCGTGAAGGCAAAGTCGCAGGCGCGCACGGCGCCGTGCACATTCGCGAGAAGACGCGCCGCGTCGAGACCCCCTTCGACGCGCAGGCCCGAAGGGGCAAGCCAGCGGTCGAGGGACGCGGCGGCGCTCTTCACGGCATCGGTGGCCGCCGACTCGGCCGCCCCTCCGCCGCTACGCCCGAAGAGCGTCGCATAGGGGTGTCGGAGACGCGTGCGCAAGCAGGCGGCGAGTCGCTCTCGGGGCGCCAAAAGGCGCGTCGCTGTGGCGTCGCGGAGTGGGAGACCGGACCCCTCAGGCGAGGGGACGGCGACGTCGAGGGACCCAAAGGAGAGCGCCGTAGCCCCCACTCCCGCCGACACCAGGGTCACCTTCATCTCGCGCGAAGCGAGCTCGAGAGCTGCGGCGGCTCCCGCAAGACCACTGCCGATCACCACGACCCTCACGCCGTCTCCCACGACGCGCTTCGCCGCGGGGAGTCCTCACTTCCCCGACCCGCGCGGTCGCCGCGCGTAAAGCCCCGTGCGCCGACGTCTGCCGCACGGTGCAACTCGAGTGCGGCGATCTGCGCACCGGCCAGGGCCGGGGTGGCGACACGCCAGCGCTCGGCCAAGAAGGTCGCGAGCTCGTGCGCCGTTTGCTCCGCGCTCCAGCCGAGGGCCTCGGCGAGGACGCTCGCCGCCGCCGCCGCGCACGAAGCCCCCTGGCACGCGCCGATTCCCAGGCGAAGGCGCAGCGAACAGTCGGTAAGCGTCCGCAAGCCCTCGCGCAGCGCGGCGTGCACGAGCTCGGCGTCGGTCACCGGCTCGCACGCACACACGATGCGCGGTACCGGCGTCGCGGGTTCGGCGAAGGGCGTCGGCACGCTTTGCTCGAGCACTCTTGGCGCATGCGCGCCGTGGCGAAAGAAAAGCCGCAGCGCCGCAGGCCAGCCTACGCGAAATCGGCGCGAAAGCGCTGCCACGTCAAGCGGCGCCTCACCGCCGGGGAGCGGCGTCTGGGCCGTGCGACAAAGCTCGCGCACGCCGAGCCTTGCGCAGAGCCGGTCCGTCGCGTCCTCCGCCATCAGGCGATAGGCCGCAAGCTTTCCGCCGGCGATGGTGAAGAGGCCCGGCACACCGTCGCGCGCGCCGTGGTCGATCACCTGATAGTCCCGGGAGAGTTCGTCTTCGTATCTGCCGAAGCCAAAGAGCGTCGGACGGACGCCCGCGGTCACGTGGCAGACGCGGTGGCGGCGGATGCTCGGGATCGAGCGTTCCATGGCCTGCAGCACGTACGCCACCTCATCCTCGGTGGTCTCCATGCGGTCAAGATCGCCGTAGAAATCGTCGTCGGTCGTGCCCGCCATGCTGTTCTGTTCGTGCGGAAACGTGAACATGTCGCGGCCGTCGATCCCTGTCGCGTAGATCGCGAGATCCGAAACCCGGCGCTCGAAGACGAGGTGGACGCCTTTGCCCGGCCGGAGCTTCACCTCGAGCCCCGCAAGGCGCGCGACCTTCGGGAGCCACGGACCTGCCGCGTTCATCACGAGCTCGGCCTCGATCTCCCACTCCTCGCCCGTGATGCCATCCCGCACCCGCGCGCCTCTGACCCGCCCCGCGTCTCGCAGGAGCGAAATCACCTCCGTGTGGGTGCGCACCTGCGCGCCGCGATCTGCCGCGTCGAGGGCATTGGCCGCGCAAAGACGCGCCGCGTCGACGCCCCACTCGTCGAGGGTGAAGGCGCACTCGAGCTGCGGCGAGAGCGCGGGCTCAAGGCGCAGCGCCTGCTCGCGGGAGAGGCGGGTGTGGGGCTTGCCGCGCTTAAACGGCTGAAAGCGGTCGTACATCTCGAGGGCGATCTCGACGAGCTCGGGGCCGATCGGATCGTCCCGGAAAACCGGCATGAGAAAGGGGATCCGGAAAATCAGGTGTGGAGCAATGCGCTGGATGTTCCCGGAATCGACGCACGAGTGGAGCGTCACCTGCGGATCTTTCTGCAGGTAACGAAGGCCCCCGTGGATCATGCCGGAGGAGGCCCAGGAGGTGCCCCCCCCGAGTTCGCCTTTCTCGACGAGTGCGACGCGCACGCCGCGCAAGGCGAGGTCGCGCGCGATCCCCGCACCGTTGATGCCGCCTCCGACGACGAGGACCTGCGTGGTAAGGGTGCGTCTCACCGGGGTGTCGCGCCACCGTCCTGTCGCGCAGACCCCGCCGGAGGGACGCGTGCCTTCGCACGCCGCATCAGCCTTCGCCTTCCCGGGGGACGAGGCGGAGGGAGAGTTCATCCAGCTGCGCTGCGCTCACCACGGAGGGGGAGTCGATCAGCAGGTCTTGGCCGCGCTGCGTCTTTGGAAACGCGATCACGTCGCGCAGGCTCTCCGCGCCGGCAAGCAGCATCACGAGGCGATCGACGCCGAAGGCGAAGCCGCCGTGGGGTGGCGCGCCCGCGTCGAGCGCGTTCAGCAGGAATCCGAAGCGCTCCTCCGCCTCGGCCTTCGAGTATCCGAGGATTTCGAAGATTCTGCGCTGCACATCCGAGCGGTGGTTTCGAAGACTCCCCGACCCGAGCTCCACACCGTTTAGGACAACGTCATAGTGGGTTCCCCGTACGCGCTCGGGGTCGGTCTCGAGCAGGGGCAGATCTTCTTCCACGGGAGCCACGAAGGGCATGTGCATGTAGGTGAGCCTGCCCTCTTCGTCCCGTTCGAAGACGGGGAAGTTGAGAACGAGCAAAGGCGCCCAGGCGCGTCCGTCGACGCGACCGAGCTGTCGGCCGAGGTCAAGGCGCAAACGACCGAGGATGGCATTCGCTTTCGCGGGTTCATCGGCGGCGAAGAAGAGGACGCTGCCCGGCCGCGCCTCCGTGCGGCGCACGATCTCGGCGCGCTCGCGCTCCGAGAGAAACTTCGCGATGGGCGACTGCCACGCCCCGTCTTCGCCGACGCGCACCCACGCCAGCCCTTTGCCGCCGAGCTCCTTTTTCACAAAGGCTTCGAGCCGATCGATCTCCCCGCGCGAAAGGACGCTCGCATCGTGGAGGGGGAGGCACTTCACCATGCCACGCTGCTCGACCGCCGCGCGAAACGCGCGAAGCTCCGTCTCGCGAAAGACTTGCGTGAGGTCCACGAGCTCGAGCAATACCCGCGTATCCGGTTTGTCGACGCCGTAGCGTCGCATCGCTTCTTCGTAGGACATGCGTGGGAAGGGATGCGGAAGCTCGATTCCGCCTGCCTCGCGCCAGGCTCGCACGACCAGCTCTTCGAGCACGGGAAGGACGTCCTCTACCGCCACGAAGGACATCTCGAGGTCGATCTGCGTGAACTCAAGCTGGCGGTCGGCACGCAGATCCTCGTCGCGAAAGCAGCGTGCGATCTGGAAGTAGCGATCGAAGCCCGAGATCATGAGCAGCTGCTTCAGGATCTGCGGCGACTGGGGAAGCGCATAGAAGGAGCCCGGCTGGAGGCGACTCGGCACCAGAAAGTCTCGGGCGCCTTCGGGCGTACTCTTGGCGAGAATCGGCGTTTCGATCTCGAAAAACCCGAGATCCGTGAGGGTGCGACGTGCCGACTGAGAGACCAGGTGCCGCACGCGGAGCGCGCGCTGGAGAGGCGGACGGCGCAGGTCGTGGATGCGGTGGCGCAGCCGCACCATCTCTTCCGCTCCCGAATCTTCCTCAATTGCAAAGGGCGGGGGGGTCGCCGAGTTCAAGATGCGGAGCTCGTGCGCGGTGATCTCGATCGCGCCGGTCGCGAGCTTCGGGTTCACGGTTTCGGGAGAGCGGTGCTCGACCACGCCGCGCACAAGCACCACCCACTCCGAACGCACGTGGCTTGCCCGTTCGTGGGCAACGCGTGCAACCTCGGGCTTGAAGACCACCTGGACAAGACCTTCGCGGTCACGGAGGTCGACGAAGATCACCCCGCCGTGGTCACGCCGGCGGTGCACCCAGCCCGCGACCACGACCCAACTTCCTACAAGCGCCGGACCGACGCCGCCACAGGGATGGGTACGCCGGAGCGAGCCCATGCCCTCGAGGCCCGGCACTCCCTCCGGCCCGCGCGCACTCTCAGGTCCTTCCGACAAGGGAAAACCTCAACAAAACCGAGCACGTGCTTAGCAGACGCCGCGCCGAGGTGTCAAACGGCGCGAGCTGTCGCAAAGGCTCTTGGTGCCTTAGGAGGAGAGCTCCGAAGCGCTGCACACGCGGTTTCGGCCGAGGGATTTCGCGCGGTACATGGCCTTGTCGGCGAGGTCGAGCAGCTGCTCGCGGGTCGTTCCGTGCGCGGGGTAGGTCGAGACTCCCAAGCTCACGGTGAGCCGCAGAGAGCCGCCCCGCCCCCCGTCGAACAGGGTCTCCTCCACCGTGCGCCGGATTCGCTCCGCGATGCGCAGCGCAGTCTCAAAGCCGGTATCCACAAGCACGATCGTGAACTCATCGCCGCCGTAACGTGCCAGCGTGTCAACCTGGCGGACGCATTGGGCGAGGACCTGTGAGAGCTGGCGCAGCGCACGTGAGCCGATCAAGTGGCCATGGCGGTCGTTCACGAGCTTAAAGCGGTCGAGGTCGAGAAACAGCACGGAGAGCTCGCTGTGGTAGCGCTCGGCACGGCGGATTTCGTGGTCCATCGCCGCAAGCAGGTAGCGCGCGTTGTAGACCTCGGTCACGTCGTCGATGAACGCGCGCTCCTTCGCGCGGTTGTATCTCTCCGCATTGTGCAGGGCGAGCTCAGCGTGGCCGGCCACGATCCGCGCCCGCGAGAGCTCGCTCTCGTCGAAGGGACGATCATCCTCCAGCACCCACAGAACGCCCGCCTCGATCTCGCGCCCGCGAATCGGAACGGCGAGGACGCGCTGCGTCGCGATGCCCGCCTCGCCCAGGGCATCGTGCGCGGGGCCGCGGGTCAAGATCTCGATCTGATTCACCCCTTCGAGGTTGACAGGCTTCTCGTGGACGAGGGTCTGGCGCATCCGGCTCGCTTCCGTTTCGGAGAAGCCGCGGAAGGCGGCGGCATCGGACACCGACATCGAGGCCCGGTGGAAGAGCGCGAAGCCGCGCCAGCGCGAGAGCGTTCGCAGCAAGAGGTCGAGGCCGACCGCGTAGACCTCACCGGCCTCAAGGCAAGGGGTGAGCGCGCGGCAGGCCTCGACCGTGGCGAGCTCGTCGCGCATCCTCGCGTTTTCGGCCAAGAGGCGGCGCCTTGCCAGCGTGCGCTCCGCGACGAGTGCGAGCTCCTCCTTTTGGACCGGCTTGCGCAGGAAGTCGTTCGCACCCATACGGAGGGCTTCGATCGCGCTCTCCACGGTGGCGCTGCCGGTCAACACCACAAAATCGAGGCCTGGGTACTCGCGTCGCACGCGCGTCAGGAGCTCGATGCCCGAGAGTCCGGGCATGTTGAGGTCGGAAATCACAAGGTCTGCGGGCTCGCGGCGCAGCGCCTCGAGCGCATCCTCGGCACAGGCGCAGGTCTCGACGCAGGTAAACGAGGACAGCGCGTCGTGCACGAGCTCCCGCTCCAGCCGACTGTCGTCGACGACTACGACTCGCGCGGGCTTGCTCGGCTGGTCGGTCATCGCTTCCTCGCCGCAGCGTGGCCCATCTGCCGCCTGAGAGGCAGGCAGACCCCATCTCGATCGGTATCGGCGCCTCGCCTTTCCGACTTGAGGGGGCGGCCCTCCGCGCCGCTAGGATAGCCGTGGAGGGGTGCCCATGACGGAGTTCTCGGAGGCCCTGGACCGTTGGCGTCGCGAGCGGGATGCCTTCCGTTGGTCCGTGCCCGACCCCTTCAACTTCGGCCGAGACGTCGTCGACCGTTTTGCGGCGGATCCGGCGCGCCCTGCCCTGCTCTGGCGCGACGCCGAAGGGGCGGAACGGCGGCTTGGCTTTGGCGACGTGCGCGCGGGATCGAATCGCGTGGCGCACCTCCTCTCCAGCCTTGGCGTGCGCGCCGGCGAGCCGGTGCTCGTGATGCTCCCCCGAGTCCCGGAGTGGCAGCTCGTGGTCGTGGGTGCGCTCAAGGCGGGAGGGCTCGTGATCCCGAGCTCAACGACCCTGCGGCCGAAGGACATCGTGTACCGGGTCGGCCACAGTGGGGCGGTCACCATCGTCACCACCGCCGAGCAGGCGAGCGCGGTGGACGCGGTGCGAAGCCAGCTAACGAGCGTCCGCCACTGGTTGGCACTCCCGGAGGAGGGTGCGGGCAGGGCACCCCGCGGTTGGGAAGATCTTGGCGCCGCCCTCGCAGCGCAGCCCGCGACCGATCCCCCCGCCGCGCCGACCCGCGCCTCCGATCCCGCCCTCGTCTACTACACCTCGGGCACGACGGGCCCGCCGAAGGCCGTTCTTCACGCCCATGCCTACACCTACGCCCAACGCTACACGGCACTCCATTGGCTGGGTCTGCGCGGCAGCGATCGCCTCTGGACGACGAGCGACACGGGCTGGGCGAAGGCTGCCTATAGCGTGCTCTTCGGGCCCTGGAGCGTCGGCGCGGAGGTTTTCCTCTACCACGGGCGTTTTGAGCCGCGCACCGAGCTTCGACTCCTCGAGAGCATCGGAGCGCAGGTGTTCTGCGCTCCGCCCACCGAGTTTCGCTTGCTCGTGAAAGAGGACCTTCACGATTTCCGCTTCGAACGGTTACGCGAAGTCGTGTCGGCCGGCGAACCTCTCAACCCCGAGGTCATCCGGGCCTGGCACGAAGCCACGGGAACCACGATCCGCGACGGCTTCGGGCAGACCGAGACCATCTTGCTGATCGGAAACTTCCCGGGCATGCCGGTGCGGCCGGGATCGATGGGCCTGCCGATGCCCGGCCACCGCGTCGACGTGATTGGCGAAGAGGGTCATCCGCTCCCCCCCGGCGAAGTGGGCGATGTCGCCATCGCGGGCGATCCGCCGAGCCTCTTTCGTGGCTACTGGAAAGACGAGCGGGCCAGTGCGGCCTGCCGGCGCGGCGAGTGGTACGTGACGGGCGATCGCGCCTATCGCGACGCCGACGGCTTTTTCTGGTTCGTCGGCCGTGCGGACGACGTGATCATCTCCGCCGGCTATCGGATCGGCCCGTTCGAGGTGGAGAGCGCCCTCGTGGAGCACCCGGACGTCTTGGAGGCGGCGGCGGTGGCGGCGCCCGACCCGGTGCGCGGCGCGATCGTGAAGGCGTTCGTGGTGCTTCGCCCCGGAGTGGCGAGGAGCGCCGAGCTCGTGCGGGGTCTTCAGGACCACGTGAAGGCGGTGACGGCGCCGTACAAGTATCCGCGGGCCATCGAGTTCGTGGACGCGCTGCCCAAGACGGTGAGCGGAAAGATCCGCCGCGTCGAGCTGCGAGAGGCCGAGGAAAAGCGCCGCTAGTCCGGCGCGCTCGCGGCGCGGCTACATCGACGCGGAGACTTGCTTGTTGGGCGGCGGCAGGACCTGCGTCCAGGTGACACCCTTATCCTCACTCTTTAGGACAAGACCGGTCTGCCCGACGATCACGCCCAAGCTCCCGCTCGGAGAGAAGTCGACGTCGCGCATAAAGGTGAAAATCGACGGAAAGCCTTCCTTCGGCGTCTGCCAGGTGGCGCCGAAATCGTTCGAAACCTGAATGAAGCCCTTCTCGCCGACCGCGACAGCGCGCTGGCCGTCCACCCCGACCGAGAAGAGCGCCTGCCGCCGGGCGGTCTTCTGATAGCCCCAGGTCTTTCCGCCGTCGCTCGAGGTGAGGATGAGGCCGCCCAACGCGGAGATCACGCCGTGCTGCTCGTCCTCGAAGCGTACCGTGAACAGATACGGGTTCTGCGCGACCCGGACGTCGACACCCGGCTGCGCGGCCTTGCGCCCGTCGAGGTAACGCTTCAGGAACTGAGGATCATCCTTCTGGAAGTCCTCGTAGTCCCACGGCGGCGTGCCTCGCACCCGGATGCGGTCCGAGAGAATCCCTGCGTCCTCGATCACGCTACGCACCGCGGAAAGGCGCGCGTCGAGAATTTCAAAGAGCGGTGTGGGATCGGTTCCCTTGATGAAGTTCGTGATTTCCTTCTCGTTCGCCCGGGGCTCGATCTCGACGTTGAGATGCGTCTCGGGTTCGATCCGCTTGGCAAACTCCTTGAGCTTTTCGATGTCTTCAGGCTTGAGGCGGGTCACGTTGTAGTCCAGCACGACAGGCTCGGGCTGGATGTCGCCGACGATCGCGCCGCGCTCCCATTTGAGGCCGCCCGTGTCGGAGTAGAACGTGTAGCCGAACTCGCCTGCGATCCAGCAGTGCTGGTTCTTCGGGGGAAGGCAGTTCACATCGTTGAGGCTCACGTCCTCGTAGACCTTTTCTCCGCGACGGACGCGGTCTTGGTCGAGCGGCGGAAGCCACACGAACTGCGGATGGGTCTCGGTGATGAGGAGGGAGAAGTCCTGCCACGTCTTGCCGCCGTCATCGGTGAAGATGCGCGAGCCCCACTCCCCCACCGCCCATGCGGTTTCCCCGTCGAGGGCCTCGACGCTGAAGAGCTGCGAGCCTTCGGTCTCTTTCAGGTTGGGCTGAATCTGCCACGTGTCGCCCCCATCCTGCGTATGGAGGATGAGTCCCCCCTGGCCGACGGCCCAGCCCCGCTTTTCGTCCGCCATGGAGACGCCGTAGAGGGACTTGAGCGTCCCGCTGTCCCGCCTCTCCCAGGTCGCGCCCGCATCCCGGCTGCGGTAGATCGCACCGTAGTAGCCGACGGCGATGATCATCTTGTCGTTCACCACCGCGACAGAAAAGAGATCGTCGTAGATCCCGATCTCGCCCGGCTTGGCCATGGGCGTCACCCGGATGTCATGGCAGGCCAGGGTGAAGAGGGCGAGGGCGCATGCGCCCACGATGCGTTGGAAAGCGGCGGGCATGAACGACTCCTGTCGAGGATTCCGCAGAGCAAGGGGCGGGGGCGGGACCCCGCGCTCGGGCCCGCCCCCGCTTCGAAAGCGGCGTCCGGTTAGCGCCCCATGGTGAGGCGGCCGACGTCGATGTAGCGGCGAACCTTCCCCTTGCTGTTGTAGGGCACGCCGTTGCTGTCCCAGAACTCGATCCGGTTTCCCGTCCCGGTCTGGACGTTCACGATGGTGTCGGAGACGTCACGGTTGTCGCGGGGCTTCGCAATGCCCTCCCAGCCCGGGTACCAGGTCGGATCGTCCTCACTCCAGCGGTGGTTGTGCCAGATGATCTTCCACAGCTCCTCCTTCTGGTCGTAGGCGAAGGAGTACACCGCTTCCATGGCCTGCTTATCGATGTAGATGTCCTTGTGGTGGTAGGGATGATCTTTATTCTTGGGCTTCATCCGCACCTTGATCACGTGCCGCAGCTCCCAGCGGTCATCGGCGTACGAGAGCCCGTAGGGTCCGAAGTTGTGATCCTTCGAGTACGGGTACGCTTTCACCTTGGAGTTCATCGGCGCGATGATGTCCTGCTCGCCGAGACAGGTCCAATCGTACTGGGGCACGATGCCCGCAAAGCTCTCCAGATCGTCGAAGGTGAAGTCGGTGCCAGAGACCGAGTCCGTGCGCTGGGCCGTCGAAATGCGGCGAACCCGCCGCAGCGTCGGCACGTACACCCAGGTGTCGTCGTTCTTCGCCTGGTCGCGGGGCCCATCGGAGGACTTATAGCGGTAGGTCATGAGCGCGATCCCACGCGCGTCGAAGGGGGCACTCACCTCGACGCCGAATGCGTTCTTTCGCTTCTCGTCGCGGAAGAGATCCCCCCCCTGATCGTCGAGATATTCCTTCTCCACGCGGTGGGAGAGCTGGATAATCTTCGAAGTCCCCTCGTAGTAGAGCGGGAGCTGCTCGCCGCGGTCCCAGTAGGAGTAGAAGTAGCTGGCCTGCGAACCGTCGCCTCTCCATTGGTAGTCAAAGTCCCACATGATCTTCACGCCCGCCTGGGGATCCCCCTTGCAGTCGATCTGATCAATCGGGAACGGCTGGCCGGCCGTGTAGTTCTCGAGGCTGCCGTCGGGGCCGATCTTGGACTGACCCGCGAACTTCTTTGTGGCCTCCTGGTATTCGACCGCCGGCGTGTAGTCTCGGAAGGAGGGACCGATCTCGAGCTTCATCCCTTCATAGAAGAAGAAGTCGCGGTTGTTCCAGAACTCCGGGGGGAGGAAGGGCTTGAGCGAGTCGACCTTGTCGAAAGTGATGACGTCGCCTTCCTTGAAGGAGGGCCCCACGACACCCGTGTCCTCGGCTTTTTTCTGGGCCGCCGCCGGCGCTGCGATCGCGAACGCTGCAAGTGCGCTCGCGGCGATCGTACAGAGATGCCTCCTGGCGAACGAGAACATGAAAGGACTCCTCCTTGCGGTTCAGGCCTTCGCCAAGGCATGCGCCTGACGAGCCGAGCGTTTCCAACCGAACGGGACCATCCAAGCATGCATGGGCGCTTTGTCCGCCGGCACGACGGTCTGGGCGATTTGGGACAGCGCGCCTTCCCTTGGGAAACGGCGATCCCTCTCTAAACTAGGGCTCCGCTCGTTGTCAAGGAGAAGGACGCTGGACTCGATCCCCGCCCCGTCTTCGCCTGCGCTCGGCGCTCGGGCACTCCCGAGGGTTCGACGACACGAAGGCGGATTCCGTTTCAAGCTCCGGGTGCTGGGGATCGAGCCGACCGTGCGTCTTGGGTTTTGCTTCGTGCGCATCGGTGCCGCGCTCGTGTGGAGCCGGCTTGGCGACCCTTTCTTCTCGCCGGAGCGGCGCGCCAA
>DATFYN010000030.1:0-2810 GCA_035315025.1 Myxococcota bacterium
CATCGAGGCCAGGATCCTGCCGATCACGTCCTGCGCTTTGTGGTGCAACTGAATGCCCCGACCATTCCAGACCACGCGCCCGTCCATCGCGTCCCGTCCGAATCCGACCAGCGACAGCGTTCGCCGTCCCTGCGCGCGGCGCAGCAGCGAGCTTCGAGGGAAGATCGGAGGCGTGAGCATCCCGAAGGTGAACTCGCGATCGCCCCCGGAGTCGGGCACGTGGAGCATCGAGTCCACGCAGTGGCCGTCGATCGCGGACGGTGTGACGTCGCGAGGGACGCGGTACCAGGCGATCGTATCAGCCCCCAGCGAAGCGTCCTGGCCGAGCCGGCCGACCTTCCCGAGGCCGCCGGCGACACTCGATCGGAACAAGATCTTCAGCGTGTTGAGCGTGCCCGCCGCGAGAACCACGCGCGGCGCCCGCCAGACCTCGGCGTGTCGCGTGCGCGCGTTGCGAAACCGGACCGCGTAGCCCCCCTCGATCGGCTCGACGGTTTGCACCGCGCAGAGATCCCTCAGCGTCGCTCCGGCGTCGAGCGCGCGCGGGATGAGGGTCAGATCGAGGCTTTGCTTGGCGCCGACGTTGCAGCCGACCACGCAGCGGTTGCAACGGATGCACGCGGGCCGCGACGGATCGTCGCTCTCCCAGCGGATTGCCTGCGGAGCCCGTGTGAGCTTCCACTTCCGGTCGTCCGCGAGCGCCGCGAGGACCTGGCGGTTCCTCTCGTCGGCCGGACTCGGCGTGACCGCCAGGGCTTCTTCGATGGCCCGGTAGCGCGGCTCGAGCTCGGCCTCAGTCAGCTCCGCAGGCAGTGCGTCGAAGAAGGCGCCTGCGGGACGTTGCATCAGCGCGCTGTTCACCAGGGACGTGCCGCCCACTGCCACGGCGTTCATCATCAGAGTGGAACCGTGGAGATGAACCTCGAGGAGTCCTCGGCGAGAGAGAGGGATGCGGACGCTGCGTCCGAGGACGGAGAGATTCAACCCTTCGAGCGCCCGCACGACCTGCGGCAGGGTCTCGGGGAGCGGGCGGTGGCCCCCGAATGCGCCCCACCAGGTTCCCCGCTCCAGGATTCCCACCCGCAGACCCGCACGTGCCAGGACCGCCGCTGCGGTGGCCCCGCCGTAGCCGCTGCCGACGACGATCACGTCGCAATCGTGAGAGCCGCTCATTTGTCCACGCCGTAGGAGATCTTTCGATTCGGATGCCAGAGCCACATCACCGCGCTGATGGCAAAAAGGAGCGGGATATCGGCCCACATGTGCGCATGCTCATTCGGGTAGGTGAAGGCCTGGATCGCCATCAGCGACCCGTGCAATACATTGGCGAGAATGCCCCAGTCGAACAGCGACGCCGCAGCCTTGGGATCCTTCGCGCCGCGAACCAGCAGAATCGCCCACGCCAGGTAAAGCGCAAAGAGCATGAATATGTAGGGATGTGCGCCGGCATAGGGCGACGGGGGATGCGCCGGGCCCAAAAGCGGGAATCCCGGCGGCAGCTCCCCCCAGAAGAAGCCGGGCGCATAGGCGAGGGCCGCGACGGGTCCCCCGACGATGATTCCCCAACCCACAAGTTTCATGACCAGGGCAGATGCACGCAAGGGTTGGTTCAGTTCTTCCATGTCGAGTTTCTGCCTGTTGAATCTACGGTGTGTACCAGACCGGCGAGGTATAGGCGCGGTCGGTGACCGTCATCGGAACGTAGTCGGCCATCTTGATGCCGAAACGCTTCTGGTCATAAGCGGTCCAGCGCGGCGACGGGATCTGAATCACGCGCACGTAGTAGAACGCGCGCTGCGCAGCGTCGAACGCCGGGTCCTTCCAGTAGGCCGACAGCGTCGTGGCACCGATGGTGTTGGTGTAGGTCGCGTTCGCCACGTCCACGGTGCTGCCGACTAAGGTCTTGCAGCGACCATCCGGGCCGATCTTGCGCCCGCCGGAGACCGCCACGTCGAAGATGCGCTCTTGCGTCTTGCCGTCCTTGCCGAGCCAACCCTTGATGACCTGGATGCGGTCGAGGTTAGGGCCGTCTGGATCGCGCAGCGCGTAGACCATGAAAACGGGTCGCTTGCCGGCCGGCGCCTTGCTGAGACTACCGCCCATGGGCACGCCATGGGCGTAGCCGTTCGCCGCAAAGTCGGGCTCGGGGCGATCGCGATCCGCCGGCACGAAGTCCCAGCCCGCGAACACGCGCACGATCGGCCGGTCACCCGTGGTGGCGTAGACTTCCTTGCGCTTGAGCGCGTCCCAGATCCCCTCGCGGGTGTTCTCGCGCGCCCACACGCCGCCCAGGCCCGCCGCTTGTTCATTCCAGACCGAGATCAAGGGCTTGCCGTCCTTACCCGCGAGCAGCGGGGTTTTCCAACGGTCCGGCGACGGCAATCCGTTGGCAAACTCACCGAAGAAGTTGTCTTCCCTCGTGGTGACCACGCCCACATGGGCATCGCTGCCCCCAATCAGGCCGGACTGGTAGGGGTTGGCTCCGAGTTTGGCGTCCAGCTCCAGGCCCAGCTTGAGCGCCGAGCGGACGTAGTTGCCATGGAGCACGTCATTCTCCGCCTTCTTCTGCTTACCGAAATCGAGGTCCCATCGCTCAAAATTGGCGAATTCGTCGGTGGGCGAGAGGTAGGGATGGGTCTCGCTGTCCCCCTTGATCTGCGTCGCCTCTAAGAGTGGCTCGTGGCTGGCGCGCGCCTCGGCGTAGGCCCGGTCCATGGGTTTTCCGCCGAAGGTCTCCGCCGTATACATGAAGCCATTGCTCATGTTGCCGTTGTGCGGGATGGCGAGCACCTGGCCACCCGTCTTCTTCG
>DATFYN010000031.1:0-4000 GCA_035315025.1 Myxococcota bacterium
GGGATTCCGCAACCGCGCATCGGTCCTCCTCAACTGGACGTGGAACTTCTTTACCTACGACCGCGGCTTGCGCGCGGTGGTCGGCGGCGCCGGGCTCCCGGAGCGACCGCCCGAACGTGCCGAGAAGGGCGACGCCTCAGCCGCGCGGTGCTAAACACGCCGCCATGCGGTCCTACCAGGTCTTCGCAACGTTACCGCCGGAGCGCGCCCGCGAGGTGCTAAAGGCGATCTCAGAGGTCGCCCCTGCGGCCTTCGCCCAGGCCGTGGCCCTGGCCAGCGCGGCGCTGCGCGCGCGTCCCGTCTTTTTGATGCGACAGCCCTTCGAGAAGCGCGCCGACGCCGTACGGCGCACGCTTGCACGTGTCGCTGCAAGCGACGTCGCGGAAGAGCTTCTCGCGGTGTACTTCCTGCAGTGTCGGAAGCCCCTCCTCCTCGAATGGTTGGATCTGGTAGGCCTCGAGCACGAGGAAGGCGGGCTGAAGATGGAGGCGCCGCCCTCGCCTCCCGCCGATCTCCTCGGCAAGGCGGTCCACACCTTCCGCAAGCAAGAGGACGCAGCCGACCGGGAGCTCCTCCTGCAAGCGTTCGCCGCCCAGACTGCGATCGACTGGCCGGAGCTCGAAAAGCTCCTCGTGCGGCCCTGAGAGGCTAGCCGCTTCGGTGGGCGGCCCGTCGGCGCGGCGGGCGGGGCAAGAACGCGCTCGTCCGCTCCATGTATTCCTTGTACTCAGGACGCCTTTTCACGAGCGATCGCTCGAGGAGAGGAACGCCCGAGACGCGGAGCAAGAGGAAGGTCAGGAGGAGCGGGGCCGGGAGCGTGAAGATGCCGACCGGCGTCGCGAGCGCAAGCATGAAGAGCCCCCACCACACCAAGGTGTCGCCGAAGTAGTTGGGGTGGCGCGTCCACGCCCAAAGTCCGCGGTCCATCACCTTGCCTCGATTCATAGGGTCGGCTTTGAAGCGCGCAAGCTGAAGGTCGCCCACGCTTTCGAAGAAGAAGCCCACACCGAAGAGGACGACACCGAGCGCGTCCAGAAGATCCAAAGCCGCGGGGGTGGGAGAAGCGATCGCTGCCTGGACGGGAAGCGAGATCACCCAGCACAAAGCGGCCTGCAGCCCGAATACCGTGTAGAGGCTCACCCACGCGAAGCGGCCTCCGTGGCGCCTGCGCATCGCGCCATACCGGAAGTCCTCCCCCTCTCCGGAGTTCCGCCAGGTGAGGTAGAGCGCGAGGCGCGCGCCCCAAAGAACAGTGAGCGCGAGCACGAGGCGAGCGCGCGAAGTCGGAGCGTCGCAAGCCCCATAGGCCACGAGCGCCACGAAGGCGAAACCGAGACCCCAGAGTACGTCGACGACACTCGCGTCCCGCCGCACCACCGAAAGTACCCAGACGGCGAGGAAGAGGAGCGCCAGGGATCCGAGCGTGAGAGGCAAGGCGGAAAAAAACGCCTGCATCAAGCTTCCTGGTGTGCGCGGTGTTCTCCGACCCAGGCATCGACCCGCTGCCAGTTTTGGGCGAGCCACAGAAGGCGACCCTCCCGATCCTTCGGAATCTCCGCGAAGGGGACGCGCCAGGTGAAGACACGGATGGTCGCTCCGACGAGTCTTCCCGCCCACAGGTCAAAGATGGTCGCGATGCCGTCAAAGCCGGCATGCGCGAAGAAGAGGACGTCCGCACCCGGATTGGCCTCGAGGAGCCCGAGCGCTCCGCCGGGTCGTGGCGGGAGGACGTGCTTTAGTGCGCGGGCCTGGCGTGCCGCGTCTTCGTTCCCCGAGGCCTCGATCCGAGCGAGCACATGCGTGCGCTTTTCCGGAGTGAAGCGCGTCCCTTCAGGAAAGATCACGACGGCGTCTCGCGCCGAGAGCCCACTCAGCAGGCGAACCACCGCCGCGATCTCCGGCGCGGCATCGCCCGAGTTCCGTCGCACGAAGGTGTTTGGAAGGCGGTGGCCGACGACGTCAAGGCAGGGATCGAGGCGCAGCTCCTGCTTCATCACGTAGCGCATGCGCAGGCCGCGGGCCCCCAAGAGGAGCAGGGGAAGGAGCGTATCGCCCATACTCGCGTGCCTGGCAAACACGATCATGGGACCCATCCCGGTGTCGCTCCCCGGCTCGACAACGACGCGGAAGCCGAAAATGCGCTCGGCGCCGCGGAAGAGGGCTCCTGCCCAGAGCGACTCAAGAGCGTAAAACCAGCGATCCGCTCGTAGGCGATCGTGCCTCGCGATCGTTGCCTGACCCAGAAAGAGAAGGCCGGCTGCAGCCAATCCCCAGACCTCGCAGGTCAAAAACCACGCAAGGAGAAGAAGGCTCCGCGCGACAATGAATCGCGTTCCGCGTAGCGTGTCGTAAACGGCTGCGATCGGAAGTGCGAGCGGGAGTAGCGCTACGACCAGCACGAAGGCGCAAGACGCGGTCGGGATCGTCGCGGCCCGCCGGGCCCAGTGGCGTGCTCTCTCTCTAGAGGGTGCCCCGCTCACGAGGTTGCGCCGGCGATAAGACGGGCGCGCTCGATGGGATCGGTCCGCGCAATGGCAGAGCCCGGGAGGTTGCAAGGCACGAGCGCGTACAGAGCGCGTAGCGTAAGCAGCACCTCCGGCGCCTGCGCGGCGGTGGGAGCATAGCCCGCCCGGCCGGGGATCGGCAGCGCAAGACCCACCCCGACGGCGGCAAAAAGCTTGAGTGTCACCAACCCGATACCGATGTCGCCGGGCTCAGACGGCCGTGCTGTAGCGCGCACCGACCGGTGCGAGTGTCCGGTCGGGGCCCTCGAGCACGATGCGGAGCCCGAGCGAAGACACTTTCGGCCGGAGCTTGGAGAGCGCTTCGGCCTCGATCTGGCGGACCCGCTCGCGTGAGATCCCGAGCGCCTCGCCGATCTCCTGGAGCGTGTGGTCCTCTTCGCCGCCAAGACCAAAGCGCCAGATAAGGACCTTCGCTCGCGCGCGTCAAGGGCTTCGAGGAGCTGCTCAAGGTGGCGCTGCAGCTTGCTCGCGTCCTCCGAAGGACTCGAGCTCGCAGAGCCTGGGTCCGACAGGACGTCCTTCACGCGTTTGGACTCCGCGCCCGGAATGAGTGTCTCGAGGGAGAGTGGCTGCTGCCGCACTTCCCGCAGCTTATCCATCTCGTCCTCATCGATCTTCAGGGTCTCGCACATTTCGCTTGTCGAGGGCTGCCGGCCGAGCACGCCTGAGAGCCGGCGATTGGCGCGCTCGTAGCGCAGCAGGAGGTCGTAGAGGTGAGAAGGCAACCGGACCGTCCGGGAGTGGTTCTGCACCACGCGGATGAACGACTGCTTGGCGCGCAGGGCGTGCTGGGGAGCTTCACCGCTCGGCACTTGCGCGAACCCTGTCGGCCTACCTGAAGAAGCCTGCGCCGCCCGCGGCTCCCGCAGTGAACTTTCCGAAGATCGACAAGGAGCTCGTGAAGACCGGGCTGTTCGAGTACCTCGACTTCGCGCTGCAGTTTGCACCCGCGACGCCCGCGGAAATGGAGATCCGCGCCAAGCTCGCGCGCATCGGCATCGGCCCGGGCAAGCATTCGACTTCAAGGACTACGCCGCCCTCGATCCTTCCCCCCGGTGAAGGCACGTGGAAGCTGCCCGGAGTCGTAAAGGTCAAGTAATTACGCCCAAAGGCGGCGGATGCGAGACGGCTGCAACCCGGGCTCGTAGCCGCAGCCCGAGCACCAACGGCCATCACGGCCGAGATCGATGACGAAGGGCCGGAGGCGCATCCCCCTCGTTATTTCGAGTTGCGCCGCTGCAAAAGTCCCCCTCCGCCGGCAGCCGCGGTTTCCTCAGCCGAGGACCCGCCGGACCGCGCTACTCAAGGCCACTCGCCTGCGCTCCGTGACCCTGCACCTTGGGTCCCGAGCTCCACGCCCAGTCTCGAATCCCGATGGTCCGCGCCAAAAAAAAGTCGAGGCTCACTACGCCGGGACCCGAAATCATCAGCCAAAAAAAGGAGAGAAGGTACAGCGGTTCGTCGAGCTCGACGAA
>DATFYN010000032.1:0-4467 GCA_035315025.1 Myxococcota bacterium
GCGCTTTGCCGTGTCCCAGGCTACACGGCGCCGCATCGAGCAGATCGAGCGCCGTCTCGCACGCGCTGCCTGACACCAGACTCCGCCTCCATCCCGGTCATTGCCACCGAGATGCGACGATTTATTGTCGGATTGGGGCTAGGAGACCGACCCAAGACTCGGAAGGCACTCACGGATTGCCGCGTTTGGTCGCGCGATCCCGGGGTTCGCGAAAGGAAATGAGGGCATCCGTGATGCTCCGATCTGAGTCTTGAGTCACTCTCCTAGCCCCTGTTTGTGAACGCAGTTCCGCTAGCTGGGGGACAGACTCGCGCCGTAATCATTGCTGCAACCGCAGGAAACTCGATCTACGCGCTGCTTGCAAGCAGTGGGAAGCAAATCTGGCAGCGGAACTTTGGGCCGTCTGATGGAACTGGAGCGGTACCCGGCGGGTTTGGCATCAATGGCTCGCCGGTGATTGACCGGACAGGAGGGCGCGTTTTCGCGGTGTCGCAGGACGGACAGCTACGGACGTTGTCACTGGCCGATGGCAGCGACCTAAGTTCTCCGCTGCCGGTTATTACATCCAATCAGACTACGAACAGGGTGTTGGGTGGACTGAACTTGATTGGAGGGAATCTCTACATCGCAACGGCCAGTGATGGCAATGACACAGCTCCCTGGCGCGGGCGCATCTTTCAGGTCGATGTTTCTGGAGCGACACCCTCTGTAGTCGCCACCTTCGTGGTTGTACCGAGCGTGCCCGCACCCAACGGAGGGGGAGGCATTTGGGGTACGGGGGGGTCTCCGTCGATCCAGCAACTGGACGTGTCTATGCGGCAACGGGGGCCGATTCGTCGGAGAGTTACACTCCGTATGCCGGCCGCATGATTGTCCTACCCCCGGAACCTGATCATGCTAGACCCGAAAACGGGTCTCAATATGCCGCTTGGCTCCTTTGAGCCGACGCACCCGTCACCGTGCGTAGGAGCCCCCGGTGCCTGTGACTCGGATTTTGGTGCTATACCGATTCTATTCCAACCAACCGGTTGTCCGCCTTTGGTTGCCGCCGTGAACAAGGATGGTCATTTGTATGTGATGACGGCCGACGATTTAGCCGCGAGTGCGCTCCCGATCCAACGCCTGGCGCTCAACAATGCCTACGATGGACCGGGTGTCGGCGGATTGATCGGTGTACCGGCATTCTGGCCTGAGAGTAATATGCTCTTCGTGACTGACGCAGGTCCCGGCATCAACGGGATTAATGCAGGCGTCGTCGGCCTGACGGTAAATCCTGCCCCCGCCTGTGACCTGGGGGTTTCGTGGAGCGTTCCGTTACCAGTGGTTGACCCTAATCAGCCACCCTCTTCACCGACGGTGGCCGGAGGAGTGGTGTTTGTGGGCACTGCCAACGGTGGTGCGGTACACGCCTATGATGCAGCAACGGGTACTGTGCTATGGGATAGCCGCGGCGCGATTACCGGTGGCGCCACCTTTGTGGCTCCGATGGTCGCATCTGGAAACCTGTATGTGGGCTCGTGGGATGGCTTCGCCAATTCGGATGGCGGTACCATCCGGGCGTTTTCACTGGTTCCTGGCGTAATTTTGGGCGATCAGGCGATTGAGAGCCAAGTGGACGGGGATCCCACCGGTGTGGCGGAGGCATTCCAAACGACAGTCACTGCAAGCGGTGCGGTGACGGCGCTTCACATCTACCTCGACGCATCATCGACTGCAACGAAACTGGTTGCTGGCCTGTATGCCGATTCCGCCGGCCATCCCGGAGCGCTGATTTCCCAAGGGAGTACGATAAACCTCGTGGCCCCCGGCTGGAACGTCATTCCACTGTCGTTCTGGCCAGTGGACAAGGGAACTCCCTATTGGATTGCGGTTCTCGGAACACAAAGTGGGGCGCTCGGATTCCGAGATGGAACCGGCGGGTGTGTAAGCGAGACAAGCCAGGAGAACAGCCTAACAGCACTGCCTTTGAAGTGGACGACCGGCGCTTCTACTCTAGCTGCCCGCTCTCGGCGTACGCTTCAACCGCCTCGGGGTGCGGCATGGGCGGTGAGATCGCGTTCCTGCTTCCGCCCCTGCTCTGGCTGCGCCTTCGAAAACGACGACGCGCACCCGCTGAACGACAGACGAAGTTTCATGAAGTCATCGCATCCTCCATTTCTCTTCGACCAGCATTGCGGGACTGATCGAGTCCGTTTTGTCCCGGGCCTCAAAGTGTAGAAAAATGGGTCGGGTTACGGAAGAGGCGGACGGCCTGGGGCACGGGAAGACGCCGCGGTACGGCAATGATTATTCTTAGATCGCAGCCTTCAGCTCGGCGGCCAGCACGTCTAAGAAGGCTACCTGGGCAGATAGAATGCGTCGGCGCGCCTCGGCCAAGTTGAACCACCCGGCCTTGTCCACTTCGGGGAACCGCCGAGTCTGCCTTGAGCCGCGAGGCCATTCAATCTCGAAGGTATTGCTGCGCAGCTGTCTCGGATCGACGTCGCCACTGATCGCCCAGGCATGCACGATCTTGCCACCAGATTGGCGAACTTGGCCCAAAGGAATCGCGGGGCCCTCCGTGCTGAAGCCCGTCTCCTCGCGAAATTCGCGCTGTGCCGCGGCGAGTAGGTCCTCGCCTTCGGTGGTTTCTCCTTTCGGAATGGACCAAGCGCCGAGATCCTTGTGCTTCCAAAACGGTCCCCCGGGGTGGACCAGTAGTACCTCCAACCCGCTCACGGTGTATCGATAGAGAAGAAGGCCGGCGCTGATTGTGGGCACGAGCCGAGAAGGTAGGTGCCAGGGCCTCCGACTGCGCGACCGAACGGTTGGGCCTGAGCGACGCCCCCTCATCGTGCCCGAATCTGCGGTCGCTCGACACGCATCCAAGAACAGGTGGTGAGTCTCGCCCGGATTGGCTTCAGCCCATTGGCGGGAAGAGCATCGGGCTCGCCGGCCCTACCACCACCGAGGGTGTCATGCGTCCTCGTCCGCGAACGCTCCGAAGCATGATTCCGGATCGTGGCCGCAGCGAGGGCATTTCTCGTCGCCGATCCGCCGGAACACCTGCATTCGGTCGCCGCCCGCGGGCCTAACGAGTTGAGAGCTCTCCAGCTGCCGCTCGGCGCGACTGGCGATCGCCTCGAGGATTGCTTGACCCACATCCCGTGGCGTGAGGGGATCACAGCTCTCCCGGGTATCCCGCAGAGCAAGCGCACCCAGTCGGCTCTCGAGATCCGCTACAACCTGCGCTCCCAGAACCCAATTGGAGCTGCCCTGGCTGTTGAACTTCGCGAGAGCAGTGGCGGTGTCTTGGGCAAGAGACCTGCCGGCGGCTGTGGCGGCTCGTCCACGCTCTGGAGAACTGAGTGTGTTCGCCAACTGCATCCCTTGCCGAAACCATTCCCAAGCCGTACGCAGAGGGACGCTCGCGATCGCGGTCAGCACTGCGTCGAGTGGATCACCCCACGCAAAATCTTGCACCGTCGCTAGGGCTCCCGCCCTCGCCGGCCGCGGAGTATCGATGTCAATGGCGCCGCCGACCCTGTCCTTCAGTGAACGCCGGCGACGACGTGACCGAAGCCCCAGCTCCGCTGCGATTCTGTCGACCGCACGAAGGTGGGCTTCGTCGCGTGGATAGTGATCTAGCAACTCGGCGCGCAACTTCCGGAGCGACCCCTTGAGCGCGCGGGAAAAAGTGGGATCACGCAGTACACGGGTATGCGGATCCGAGAGACCGGAGACCGCGACCTCGGGCAGCGCTCGTCGAAGCCACCCGATCGGCGTCACACCCTCAATATTCCGGACCTTTTTCCGCATGCCGCTAAAATCGGCAAAACGGGTTGCTGCCCTTTAGCGGCGGGGCTTCAGGGACGCGGCTGTTCATGCGCGCCTAGTTCGTCTGGATCGTACGCAGGTAATCTGCCATGGCGCGCGCATCGAGCGTGGCGCCGTCCATGGCGAAGGGCTTGCCCAAAATCGCAGTGTCGGCGGTTCGATTCCGCCCTGGGCCACCATGAAATCAAGCACTTAGCCGCTCGTCAAATCCGCGTGCGTTCTCGGGTAAGCGTGGGGGAACCATCGCAAGCCCGAATAGGCGTCCGCAGACGCCCCAACAGTGTAAACGTGTTGCAGCTTGTACTGCGCAGGGATCCGGCCACTGGTTCGGCCACGATCGGAACCGCCATCGTCCTGGGTACCGGTGCGCACCCGGAGGGCACCGGGCCGCACCGTGAACTCGAGGGCGAGGACCGGGGGACGGTCCTCGCCGTCCAGCTCGTACGGGCGGGGGGTCGCGGTGCGCACGGTGACCGTGCGACCGCGGTGTCTCGCCACGAGGTTGCGCCGCTGCGGGAGGCCGCGCACGAGCCGCCAGAGCACCGAGGCCCACTCGATCGGGCTCCGGGCGGACAGCACAGCCACGTCGAGGATGCCGTCGTCGGGTCGGGCGTCGGGGAACACCTCGAGGCCACCCGTGACGACGCCGCA
>DATFYN010000033.1:0-8101 GCA_035315025.1 Myxococcota bacterium
AATGTGCTCGACCACATTTGATGCGTGAGTTGCGCATGTCCGGATCTGAGGGAGCTCCGGGTGGGTGACCACCCGGAGCCACCCGACTGTACCCAGATCACGCGCATCCCCCGCGGGTCTCTTCTTCTGCTCCGCATCCTCACGCTCGCCGCGATCGTTCAGCTAGTCCGTGGTCCGCGCGTGGCGGGACATCGATTGCGACCAGCACCAGCATCACCGTGCGCACGCAGAGCGTACGATCTGCGATCGATGCAAGGCGGGCTCGAACGCCGGGACTTGGTTCGACGGACAGCACCTCGTAGAGCTGATCTGGTGCCCACAATTGTCGGCACGGGCGCGGGCCGGTGATGGCCGGATCAGGGACGGGCTCAGACAACGAGGTGGGCGGGCGGCAGCAACGTCTTCAGGACGAGGCCCCCGCACCTCCGCGAGCATCCTGCAAGACGAGCAGCGATCTTGATGCGGGGCACCCTCGAGCGCGCACCGCGGCGCTTACGCGCACCCCGCGAGAGCCATCTCAGGGTCGCTCGGGAAGCCCGGACTGAGGACGAGCACAGCAGGGTCTCCGGTCCCAATCTCGACACGCACCGTGCACGCGGAGCGCACGACGTGCGATCGATGGAAGGCGTGCTCGGATGCTCGGAGGCCGGGAGTTGGCCAGACGGAGAGCCGCTCGTAGGGCTGATTCGTGCCCACCGTTGGCGCGGCTGAGAGCCTGGTCATGGCACGGTCATGGACCGGGCGCAGGCAGCGAGGTGCGTGGGCGGCAGCCACTTCGTGAGGACGAGGCCGCACAGCTCCACGAGCGTCCTGCAAGACGCGCAGCGCGCTTGGTGCGGGGCAACCTCGAGGCGTGCACCGCGGCACTACCGGACCCTGCGCGGGTCATCTCGGGGTCGCTCGAGAAGGCCATGTTGGTGACGCGCTCGACTTCGCCACGGCCCCGATCCAGACACGCACCGTGATTTCTGTCGGTCCTCATCCGGCCGCGGAAAGATGACAAGGCGGTCCCGCTTCCTCGCCTCCCTGGGCGCCGCCGCGGACCTCTTCTCCTGCGCTGCATCCTCATGCTCGCCGCGATCGTTCAGCTTGCCAGTGGCCCGCGGATGGCAGGAAACAGAAGGTAACCAGCACCCACTTCACCGCGCGCATACCGAGCTCACGATGCGCGATCGATGAATGGCATGCCCGGAGGCAGGGAGTTGACCTCACAGAGACCAGCTCGTAGGGCTGATCTCGTGCCCACGGTTGGCGCGGCCGTGGGCCTGGTCGTGGCAGGCTCGTGGACCGGCTCAGGCAACGAGGTGGGAGAGAAGCAGTCGCGTCCTGAGGACGAGGCCGCGCACACTTGCGAGCCTCCGGCCAACGAGCAGCGAGCTTGGTGCGAGACACCCTCGAGGCGCGCACGGTCTGTCGGCGGGTCCCTTCGGGCGGGTTCTCGTCTAGCTCCGCTCGAGAGCCAGGAGCGGGACCGCACGCGCGAACGCGGCGATTCCCACGGGCGTGGAGGGATTGAGGTCGAGACCGATGGCGCGGACGACGGCCCGCGCCGCGCGCGGGTGGCGCCGCACGTAGTCGAGGAGCTCGCGCTCGGTCTCCTCCTGTGCCAGGCGGCGGGCGGTCGCGGCGAAGCGCCGGCGGCCGACATGAAAATGGCAGCGCGGGTCGGCCATCAGGTTGAGGAACCACTCGGAGCCTTCTCCGAACCCGGAACCCACAATGCAGGCCCCAATGGCGTCGTCGCGCCGTATCACCTCGAGCACGGCATAGCGCGTCCTCCCCGAGCGGCGCCCGCGATGCTCGAGCAGGAGGAAGCGCGAGCCGAGCAGCCCCCCGAGCCCGAGGCGATAGAGTGCGATCGGGAGGCGGTAGAGTCGGAGGGTCAGACCGCGGGGCTTGCGCGAGTGCGGCACGGCGAACTCCAAGAGGTCGATGCAACCTATCCAGTCTGTGGCTTCGAGTCGACTTGCGGGAATCCCGCGGCGCGTCTAGGGAACGCCGCGGGACTACCCTCTCGAGCAGGGAGGCCGTTATGTGGTTCTCCGTACGGCTGGCGCCCTCACCGCGATCTCGACGCATGATCGCGATCTGGAGCTCGGGAGGAGATCCAAGCGAGATCGCACCTTGTCGAGGGCCCGGAGCACGAGCGACAGTAGACTCGAAGACACGCGCGAGCTCGATCGCGGACGGGAGCGGTGAACCTCGCACCGCCAGGTCACCTGGCCCGCGCGAGGAGAGGATAATGCCGAGTCTCTACTCCTGACTGCGACAGCTTGCGCCTCATCGGCTTCCATCCGACGCGAGTTGTGACGTCGACAGGCGAATTTTTAAGAGCCTCTCAAGTCGATTCTGAATACCACCCGCTTGATGTCCTACGCTGCTATACGCTAACTTGCGACGCTATACGCTATTAGCTGTCTCACGTTAATTTCCCAATATTTCCCATTGTGGACCTTGCTCTGAGTTCCTACCCTCCGCACTGCTGAAGCTGTTCAGGCGGTGGGGGAATGAGAGATCAACACCCCGTCTTCGACTCGCCCGCAGAGTGGCTTATCCGGTGAGCGCTCGGGCTGCCACACCCCTTCCCCGGCAGGACGAAACGTGGGATGGATGTGTGACACAAACGGTCGTTCACCGCATCGCGGAACTCAGGGCCCTCACAGCGTCGTGGGGCTTCCCGCTGGCCGCCCTGGACCGTGTCACCCTTCGAATTGACGAGGTCGCTGCGACAACGGGCCTCTCCGCGAGTCTCGTGCGAGCTCTGATCCGCGACGGCGAGCTGCCTGTGGTCAAGGTCCGGTCCGTTCCGCTTGTGCGCACCTCGGACCTCCTCCTCTTCCTGGAGTCGAGGGTGATCGCGCCTGCGGCGGTAGCCCAGCGGCTTGCGGACGAGCTTGCAGCGGGTCTCACAGGGCGGACGGTGTAGGCTATGGCCCGGAGGGCCGGTGATGTGGGCGTGAAGGTGCGCTTCTTTCGGGGCACATGGTGGGTGGTCGTTCACCATCAGGGGAAGCGCAGACAAAAGCGAATCGGGCCCGACCGAAAGCTCGCCGAACGCGTGGCCAAGGAGATCCGCGCGAAGCTCCTGATGGGCCAGTTCGACACAGTTCGCGAGACGGAGACCACCGTTCCCTTCAACCACTTTGCTCAGGAGTGGCTCCGCACTCAGATCGAACTCCCTATCGAGCGCGACGTGCGGGGTGCGCTTTCCCCACGCAGCCGCGACATTCACGAGGGGAATCTGCGCCGCCATTTGGTGCCGTTCTTTGCGGACCGCGATGTGCGCAAGATACGCGCTCCAGACGTACAGGCCCTTCACGACCATCTACTTGGTCGAACTCGTCCTCTCGGCGCGAAGTCCATCGAGCATGTGCTTGGGACTCTCCGTAGGCTCTTGGGTTTCGCAGAGCTGCAGGAGCTTGTAGCCGAGAATGCCGTCGAGCGGTGGAAGCGCGGCCTGCGACTCGGACGCCGTCGCAGCGCGCCGGCCTACAGAGTAGAGCGTGAAAACGTGCTCGACTCCGAGGAACTGAATCGCCTACTTGCCTTGACTGCTGGAGATTCCCCAGACCACTACGGGCTCGTTCTCTTCCTCGCGGACACCGGAGCACGTCTTGGCGAAGCGCTTGCTCTGCGCTGGATCGACGTTGACCTCGAGCACGGAATGGCTTGCGTCTGCCGAAGTTATTCCGATGGCAAGTACATCACTGAGACGAAGACAGGCCGAGGGCGTACGGTCGAACTTTCTGGCCGACTGCGCGCCGAGTTGCAGGCAAGGCGCCCGGATCTCTTCGGTAACGACACGCCTGTTTTCCCGAGCCGAGACGGTGGCCTGCTGGACCCGCACAACTTCCGTGCTCGAGTGTTCGACCGGCTTGTGCGGTCCGCTCTCGGGCCACAGCGCCACTTCACGCCGCACGGCCTGCGGCACACGTTCGCAACTCTCCACCTCGCCCATGGAACGCCGATCAAGTGGGTACAGGTACAGGGCGGTTGGGCCAGCGCGAAGCTTCTCCTCGACTGGTACGGGCACTTCCTGCCGAGTGAACACCACGGCTTCGCGGACGCCCTCGCGACGGCTCTGGCCGGCGCCCAGACGGCGCCTCGTTCCTACAGTTCGATTTTCGGGGAAACTCGTCGGCCGAGAACCCAAGCACCGACGCGGGATTGCGTGGCTCCCCGGGCAGGACTCGAACCTGCGACCCGTCGGTTAACAGCCGACTGCTCTACCGACTGAGCTACCGGGGAACGTAACGATTTCGAAGGGTTAGGCCGCGCCGATGCTCCGCGAGTTTTGTCTCAGTTGTCCCAGTCGGAGGCCCATCGTACGCGAGGATAGAGCAGACGGGCAAGACCTGACTGTCCTGCCGATACGACGGCGCGCGCCCCGGAGGCACCGGTTGTCCATCCTAGTCATCGTTCCGCGCCGGGAGTCTCTATGGGACACTCCGCGGCGGACTTGGAGCCTCTCCCAGCGGGGGGGAGCGTTCAGACCTCCGGCTGGCTGAGGAGGAATGGGACGACGAGGGGTAAATGCTGAGAGACTCAGAGGCGACCCCCGGCTCGTCGCCTCCGACTTCTACCTCCTTCACAATCCCTCGTTCTGCGAGCGGCGCATCTATCTCGACCAGCAGGACATCCCAAAACCGCCGCCGAGCCCGTTTCAACAGCTCCTCTTTGAGCTTGGTAAGCGCCATGAGCCCAAACACCTGGGGACCCTCGGTGCCTACGCTGACCTGAGCCAGGTGCAGCGAAGAGGAGCGGAAGAGGGCGACGCAGGAGGCCGTCGAGCAGAAGGCCGCGATGATCTACCAGCCGATCCTCCGGGCGCAGTACGTAGTCGCAGGGTTCACCTGCGAGCTGGTCGGAGAGCCGGACTTCCCCGTCGCACGGGGGGCGGGATACGTTGTCCGCGACGCCAAGCTCGCTCGGCGCGTGAACCAGACGGACCACCCAGAGATCCTGCTCCAGATGGGCCTCTATGGTTGGCTCTTCGAGCGGACGTTCGGGACTCCACCAGTAGCGCTCGAAGTCGTGGACGCCTCGGGAGGAATCGTCTCGGTTCCGTATGACGGAGGTGCTGAAGCCCTTCGCGTCTTGGAGCAGATCCTCACGCTCAGAACGGCCGAGCGCGAACCGTACACGCCGGTTGGATGGACGAAATGCCAGGGTTGCGCGTACAGGGGCCGGTGCTGGAGGCAAGCTGAGGACGCAAACGATGTCGCGCTTGTCCAAGGCGTAGATCAGGGCCTCGCACGCGCTCTGCGGACAATCGGGGTCGAGTCGGTGGCCCAGCTCGTCGAGCGATTCGATGAGGCAGCGCTCGCTGCCTTCCCCCGGCCATTGGGGAATGCGACCAAGAGGGTAGGGACGGCAGCCATGGAGATACTGCGTAACGCGCGCGTCCTCACCTCGGGCTGCGAGGAACGATTCGCCCGCCCGACCCGACCATTCCCGAATCCGCCAACTACGTGATGTTCGACCTCGAAGGGCTCCCTCCATTTCTCGACGAACTTGACCGGATCTACTTGTGGGGCGTCCAGGTGTTCGGAGAGTCACCGTCCGAGTACCTGGGGGTCCTCGATCACCCCGCGGATCGGCTGAGACCGGGAGCGCCTGCTCACCGAGACCGGCGTCGAAGCGGATCGCGATACGTGGCAGTGGTTTGCTGACCAAGTTGGACAGCACCCGATGCGAAAGGTGGGTTCAGTCTCTGCGTGGTAGTCCTGGATTGTTGCCTCACAAGTCGAGCGCCTCAATCGCGCGCCTCTTGGCTCTCCGGTCTCCCGGTAGTACGATTGGACGAAAATGCTGCACACCTCGACCCGGCGCTCAGGCTTCCTCATCGCGCTTGTTTCAATGACTTGCATCGCATTCGGGCCATGTGGACGAATCCCTGGGACTCGACTTTCCGGTGAGGAGGTTACGCAACCGGTGACCGACTGGTCGTTTGTCGATCAGGTTCCTGGGTGTCAGATTGAAGTTCGACCCACGGAACCCTACTCAATCAATGCGGCTTGCTTCACCTACGGTGGCAGGCTCTTCGTAGGGTGCATGCGCTGTTCTGGCAAGCGATGGCCCACCTACGTCGCCACCGATCCAAACGTTCGCGTGAAGCTCGGCGATCGCCTCTATCCTCTTCGGGCAAACCGCGTCACCGACGCGACAACGATCCAAGCCGCATGGAACGAGAGGTCCCGAAAGCGGGCAGCTGGGGCAGCCTCAGCTCTCCCCGCGGACTACTGGCTCTTTAGTCTTGACCCGCGATGAGCATCCCGCCTCACGCTGGCCGCGGCGCTCCGGGCATCTGCGACGCGGGTAGGGCTTCTGCGCGGGAGCCGACCAGCAGTGAAGTGGAACATCAAACGCCCGAGCGAACCTCCGCGCGACCGAACCAGTGCCTACATCCAAGCCTTTTTCGGGTGTCTCAGTAACAAAGCCTCGAGACTTGCCGGAGTCAAGCGATATTTTACTCTGATAGACTATCAGACAACAGAGCGGGACCAGCACTTCGGTAAACCAGTGGGTTGACCCCTTGTGCCGCATCTTGAAATGCACCAAATCTTTAGTGACTACTACGCTTGCTAGCGTCGGGGATTGTGTTCACTACCCCGTCGCTAACCGCTCACCTGTTCAGCAACACTGATTGCCGCAGCGCGGAGTAAGCACCGTGAGGACGATGAGAGTCTGTTGGACAAGGTCCGCCGACCTGCACGCCGGTGTTCGAGCTGCATTCGTTCGTCCTGGCGGGAGGCTATCGAGCGGGGTTATTGTTCTGGCTCTCGCTATACTTGGTACTGTGTCTGGTTCGCCCGCGAATGCGGAGCGGTTCACCCTAGTTTGTAATGTCCACTATGAAGACGGAAACAGCGACCAAGCAACCGTTGAAATTGATACTTCTATTCCAAGCATTGATGGTAAAACAAATGGGCAGGTCGAGGATTTCGGTGGGCCGTGCACGCATAGAGTTAGTGTTACGGCAAATTCCTTTCTTTGGGCTCGCGATTGTAGGACGGCTGATGGAGGAAAGAAGAGATCAGACAGCTTTAGCATAGATCGACTGACGGGCTACTACAGCGAAATAAGCTCTGTCGGCGGTGAGTCGCACATATACCGTGCTTCCGGTAGCTGCGAGAAACGTAAGAGTATGAAGCCCCTCTTTTGAGTGGCCTCTTTCAGCGCTCGCCAAATCCGAGCACCCCGCCGAGGAAGGACCGCCTCCACCGATTGGATCGATTGTCGCTCCCCATAACCGGTTGGATCGGAATCAAAGTTGGGGCTTAACCGGCTGGCAGCTCTGCCACCCGCCAAGTTGATAGTTGTACGCCTCCTGACCACCCCCACGGAGCTTCGCACGTCGTGCACGCCGGGACGGAGTGGGTCATCGGTGCAGCAGAAGAATCCCCAGCAACTCACGCTCGGAAATCGACAGGATGCCTCACAAGAAGCTTCGCGAGCCTAAGCGCTCGTCGCGATGCTCAATCACCAAGTCGGGGCCGGGCGGTACTGCACCCGGGGTTGAAAGGGGTCCGCGCATTGGAAAATAACCTCGGCCCGACCTTGACCCTCAGCCCAGATCGAACGCTTTGCGGTCACCATCGCTACCCTACCCTGTTTGGCGCAGAAGGTGTTTGCGTTCTCAACGGCATCCGCAACCATTCCCTCGGTCGTTCCGAAGAAATAGTCATGCTTCGATGCCATATAGGTTCCTGGACCTAGGCGTACCAGATGAGAGACGCAGCCCCCGAGAAACGTCGCCAGAATGACTATTAGAGCGAGTTTAGATCCCATACCGTGCGTTGTTCCTTTGCAGGGAATCCTCGGCCTCATTCATGCCGCCCACCACGCGCCACTCCTCGATCCGGGTCGCCACGCCCTCGCACAGCCTGACCACGAGCCGAGACGTGAGGCGCGGAAAGGCGGCTGATTGGCCCATGATGGGAGGCTTATCGGCTGCCCGAGGTCACTACTGTCCGGTTAAAAATCGAACAGTGGTTAGATGGATCGAAGTCCTGCGAGGAGCTGGCCAGCTCTGCAAGGGCTGGTTGCAGCTGCATTTTCTCGAACAGCGTGACCGAGAGAATCTGTAGGAGCGTATGGA
>DATFYN010000034.1:0-2096 GCA_035315025.1 Myxococcota bacterium
GACCTACGCGACGTGGTGGATCCGGCAGGCCATCACCCGCGCCATCGCCGACCAGGCCCGAACCATCCGTATCCCCGTCCACATGATCGAGACCATCAACAAGCTCGTGCGTGCCAGCCGCTTCCTGGTCCAGATGCTGGGTCGCGAGCCCACGCCCGAAGAGCTGGCCGAGAAGATGGAGATGCCGCTCGACAAGGTGCGGATGGTCCTCAAGATCGCGAAGGAGCCGATCAGTCTCGAGACGCCGGTGGGAGAGGAGGAGGACAGCCACCTTGGCGACTTCATCGAGGACAAGCGGGTGCCGAATCCGCAGGAGGCGGTGATCAACGCGAACCTCGCTGACCAGACGCGCAGCGTGCTGGCGACCCTCGCCCCGCGCGAGGAGCGCGTGCTGAAGATGAGGTTCGGGATCGGCGAGCGCGCGAACCACACCCTCGAAGAGGTAGGTCAGGATTTCGATGTGACGCGCGAGAGAATCCGCCAGATCGAAGCGAAGGCCCTGCGCAAGCTGCGTCACCCGAGCCGCAGCCGGTTGCTCAAGAGCTTCGTCGACAGTTGAGCTATTCGAGGTCCGGCGGCGTCACCCTCTCGATCCAACTCGCTAAGGTGCCGTTGTAGCCGACGCTTCGCTGCCGCTCGGCGACACGTGCGAGGATCTGCGTCAGCTCCTCCGGGGTGAGGGGCGGCCTTGCCGCGAGCTGGCTTGCCACGCGCTCGGCCTCCGCCCGCGCCGCGGCCATGGCCGGCTCGAGCATCCTCTCTTCGCCGGCGTGGCCGTCGTCATGGAGCCCCAAGTACGGTTCCACCGCCTCCTCGACCACGTGAGCGGCGTGCTTGCGGGACGCGACGATGTTCCCCTTCCCCGTCACGACGTTTCCCGCGGAGAAGACCGACGGATACTCCGCCATTCGGCCGAACTCCCAATCCGTGAAACGGAAAAGCTCGCCCTTGGTCGCAATCCCGGGGAGCGGCTCGGGAATGCTCCCGATCGAGCTGATCACACACGAGCCTCGCCGCTCAAAGACCTCGTCCGAAGGCACGAGCCTTCCGTCCTCGTGACGGTTGCGCCGGAAGCGCAGGCCCACGAGGCGGTCACCCTCAGTGATGAGCGCCTCTGGCGCGGCGAGCGGCTCGACTTTGAAGCAGTACTTCTCGATCGCCTTCTCGAGGACGCGGCGCCGTGCATGTTCGACCTTGGCGACGCGTGCGCTATCCGCGCCTTCCGGAGTCTCGACGAGGGGCATGTCTTCGACACGCCGCCGGTAGAAGAGAGTGCAGCACGCGAGCCCGAGGTCTGAAAAGGAAAGACCGTGGGCCGCGAGCATCTTCGGGATGCCCTTCACTTCGAGCTCAATTAGGGGCAGCTCGATGCCACGCCTCGAAAGCGCGGCGCGCGTGGTCTCGAGCATCAGCACCTTCACCACGTCGATGGAGGCAAGGCCGCCGCCTACGACTAGGGCACCATCCTTCGCCTCGTAGCGCTCTCCCCGGTAGTTCTTCTCGTTCGCGTGGTTGAACCAGATGATGAACGAATTCTGGTAGACGAGACCGCGGCCCAAGAAGCGCTCGGCACCTTCAATCGGCAGCGGCCGATCACGCCAGGCGCCGCAGGCCAGCACGACGGCGCTAAAGCCCCAGCGCAACACCAAGTCTTCGAATGCGATGTCCGCACCGATCTTCGTGAGCGGCACGAAGTGAACGCCGGGGGAAGAGAGCTTGCCCCGAATGGTCTCGTATTCCTTTCGACGAAGCTCTCGATGCCAGCGAGGCAGGCCATCTTCCACCTTGCCATAAGGGCGGGGATTTTGGTCGAAGACCATGACTTTCACGCCGCGCTGCGCGAGGTGCGCCGCAACCTCTGCACCGGCAGTCGCGCCGCCGATTACCGCGACGGCGTGCCCCGGGGCGCCGATCCGGTCCGACGAATCCGTGAGGGTCGACATGTCCACCCGAAGATACCGTTCGCAGGGATGGATCACGAACCCCGGACGCTCTCTCCGTGATAGCCTCACGAGCGGCGGGCCCTTAGCTCAGCGGTCGAGCAGCCGGCTCATAACCGGACGCGCCCAGGTTCGAATCCTGGAGGGCCCACCCGT
>DATFYN010000035.1:0-8477 GCA_035315025.1 Myxococcota bacterium
CGGGAGAGGCCCGACGACCGGCCGTCACCACGACGGCCAAAGGAGACCATGGGACCCAGCGCCGACCGCGTCAGCCAGGCACGCCGCTGAGCGGACACGAGCGAGCAGCGTCTTCCTCCACCGCGCAGCGGTTTAGTTCAAGAGTCACTATCTGGAGTAGCGTTTTATCTGGAGTAGCTGGCCTTCGGCCCCCTCGTTTACGTCGGTGCGCTTCGATCAACTGACTCCGCATAAAACTAGCCGTTGCGTCGATGTTGATCGACGCGTCAGGGAGCGGACTTGCAGATCCCACTGCACACGCAGTCGAGTGCTGAGGCGTACATCGCCGGCCGCGAGTGGCGTGATGTCGGCCTGCTCGCATGTCCCTTACATCCATCGGGCGGATGCTCGTTCGCGCGTCATGGCAGCTATGCGCGCGTGACGCCGCAGGGTTTGCGCATCGCCCGGTGGTACTGCCCTCAGGGCCATCGCACGTTCAGCCTATTGCCGGACTTCCTCGCTGCCAGACTGCCTGGCATGCTGACCTCCGTTGAGGCCGCGGCCGCTGCGGTGAAGTTGGCCGGAAGCATGGAGGCCGCCGCAGACGCGCTGCGCGGCTTCGAGGTGACGTTGCCCAGTGCGCTGCGCTGGCTGCGTCGCCGTGTCCGAGCGCTGCAGGCAGCGATTGCGGCCGTGTCGCAACTGGTGCCGCAGACGTCGGTGGCGGTCCTCGCACGCCGCTCGGCACTCAGGATCGATCCTGGCCAAGGTCATGTACTGCTTGGACTGCGCCGCTCGTTGGCGCCGCGGGTCCTGCAGCGACTACCCGCGCCACTGGGCTTCAGCTCGTCTCGGGATTCCCCCACGCTCGTGCGACGGCCACCAACAGGACATGGGGCCTGACGCAGAACTCGACGTCCATTACGGTGCTGCCGCCGAGATTCGGCATTCGTCATGCGACGCAAGTTCACCGATCCTATGCCAGCGACTGTCGCTCCGACGACCAGGGACATGCTTCGCGCCTGGCGTGCCGACCGCTGCGTGCAGGACAGCAGTGCCGCCCTGTACCTGCAGTGGATCACGAGGTTCCGCGCCTACTGCGCGCAGCGCGGGCTCGAGGAGCCGGCCGAGCTGACCCTGGAGGGCGCGCACCGCTTCATCGCCTCGTATGCACGCCGCCGCCACCTCGATCCCAGCAATCTGAGTGGCGGGCGTACGGCTCTGTACGCCCTGAGCCGCGTGTACCAGGTGATGGGGCTGAGCCTGCCGGCGTGGCAGGCCGCGCACCGGGCCCGGCCGCCGGTAATGACGCTACTGCGAGCGTACGCCGACCACCTCGCTCGGCATCGTGGCAGCCCCGAGGTGACCGTGCACAAGAAGCTGGATCACGTCGGGAAGGTGCTGGACCATCTCGCTCAACAGGGCAAGACCTGGCGCACGATGACGCTGCTCGACATCGATGAGTTCCTCATCGGCTGCTCGCGCCGCTACGCGCGTTCGACGACAGCCGGCATCGCGGGCAGCGTTCGCTCCTTCGCGCGCTTTCTGCTCGCCACGGGGCGCATCTCGGTCGATCTGGCCGAGTCCGTGATCTCACCGGTTCAGGTCAGGTACGAGCGCCCCCGGCGTGCGCTGCCTTGGGCGGACGTGCAACGTCTGCTGCGGGCGGTGGACACGTCATCGGCCCGGGGTCTGCGCGACCACGCGCTGCTGCTGATGATGAGCACCTATGGCTTCGGCGCCGGCGAAGTCATCCGGTTGCAGCTGCAGGACATCGACTGGAACGCCGCCACGCTCACGGGCGTACGGCCGAAGACGGGTGTTGCCTTCACCTTGCCGCTGTTACCCGCGGTGGCCAAGGTGCTGGCACGCTACCTGCGTCACGGCCGTCCGCCGCATACGCCGACCCGGCATCTGTTCGTGCAGATGAAGATGCCCTTCGGCCCGCTGAGTTCTGCGTCCCCGGTGCGCCACATTCTCATCAAGCATGCCAGGGTGGCCGGGCTGGATGCACCCTACCTCGGCAGCCACGTGCTGCGCCACTCAAACGCGGCGCGCCAGATCGACGTGGGGACGCGCCCTCGGGTGCTCTCCGACCTGCTCGGACATTGTGATCCGAACTCGGTCTCGGCGTACGTGAGGATCGCCACGGAGTCGCTACGTGAGGTCTCGCTACCGGTGCCAACATGAACACGATCGTGACTGCCGCTGAGCTCGCACGAGACGCGCAGGACTTCCTGCGCTTCAAGCGCGCGATGGGGATCAGCTACTGGCGCGCAGAGTTCGTCCTCAAGGCCTTCGTGCGTTTCGTTGCCCAACACTGGGGCGACCACGGCGAGGTGGCACTCGACGAAGCCGTGACGCGTTGGACGGTGCGCGTCGCGGGACGCAAGGCCATCACGGTGGGCAACGAGTTCGGCGTCGTCCGTCAGCTCTGCCTGTACCGGCGTCGCCGAGATCCGTCGAGCTACATGCCGGAGCACGCGCTGGCACCAGTCAAAAAATCGGTCTTCTTGCCCTACATCTTCACGCACGACGAGGTGCACCGCCTGCTGGCGGCGGCCACTTCCCACCAAGGCCGGTACATCTGGAGCGCAATGCTGCGCACTCTGATTCTGGTGCTGTACTGCACCGGGATAAGGCTCGGGGAGGCGGTGCGGCTGCGCACGGCGGACGTCGATCTCGACGGCGGCACCTTGATGATCCAACACAGCAAGGGGCGGTCTCGCATCGTAGCCATCCGCGCCGACCTGGTAGCGGAGCTGCGTCGCTACGTCGAGGAGCGCCGGCGGCTGGTGCACGGGCATCGGCGAGCCGATCCAGCAGTGTTCTTTCTGCGGAGGGACGGCTCGCCCCTAACGCTAAAGTCGGCGTCGGAAGCGCTGCGGCGGCTGCTTCGTGGACTCGGGATCAAGCCGCCGCGCGGCAGAACCGGACCGCGACCCTATGAGTTCCGGCACGCCTTTGCGGTGCATCGGCTCACGGCATGGGCAACCGCCGGGGTCGATGTGCATGCCAAGCTGCCGACGTTGTCAGCGTACCTGGGACACCAGGATGTGCTCGGCACCGAGGTCTACCTCAAGGCGACACCACAGCTGCTGGAGCTGGCCAGCGGCCGCTTCGAAGAGCATCTGCGGCGCTCACGCCGGCCGCGATGAGCAACGCCGCCCCCCGCGCGCTGTTCGCCTTCGTCGAGTCGTTCTTCACCGAGTATCTGCCTCGCCAGCGAGGCGCCAGCGCACACACGGTCCGTGCCTATCGGGACGCTCTGAAGCTGCTGCTCGAGTTCGTTGCCCAACGTCGAGGTCGTGGCGTCGCCTCGCTCGAACTGAGCGACATCGACGCCGAGACGGTTGGCCACTTCCTCGATCACATCGAGGCCGCACGGTTGAACTCGGCCGTCACGCGAAATTGCCGCCGCGCAGCCATCCGCAGCTTCTTCAAGCATCTTGTTCGCAACGACTTGGCGCACTCGCAGCAGTACGCGCGGGTGCTGGCCATCCCGTCGAAGAAGGCCCGGCAGCGGCCCGCAACCTATCTCGAGGCCGATGATGTTCGTGCCATCCTCGGCAGCCCCGATCGCCGCACCCCCAATGGATCGCGCGACCACACGCTGCTGCTGTTCCTCTACAACTGCGGCGCTCGCGTGAGCGAGGCGACGGGCGTTCGCTGGGACGATCTGCAGCTGGTTCCACCGCGACAGGTGCGCCTGCGCGGCAAGGGCAGGAAGGAACGGTTGCTGCCCCTGTGGAGAGAGACGGTCGAAGCGTTGCACCGGCTGCGCGGCATGTCGGGGACTCGCGACCACCAGCATGTCTTCGTAAACCGTCATGGGCAGCCGCTGACTCGCGATGGCATCGCCTACATCCTGCGCAAGCATGCATCGGCGGTTGCCCAGAGGCGTCCGGCGCTTGCGCGCAAACGGATCACTCCGCACGTGTTGCGTCATAGCTGCGCCGTCGCGCTGCTGCAGTCGGGTACCGACGTGACAGTCATCCGCGACTACCTCGGCCACGCCAGTATCGCCACGACCGGACGGTACATCACGACGAACCTGCAGATGAAGCGCGAAGCGATGCAGACCTTCTGGAGGCACGCAGGGATCGAGCCCTCAAGCACCAAGCCGTGGAGACCGAAGCCGGACCTGCTCGCGTTCTTGCAGTCTCTGTGACCGGGATGGTCTTATGCGGAGTCCAACAGGCACTAACCCCGCGGCGGATCTGCGTTTCGGGCCTCCGACTCCAGATAAAACGCTACTCCAGATAGTGGCTCCAGCATCCGACCTCCACCACGCCGCCGTCGGCGTAGAGGTGGTCGTAGACGGCGTGGGCGTCGGCCACGAGATGGCCCCGGTAGCCCGCCAGCATCCGGTCCACGGCGGCGCGGTCGTGCTTTCGCGAGTAGCGGTAGAGGACGTGATGCTCGGGCGCTACGACGACCCAGAAGTGAGCGCTCCGGCAGCGCTCCTTGGCCTGCACCAAGACGCCCGTGGCGTCGGTGCAAAGGACAGGAGCTTCCAGGGCGTGATCCCACATGGCGTCGACCAGCGGGCGAGCCAGCGGGACGAGTTCCTCGTGCCAGCCACAGACGGTGGAGCGCGCCAGCTCCAGGCCCTCGCGGGCGTAGATGGCCTCGAGCCGGTTCAGCGGCAGGTGATCCTGCCAGCGGCGCACAATCGTGTCGGCCAGCATCCCCGGGCCTGCGAGCCCGCGCGGGATCGGCAGCTCCAGGGGCTCGGCCGTGAGCACGCGCGCCGGGACGCTCTGCGCCGCCCGATCGGCCACACGCACGAACTTGGGCCGCGTGATGCGCACCGCCACCAGCGAGGCCGGGCGGCGCTCCACCACCTCGCTCACCTCTTCGCCGATCTTCACGAAGGCGTCGAGACCCGCGCGCTTCACCTCGTCGGGGAGCACCTCGATCTCGATCCGGGGCAGGTTCTCGGGCAGCGGCTTTCGGCCCGTGGGCTTGCGCCGGATATGGGGGCCGATCTCCTGCACGGCCTCGGCCGGGGGCTCAGCCCCTGCCCGATCGCCGAGTAAGGCCGCCAGAAGCGCGAGCGTGAGCTGCGCCTGATCGGGCGGGAGCTTCTCGGCCTTCTGCCCAAAGAGCCCCCGCTCGAGCTTCTGGTTGAGCTCGAGCATCTGGAGGTAGAGCGTGCGGTAGCGTTCGCGCTCGTCGGCAAGCTTGGCGTTCTGCTCGCTGAGCTCCCTCACCATGGATTGGAGGGCATCGATCCGTTCGCTTAGCTGTGTGACGGTGTCGACGTCCACGGTTCCGACTAGATACCGCGTCGCACTCCGGTGTCAAGACCTTCCGCGCTGTTTTTGCTCCTTCGCCACCCCCGCGAGCAAGTGTGCGAGCTGCGCCCCATCGATGCGCAGTGAAGGTCCTGTTCCCGAAGCATCTCCGGGAACCCGGAACCGCGCGCGATGGAGTCGCTTGTAAAGCAGGCAGTAGCCATTGCGGTCCCACCAGAGACACTTCAGGCGATTCGCGAATCAAATCACATTCGACATACCGTTCTGATTCCGAGACGGCCGCCGTTGTCCACTACGCATGGCACCCGCTGCATGGCAAGGCCGTGCGAGTCGTGCGGCGGGTGAAGGGCGACGCGGGCGAGTTCGTACACATTGACGCTCGCCGTGGTCTCTCGAGGGAACTCCCGGCGTGGATGCTCGACCAGGTCACGTGCGCCGCGATGCAGCCCGGATCGCCCCTCGTAGCGGTGGCCGCGCTCGCAGAGCTTGCACGGGTACTCTCGGAGCTCGCGCTCGACCGCACCGGTGAGGCACCGGATTCGGTCGGCGGAGGAAGGGGGGCTCCGAATGGCACGGAAAGCGAGGACCGCTCTCCGGCAGCTGGGACTGTTCGCCGAGGCGTCGGCCGGCGAGGACGTGAAGCTTCCGGAACCGATCGCGGCAGAGATGCTGGAGGCCCTGGCTGCGCTGCTCCTGAGCGCTGCCGGCGTACGCCACAGCGTGGGCGAGGGAGGGGAAGATGAACCCGAAGATCACGCCTGAGCATTTGCGCCGCGGCGCGGTCGTATACGTGCGTCAGTCCACGCCAGCTCAGGTGATTGAACACACGGAGAGCCAGCGCCGCCAGTATGCCCTCGCCGACACGGCGCGCGCGATGGGCTTCTCGTCCGTCGAGGTCATTGACGACGACCTTGGGCGCTCCGGGTCGGGGCTGGTCGAGCGTCCTGGCTTTCAGCACCTCGTGGCGGCGGTCTGCGGCGGCGGGATCGGAGCCGTCTTCTGCATCGAGGCGTCTCGCCTGGCGCGCAACGGTCGCGACTGGCACCACTTGATCGATTTGTGCGCCCTGGTGGGGAGCCTGCTGATCGACCCGGACGGGGTGTACGAGCCTCGGCTCATCAACGATCGGCTCTTGCTCGGGCTCAAGGGCACGATGTCCGAGTACGAGCTGAGCCTGCTCCAGCAGCGGAGCCAGGCGGCGCGAGACTCCAAGGCGAAGCGGGGTGAGCTGCGGTTTGGTCTGCCTCCCGGGTACTGCTGGGATGAGCTCGGGCGGGTCGCCATGGATCCCGACGAGCGGGTGGGCGCGGTCGTGCGGCTGATCTTCCGGAAGTTCCTCGAGCTGGGCAGTGTGCGGCAGGTCCTGCTCTGGGCTCTCGGGCAGAAGCTCGACCTCCCGGTCTTGAGCCGTGGTCCGCGAGGGATGCGCATCGAGTGGCGGCGGCCGGCCTACCACAACGTGCTTCTGATGATCCGGAGTCCGATCTACGCGGGTGCCTACGCCTTCGGGCGCACGGAGAGCCGCACGCGGGTCGTCGAGGGACGCGCGATCAAGACGAGCGGTCATCGCCGGCCGCGAGAACGCTGGCCCGTGTTGCTTCCTGGCAACCATCCGGGTTACATCTCGTGGGACGAGTTCGAGCGCAACCAGCGGATTCTGGAGGAGAATGCGCACATGAAGCACCGCACCGCGCGGAAGTCCGCTCGTGGCGGTCGCGCCCTTCTGAGTGGGCTTCTCCGCTGCGGTCGCTGTGGTCGGATGCTTCGCGTCTTCTACGGGTCCGGGGCAAACCCGAGCCACCAGTATCTGTGCGTGGGCGATCAGATGCGCGGGAGCCAGGGGTTGTGTCTCCACTTCGGCGGAGTGCGCGTGGACCGTGCCGTGAGCGCACAGCTCCTGGCCGCGGTCGAGTCCCACGCGGTCGAGGCGGCTCTCGAGGCGGCGACGCGGGCCCAGGAACTCGACGCGGAGGTCCGTCGGGCCTTTGCCCGCGAGCTCGAGGAGGCTGAGTACGAGGCGAAGCTGGCGGCGCGGCGCCACGAAGCCGTGGATCCCGCCAAGCGTTTGGTCGCCCGCGAGCTCGAAGCGCGTTGGGAAGTTGCGCTGCAGCGCGTCCACGAGGTAGAGGAGAGGATCTCGAGCGCCGAGAGAAAGGCGGCGGCCCATCCTGCTGTCGATCGAGAGAAGCTCCTGCGCCTGGCCGCCGATCTTCCCGTCGTGTGGAACGCGCCCACGAGCGACATGCGCATCAAACAGCGACTGGTGCGCATCGTGATCCACGAGGTGATCGCCGACGGGGACAAGGAGGCAAACGAGATCGTTCTGACCATCCACTGGGTCGGCGGTCGTCATACGGAGATCCGTGTGGCCCGCGTTCGGACCGGCCGCTATCCCGCGGACCGGGTGCCGAGCGCGACCACCGTGATGCGCAAGCTCGGCGGCCGGTGGCCCGATCGCCAGCTGGCTGTGACCATGAACCGGATGAGGTGCAGAACACCGGATGGGGCACCGTGGACGGTCGTTCGGGTGCGTGAGCTCCGCGAACGCCTCAGGATCGCCGAGTTCGATCCGGCCGTGCCTCGCGAGGAGACGATCTCGCTCGATGAAGCTGCGCGGCGCCTGTCGATTTGCGTGGGCTCCGTCTACCGACTCATCCGCGAGGGCGTGCTCCCTGCTTCCCAGCTGATGCCCTCTGCTCCCTGGGAGATCCCGGTCGCGGCAATCGAGAGCGACGCCGTGCGGATAGGTGTCCGAGGCGTCGTCGATCGCCGGCCTCGTAACTTCGCGAAACTCCAGGACACGCACACGTTGCGTCTACCCGGAATGTAAAGGAGTGCCGCAGAATGTCGCGCGATTTGCCCGCTTGTTCAGGAAGCAGAACAGCGCACCGCTCTGCGGCTCCTCGCCGAGCACCTGCCGAGCGGAAAGCGCCAGGCCGTCGAACGACCGCCGCAGATCCTGCGGCTCCCGGCACACGAAGATGCGGACTGATGCCGGAATCACGACCGTGCCTGCGCAAGGACGGAAAGAACGCGACGCAGCGTCTCGGGCTCGAAGCCGTCGGGTACGCGCACCGTGAGGCCCTCGAGCCGAAGCTCGATCGTGGCGTCTCGCTCACCGCCACCTTCCGTCTCGCGGAGCTCGACGAACTCGAGGGCCACCGGCCGGCCGCTCCTTCGCGCCTCGACCTGCCTACGCTGCTGCCAGCGCCAGCCCACCAGCGTATTCGGGTTCAC
>DATFYN010000036.1:0-12104 GCA_035315025.1 Myxococcota bacterium
GGAGGCCGCCGGCGCCGTGCAGGAAGAGGAGCGGCGTGCCCTCGCCGCCCTCAAACACGCGCACCTTGGTACCCCGCGCTGTCTCGATCCAGCGGAAGTTCATGACCGCGCGCCGCCCCCGAGCGAGGCCTCGGGCCGAAGCCGCTCCTCCATGGGCTTACACCACCATCGGTGGTCGCCCTTCCACTCCGGCCAGAGCGCTCGCAGGTGGGGCATGACCCGCTCGGCGAAAAGCTTCGTCGAGTGGCGGGTCTTCTCGTCGGGCATGTTGCCGTTATGGAAAAGACAGAACACGTGGCCGATGCGCAAACCCCGAATCATCTCTTCCATCCGCTGGCGCACGGTCTCCGGACTTCCTGCGATCACGTAGCCGCCCTCGACCAGGTCCTTCCAGGTGAGCTTCGTGAATACCTTTTGCATGTCTTCTGTCAGCTGCGAGAGTGCGCCGGACTGGATCGTCTTGATGGTGCGGTAGCCCGGGGCGTCGGCGAAACCGGGGTAGACGTGGAGGCAGCGGTTAAAGAAATACAGGATGTGCTCGGCGTACAGCCTTTCGGCATCGGCGTCGGTGTCGGCCACGGCGATGATCTGGGCGAAGGACGCGCGGTAGGGCGACTCGTCCTTCCCGCGAGCTGCAATGCGGTCCCAGTAGCCCTGGAGCAGCGCCCGGCCGCGGAGATAGCCCCCGAAAGAGAGGTAGGAGTAGTTGTAATCATGGTCGAGGCAGAAGTCCCAGGTCTCGATCGAGCCCCCGCCGGGGATATAGATCGGGGGATGGGGCTTCTGGATCGGCTTGGGCCAGCAGTTCACGTAGCGGAGCTGGTTGTATTTTCCGTCGAAGGCGAAGACCTCGTCCTCCGTCCAGGCGCGCATGATGAGCTCGTGCGCCTCGGCGTACTTGTCGCGTGTCAGCGCGGGGATCTGGCCATAGCAGTAGTTGGTATCCATTGAGGTCCCCACTGGGAAGCCCGCAAGCAGCCGCCCGCCGGAGATCACGTCGAGCATTGCAAACTCCTCGGCCACGCGGATGGGTGGGTTGTAGAGCGCGATCGAGTTGCCGATCACCGCAATCGCTGCGCGTGAGGTGCGACGCGCGAGGCCGGCGGCAATCAGGTTGGGCGACGGCATGAGGCCGTAGCCATTCTGGTGGTGTTCGTTCACGCCGATTCCGTCGAAGCCCAACTGATCGGCGTACTCGAGCTGGTCCATGTATTGGTGGTATACGAAGTGGCCCCGCCGCGGGTCATAGAGTGTATTCGGAATGTCGACCCAGACCGAGCGATGGGTCTGGCGGAAGTCGTCCGGCAGGAAGGGCCAGGGCATGAGGTTGAACCAGGTGAACCTCAAGTGGGGGACTCCTCGCCGCCGGGCTTCCGGACTCTAGCAGCGCCCGAGAACGGGCGACGAAGCGTCGGCCTTGGCTAGGCTGCCTGGACCCGGAGGAGACCCCGCATGACTGACCCCGTGCCCCTTGATCGCCGCGTGCGGTGTGGGCTCGTCCTCGGCGGACTCTCGCGCGATGTGGCGCTCCCTCAGGCGCGAGAGGCGGAGGCCCTCGGGTTCGACTCGCTTTGGGTCGGAGACCACATCGCCTTCCACGTCCCGCTCTTGGAATCGCTCTCGCTCGTGTCTTTTCTCGCGGGGGCGACTGAGCGCGTCCTGCTGGGAACCGGCGTGTACTTACTCCCGCTGCGCCATCCTACACTTGCGGCCAAGTCGGCCGCGACGGCAGACGTGCTCTCCGGGGGGCGACTCATCTTCGGGGTCGGCGTCGGAGGGGAGTATCCGCCGGAGTTCGAAGCATCCGGCGTTCCCGTCCGTGAGCGGGGTGCGCGGATGGATGAGGCGATTCCGCTGCTCCGGCGGCTTTGGACGGAGGAGCGCGTCGCGCACGAGGGGAAGCACTACCGCTTCGGGCCGATTTCCCCCGCACCGAAACCCGTGCAGCCCGGCGGACCCCCGATCTGGATCGGTGGGCGTTCCCCGGCGGCGATGCGGCGCGCGGGCGTACTCGGCGACGGCTATGTCTCGACCATGACGTCGCCCGAACGCTACCGCGCGAACCTCGAGCTCGTCGCAAAACACGCCGGCGATCGGGGGCGTGAGATTGCGCGCTTTGGCACCGGGGCGCTGCTCTTTACGGTGCTGGACGCAAGCTATGAGCGGGCCGCCGCACGGGCCGGGGACATGCTGAGTCGGGTCTACAACCGCCCGTTTCACGATGCCGCGCGCAAGTACTGTTTGCTCGGGCGCCCGGAAGACGTCTTGGAACAGATGCGCACCTTCGCAGGCGCCGGCGTGAGGCACTTCCTCCTCGCCTCGCTGATCGAGCCCGGGGGCTTCGCGAGCGAGGTCGCGAAGCAAATTCTGCCCCAGGTTCCAGGCCTCGCGGGATGACACCGGAGCGAGGCACCCGCGCGACGCTCGGTCCTTCGCACGGCTCACGCCGCGAGAGCGACCCCGCCGCTCCCTGAAATTGTCCGCGCCCGGGTTAGATCCCTTGGCCCCAGTTGCCGTGGAAGCCGAAGGGCACGCGGTGGGGAAGCTTGACTCTTGCGAGCGGCGGGGCCTCCACGTTCTCGGCGTCGAGAATCACAAGGTCGCTCCGGAGCTCCGCGCGACGGTAGACCGTGGCGAGCAGGAACCCTTCCCCTTCTGGCGAGCCTGGGCTGCGCGGCACAAAGATGGGCTCGCCTACGGCGTCGGTCTCGGGAACGAGATGAGCGCGGCGCCGACCCGACTTCAGGTCGTAGTGCACGATGGCGTTAAAGCCTGACACCTCTTTCGGGCCCGGAACCAGTCCCCCGGCATAGCCGTGACGATAGGAGAGGCCCGAGCGCCGCTCATCGAGCCGCGGGAACTCCGTGGAAATATCGTCGAGCGGCTCCTCTTTCACCGTTCCGCCCGCGAGATCGAGCGTCCAGCGTGTGAGTTTTGCCGTGAGCTCTTGCATGCCGCTCGCGGGGTCGCCGGCCTCGAAGAGCGGAAGCCTCGGATAGCGGCACACGTCCGCGATGATCCGTCCGCCTTCGGAGTAGGCGTTCATGGGGTGGAAGACGTAGCAGGGGTCGGCCTCGAACCAAACGACGTCCTTGCTTCCACCGCTGCGTGGCATGACACCGATTCGCGTCCCGAGCTCTGGTTCCCAGCCGAGGGGAGAGCCTGTCTTCTCGATGTTCTCGAGTCGAAGCGTCGCCGGACACATCAGGAAGATCACGTACTCTCGCGTGGTGATGAAGTCGTGCATCATGGTCGGCACGGGGACCTCGATCTCCTCGCTTCGCATCAGCGTTCCGTCCTTCGCGACGACGTGGTACCGCAGGAAAGGAGGCGCGAAGGCATAGCCGAAGAACAGCATCTCGCCCGTCTCCGGATCGATCTTTGGATGCGCCGTCATCGCACCGGCGAGCCGTCCTCGGAAGTCGAAGGGACCGATCGTCTCAAGGGTGCGTGGATCGAGGGCGTGCGGGAGTCCCCCCTCCCAGAGCGCCAAGAGCCGTCCTGCGTGAAGGACGATGTTCGTGTTCGCCGCGTTGGGCGAGGTGGCGGCGGCCCGCGGGTCGGTCTTCGCCATGTCGGCGAGTCCCCCGAAGAGCCCCTCCCCTGCCGCGCGCTCGAGAGAGAACCTTGCCGTGCGGACCCAGCGGTTGCGGTAGGCAACGCGGCCGTCGTGGATGGCGAAGGCGTGGATCATGCCATCGCCGTCGAACCAGTGGTAGCGGCCGCGCGGCGCGTACTGGGGATTCGGCCCATTGCGGTAGAGCGTGCCGTCGAGCTCCCGGGGCACCTCGCCCTCGACGACGCAGTCGTGGATCTCGCCCTCCATGAGGAAGGGTGCATAGTTGCCTCGCAGGAACGGGTCGTCGGGCAGGGGTCGACTCATGAGGGGCTCCTCGTCGGGTAAGGGTCGGTCGGGAGCGGAAGGACGGCGCCTTCGACGCAGCGCACCGCCTCGCGCAGATAAATTGCTTCGCGGCTTCCATCCCCGCGCACGAAACACTCCATGAGCGCCGCTTCCACGAGCGCGAAGAGAAGCTCGGCCACGATCTGCGCATCCATGGGACGCAAGAGGCCGCTTTGGGCCCAGGCTTCAAAGCCCCGGGCCAGCGCGCCGACAATCTCCGCGCGACTCGCCCGACGCGCTGCGGAGCTCTCGCTCGGCTCCGCAGAAAGGCCAAGCAGGCGCGCGAGCGCACCATGCTTGCGGACGTAGGTGAAGGCGCTCTGCAACATGGCCGTCGCCGAGGGCGCTGTGCCCGGAAGCGGCGCTGCCTCGAACATGGCCTGCGCGAGCCCTCGGCCATAGTCTGCGGCCACCGCTTCGAGGAGCCCCGCCTTCGAGCCGAAATGGTGGAAGACAATGCCTTCTGACACGCCCGCGTGGCTCGCCACAGCGGCCGTGGAAGTGGCCCCGAAGCCTCGCTCCGCGAAAAGGCGCCGCGCCGCACCCATGATGCGCGCTCGTTTCTGCGCCGGGTCGCGCGTGCGCACGCCGACGCGGCGGCCGGCGAGGGTCTTCGTCGGGCCCGTTCTTGTGCCGGCGCTCCGGTGGGGGCGGCTCACGCTGCCTTCCGAGAGGGCTCGAGCGAGGGCTTCTCCTCGAGCGCGAGCGCGTGGTGTACGAACCGGCTGATGCGTCCCACGTCGACTGCTCCTTTTGAGTACGGCTCAATAGTAATCGAGCCAAGCTCAATAAGCAAGGGGCCTCGCTTCCCAGGCTCGGCCTTTCTTCGCGATCGGTCCGGCCGTCCGACGCGCGTGCGGTTTGACGCGCCATCCCGAAGGTCCGCCGGCGCGTTTGTCCCAAACGGAGCGGAGAGCGAGCCGCCGACTGGATCTCGCGACGCCAGCCTCCCCAGTGCAAGCGTCCTCGCAGAGCGAGGCGGAGCTCCTACCCAAGAATGAATGGGCGCTCTTTCCTTTCTCCTCTCGGCAAACGCTTCTCAAGCCGCGCTGTTGTCGCAGGCGTTCGGCCGGCTGGCGTCCCTTCGATACATTCGTTCGTCCAGTGATCGGGGAGAAGCGGACCTTGGCTCGCAACCCAGACGAGGCCTCCCTGAGTTCAAGCGGCGTTGCGGAAACGCGGGTGTCGACACCGCGCCCCGCGCTGCCCTGGCCGCGGGCGATTGCGGCGCTGGTTCTCGTCATTGCAACGATCGCAGTCTTTGCGCCGGCCTCCGATTTTCGTCTCGTGGAATACGACGACGCTCTCTACGTCAGAGATGTGCCGATCGTCCAGCGCGGGCTCACAGCGGAAGGCGTGCGCTGGGCCTTTACGACATTTCAGGCTTGGAACTGGCACCCTTTGACGTGGGTCTCGCTCATGAGCGACGTTGAGCTCTTTGGCCAAGATCCGAAGTACCTCCACCGCACGAATATCGCCCTTCACGTGGCCAACGTGCTCCTGCTCTTTGCCCTCTTCGGATCTGCCACACGAGCCTGGGGGCGGAGTTTTTTCGTAGCGGGGCTCTTTGCGGTCCATCCCCTCCACGTGGAGTCGGTGGCGTGGATTGCCGAGCGCAAAGACGTGCTCAGCACCTTCTTTGGCCTCCTCACAATCGGTGCGTACTTCGCCTACGCGCGTCGTCCGAGCCCGCTTCGCTACGCGGGCACGTTCGTGCTCTTCGCCTTTGGCCTCATGGCGAAGCCGATGCTCGTGACGCTTCCCCTACTCCTCTTGCTCCTCGACATCTGGCCCCTGGGACGCCTGCCCTGGCCCGTCGTGACCGCGGCCCAACGCCAATCCGGAGAAGGGATCTCAGCGTGGCTTCGGCGCGCGAAGCCCAGGCTTGTGGAGAAGCTCCCTCTTCTCGCGCTCTCCCTCTTCTCGAGCGTGATCACCTACCGCGCACAGGTGTCCGACGAACGGCTCACGAACATGGTTCCCCTCGCTGTTCGGGCGCTAAACGCCGTGCTCTCTTTGGTGCGGTACCTAAAGAAGACGGCGTTCCCCGTGAATCTCTCGGCCCACTATCCCTACTCGCTGCCGATTCGCCTGGACGCGGCGCTCGCCTGTGCGGTCGCACTCGCCCTGTGTACGGCCTTCGCTTTTCGCCTCGGACGCCGGAGTCCCGCCGTACCCGTGGGGTGGCTCTGGTACCTGGTGGCGCTCCTCCCGGTGATTGGTCTTTTCCAAGTCGGCACGCAGTCCATGGCAGACCGCTATACCTACCTGCCGCTCGTCGGGATCTTCGTGGCGGTCGTCTGGGGTGCCGATCTCTTGCGCGAGCGCCTGCGGATTCCGTCCGCAGCGCTCGCTCCCTTGGGCGTGGCACTCCTCGTGCTGCTCGCCGTGCGGGCCCGGGCGCAAGTCCTGGTCTGGAGAGACACCCGCAGCCTCTTCGAGCATGCGATCGCCGCAAGCGGCGGCAGCTCGGACGCCTATATTGGACTCGGATTGGCCGAGCTCGAGGAGCGGCAGCTCGAAGCCGCCGCCCAGGATTTCCGGACAGCCAAGCTCTTTTTCCCTAGGACCGACCTGCCTTCGCTTCTCGAAGGAAAGGTCGCGGTGTTGCAGGGCCACGCCAAAGAGGCTGAGCGCGCGTACGGCGAAGCGATAGCGCTCGCCCCGACCTTTCCGGACGCGTATTTCGGTCTCGGTGTCCTCTACCTCCAGACCGGGCGTCCTGAGCAGGCGGTGGCGTCCTTCGAGAAAGTGCTCGCTCTCTCCCCAGACTACCCCGATGCACGAGACCTGCTTGAGGCGGCTCAAGGGCGAGCGGCGCAGCGCCATCCATGATCGGCCCCGTCCTGCGCAACTGCGCAGGGATGGCGAGGACGATTCAAGCGGCTGGATAGCCGATGAGCGATCAGAGGGCGGTGGGCTCCTCACCTCTTCCCGGTGGGCTCCTGAGAGAAGCCCGCGTCCGCGCGGGGCTCACGCAGCGGGATCTCGCCTGGCGCGCGAGGACCTCTCAATCCGTGGTGGCGCGCATCGAGCAAGGACGCTCCGATCCAAGCACCGGCTGATTGACGCGTTTGCTCGCGGCGGCCGGCTTCGAGCTTCGCGCCTGGCCCACACCGATCCCGGTCCCCGCTCCACACATGCTCGATGACGCGCCGGGTCCTGTTCGGCACGCCCGAGGAGCGCCTCCTCGAGGTGCGCAACGTGAGTCGCTTCGAGGCAGCGGCGCGACGCGCTTCACGTGACACCGCTCGACGAAAGAGGCCGCCGATCGGCCGCAGGATCGACAGGATGTCGTCGTCCTCCGCGAAATGCTCCGACGCAAGAAGCTGCTTGGTGGAACGTGACGAGGTTGGAGCTGTCGCTCGCCTCCGCCTCCGATTCGCATCGCCTCACGAGCCCCCGGCCGACGGTTGCCCCGGGAGCCTCAATCCCCTCACGGGAAGACACCCCGTCGCCGCTTCGCCTCGGCGACGCGGTGGATGCCGCGCATGAGGGACGCGCTGCGCAGATCGATCTTCTTTTCGCGCGCGACAGCCAGCACCTCGCGAAAGCTCCGCTGCATGATCGTGATCAGCTTGTTGTTGACCTCTTCCTCGGTCCAGAAGAACTGCTGCGCGTCCTGCACCCACTCGAAGTAGGAGACCGTGACACCCCCCGCATTGGCGAGGATGTCAGGCACAAGGAAGATCCCGCGCTCCGCCAGGACGTCGTCGGCCTCGAGCGTGGTCGGACCGTTCGCGCCCTCCACCACCATGCGGCAGCGCAGGTCACCTGCATTGGTCTCGGTGATTTGATTCTGGATCGCTGCTGGGATCAGCACGTCGCACGGCAGGGTGAGCAGCTCTTGCGACGTCACGGCCTCGCCGCCTGGATAGCCCTCTAAGAAGCGGTGCTCCTTGATCCACGCATCCACCTTCGTAAGGTCCAGGCCGTTCGGGTCGTAGATACCCCCTTTCACGTCGGATACCGCCACGACCCGAGCCCCGAGCTGTGCGGCGAGGTGCGCTGCGGTACCGCCCACCTGGCCAAAGCCTTGCACGGCCACGCGCGCGTCCTCGATCGGCATGTTCAAGTACTTGCACGCCTCGAGCATACAGGTGACGACGCCGCGGCCCGTGGAATCCTTGCGCCCGAGCGAGCCGCCGATCTCGATGGGTTTGCCCGTCACGACCCCCGGAACGGTGTGACCCTTCTGCTGGGAGTAGGTATCCATCATCCAGGCCATGACCTGCTCGTCGGTGCCAAGGTCCGGACCCGGGATATCGCGATCGGGTCCGATCATTTCGATGATCTCCGAGGTGTAGCGCCGGGTGATTCGCTGCAGCTCGGTGCGCGAGAGATCGTTGGGGTTGATTCGGACGCCGCCCTTCGCACCGCCGAAGGGCAAGCCGATGATCGCGCACTTCCATGTCATCCAAATCGCCAGCGCTGTGATCTCGCCGAGGTCAAGGTCCTCGTCAAAGCGCGTACCCCCTTTTGTGGGACCCATGCTGAGCAGGTGCTGGACGCGGTATCCGAAGACCGTATCCACGGTCGAGTAATTGTCCCGACGGAAGGGGAAGGACACGACGAGTGCGCGCTGCGGCGTACGCAGCCGCTCCCAGATATTGGCGTCGAGCTGCATCAAGTTCGCGGCCCGGTCGAGCTGCGCCACCGCAAGCCGATACATCGGGGTATCCCACTCCGGACGGGCCGGGCTCATGCATCGTCCTCCATCGGCAGGGAGCGAACCTAGCGCGCGCAGAGGAAGTTCAAATGAGGATTGGGCCTGGCTCCCGGCCGCGCCTTCAAACCATGGGTTCGCCGGCCGCGATCCCGCGACCGGGCTAGCGGTGGGCTTCCTCGGGGGTCTCTCCGAGCTGGGCCAGCTCGGTCTCCACCATCCCACGCTCGGGGAAGGGGCCCTGCCGGAGTGCCTTCTGGAAGGCTGCGCGCGCGCCTTCGCGGTCGCCTTCGGACTTGAGGGCCAGACCGAGGTGGTAGGAGGTGATCGCGGCATCCGGCTTCTGCGCGAGGGCGCGCCGGAAAGCCTGTGCCGCTCGCTCGCTCTCGCCTAGCTTGAGGTGGACGTAGCCCAAGGTGTCCAGGGTGTCGGCCGTCGGACTGGAAGCGACGGCGTGCTCTGCAAGGCGCAGCGCGAGGTCAAGCTCGGCGCCGCGCTCCGCAAGCAGGTAGGCGAGGTCGTTGGCGGCCCCTACGACCTCCGGGTTGCGACGGATGAGCGTCCGCAGGCGCTGCTCCGTTTCTGCCCGGTGCCCCGCCGCCAGGGTGAGCTGCGCAGCCGAGTAGGCGATAGCCCCGTTAAGAGGATCGAGCGCACTCGCACGGTCGAGGAGCACAATCGCCTGGTCCGGGTTTCCCGCCAGCCTCTCGAGATCCGCGAGACCCACGAGAGCCGGCGCATAGCTTGGATCGATCTTCTGCGCCTTCTCAAAGCTCGAGCGCGCTGCCTCGAGTTTGCCGAGTCTGGCCAGCACGCGGCCCTCGAGGTCGAGAAGCGCAGGCACGTCGGGATGGGCGGCGACAGCGCGACTCGCGTGTGCTGCGGCCTCCTCGCCGCGGCCCGTCTCGAGAAGCGCATCGATTAAGGCGCGCAGGGCGCCGACGTTGGCGGGGTTCGAGTAGTCGAGGTTGGCGCGCTCGAGGAGACGTGCGGCGGCCGCTTGCCCTCCGGACTTCTGCTCGAGACCCGCCAGTACGACCCAGCCCGCAGCCTCGCCGCCGCGCAGCCCACGCAGCGCCGTCGCTGCCTCCCGCGCTCCCTCGTTGTCCCCCGCTTGTGCGCGCGCGATGGCGAGAAGGCGGAGGGCCTCCGTGCGCTGCGCGGAGGACTCCCCGGTGACCGGCCAGACAAGATCGGCTGCCTCCCCGGGGCTTCCCACCGCGAGGAGCTGGCTTGCGAGGGCAAGCCGTACTTCTGCGATCGAGGGATCGAGGCGCAGCGCGCTTTGGTACTCGTGTATCGCGCGCTCGCGGTCTCCCACGTGCTCCGCGGCCTGCCCCGCGAGCACGCGCCCACCCACGTTCTGGGGCGCAAGATCGAGGGCGCTCCCCAGCGCGTCGAGTGCTTTGGCGTACTGCCTGCGCGCGAAGAAGAGCCTGCCCTGGAGCAGGTCGTGGTTTGCCCCATCAGGAAGCGTGGCGAGCGCCGCCTCGGCGCCATCCAGATCGCCGCGCAAGACCAGGAGGTCTCCGCGGGCAACGCGCAGCGTTTCATCGCCGCCGGACACCGCGAGGGCCTTGTTGAGGGACTCGAGAGCGCGGTCCAGTGCACCGCGTGCGCGCTGCAACTCGGCCAGGGCTTTCCACGCCTCCGTCGATGTCGGGAAGGCCTGGGTCAAGCCCACGAGCGTCGCCTCCGCCTCATCCACCAGGCCATGGCGCGCTAGGTCGTGGGCAAGTCCGAGGCGGAGCGGAATCGAATCCGGCGCGCGCCCGGCGGCGTCGCGCCAGAGCTTCTCACCCTCGGCCGTGCGGCCGCGGGAAGCGTAGAAGTCGCTTGCAGCCCCGAGAACTCCGGGGTCCATGGGATACTCGTGCACGCAAGCCAGCATCACTTCCTCGCTGCGAGGATCGTCCCCTCCCTGTTGCTGGATGAGCTTTGCGCGCTCCACGCATACCCGCGCCGCGAGCGTCGACTCCCCGGTGGCTTTGGCCTTTTCGAGGACGGACGCGTACGTCTTCTCGGCCTCGTCGAGGCGATCGAGACGCACGAGCGCCGATACGCGGATGAGCTCGCCCGCGATATGACCGGGCTGGAGCTCAGTCAGCTTGTCAGAGTCGGCCAAGGCACCGGCGAAATCACCGGCGGCCAGATGGGCCTGCGCCTGCACCGCCCAGGCGGTGAAGAGGTTCGGGTCCTTCTGGATCACGCGGCTCGTCGCCGCGACGGCCTCCCCGTAGGCTTGGCCCGCCACGAGCGCGGAGGCAAGGAGAATCCCCCCGTCGGTGGCGTAGGTGTCGCTTGCGGCGGCCTTGCGCAGGGGGTCTACGGCTTCCGGGGTACGACCTGTCTGCATGAGGCCAAGGCCCAAGAGGAAATTGGCTTCCGGGTTGTCCGGACTCTTGCTGAGGATCTCGCGCAGGGGTTGCAAGGTGTCGCCGTAGCGCCCGCTTTCCTGAAGCGAGCGGAGATGAGCGAGCCTTGCATCGAGCCGGGGTCCGCAGGCCTTAAGCGCCGCTAGAGCGATGAGCGCAGCAGACAGTGCGCCCAAAAGAGCGCGATAACGCGGAATCATCCCCAGGGGTCTCCCAACCTGCGGCGAACCGAGCAGACTAGCGCCGCCCTCTCCACCTCACCAATCTCCTTCTCGCGGAGACAGCTCAACCCAAGCGCGCCGCGGGAGCGGCCGAGCGGTGTCATGCTCCTTTGAGCGTTTCCCCTGACGCATTCCCTGACACTTTCCCCTTCCCGAAAATCGGCGTGACGGTGAGGTCGGTGGCGCTGTTCCTTAAGGAGGCGGGGGTTCCCGCGGTTCCCGAGCCCGGGACCTTGCTTCTTCTCGGGGCAGGCCCGACGGGTCTTGTGGCCATCGGCCGCAAAAGGGGCGCCTAAGCGCACTGAGAACCTGAGGGCCCGCAGTGCGGTAAAGCGGGCCCACAGGGCGAGTCGCAAAGCCCCTCGGCGAGACTTCGACGCCGGGGGCTTTCTCGTTTGGAGCGCGCGGGCCGCGTGATCTGCGCGATTCAACCCCTCGATCACCGGAAGCGGTTTGGCTCTGCGCCCGTCATGCGCCGCGCCGTCTATCGATCGACGGTGTTGCGAGGCACCCGGAGCCTTGGACCGGACTCGGCCGGATCAGCGGGGATCAACGCCGACGTTTCCGGTCTCGCGCCGTCCTCCCCGGAGAGCGGACCCACGAGCGCCTCGGTAGCCACGAGACCTGCAGCACAGCGTCCCGCCCCCGCAAGGCAGTGGTGCCACAGTCTGGCGAGGACCTCGTGGGAACGGTGCGACAAGAGGTTCGTCGCGCCTTACCGGCGCCTCATAGGAGACGGGCCGGTCCCTCGAGCCCGCACCATCCCCGAAGAGGGCCGCAAGCTCGGTCAAATGCTCCGGATCGAGATCCGCGCCAAGCCGCTCTGTGGACGGGATCGCTCGGCGATGGCGCGGGCTGCGGGCGCGTCGGGCTCGTCGTGCAGCCACGCGGCCAGGAAGGTTGCGCACTCCAGCGTATAGACGTCCGGCAACCCCGCC
>DATFYN010000037.1:0-2299 GCA_035315025.1 Myxococcota bacterium
CTTCGGGCCCGCTCTACCCGCCGCGCGAGGCTCTCGAGGCGGGCCTCGATCTGCTTGGCGAAGCGCTCGTGCATCGCCCGCTCCTTCTCGCGCCGATCGGCCGATCGGCACAAGAGGAAGGTCTCCGCGCCCGCGGGCCCCGAGCACAGCTTCACCTCCACGCCCTCGCGCACCGTCTGCCAGTCGCGCGCGTCGGCGATCTCCCGGCTAAAGCGCTTGAGGTCACTCTTGGCGGTGCCGAGCAGGTAGCGGCGCCCTGTCTCCTGCAGCCACTCGACGTTCTCCGCGCTCACCATGCCCCGATCCATCACCCAGATGCGGTCGGCGATCCCATAGCGGGCCTCCATCGTCTCCACGACCTCCTCCACGGTGGTCACGTCGCCGCGGTTGCCGGCGAACACCTCGTAGCCGAGTGGCATGCCCTCGCGCGTTACCACGAGGGCGATGCACACCTGCTTGCAGTCGGGTCGGTGATCCCGGCTGTGGCCTCGCTGCGCCAGAGGGTTGCGCTCCGCGAGCCCCTCGAAGTACGTGCTTGTCACGTCGTAGAGGAGCAGGTTGTACGAGAGGTCAAACAGCTCGCCGAGCCGCTTCACCAGGTGCTGCTCGAGCGCCTGCTTGTGCGGCAGCAGCTCGTCCAGGGCCCGGTAGAGCCGCGCCTCGTTCACCCGGGACGTCGGCAAGTCCAGCAGGTCCTCGAGCGCCGTCCTGCGGTACCAGTCCTCGGCGATGTGAAGCTCGCTCGACGGCTCGCACAGCCGCGCCAGCACCAGCACCGCCACCCTCCGTGCCCAGGGCACCGCCTCGCGGCCCACCGGCAGATGCTGCTCGCAGATCTCGTCCAGCCGCAGCGCTTGCCACAGCGTCCAGCCCAACCACACATCGCCCAAGGAGCGACCGCGCTCGAGACGGACCCGATTCAGTCGCACCCGCACCGTCGCGGTCTGCGCCGGTTCGAGCTCCTCGAACAACGACGGCTGGTCCGCGCTCCGGCCGGTGATCTCGCGGGCGAGACTACGCGCCTTGGCGCGTCCCTCCGCGTCCAGCTCGCCCAGCTGGGCCACCGTCTCTTGCACCACCCGGCCGTTGCGGCGAACCGAGCGCACGAGACGCCAGTACGTGTGCACCTTGCCGCTCTTGCGGCGAACGGAGTGGCGCAGATACACGCGGCAGTACCCCCCCCGCCGCAGTTCTCTCAGGAACTCCACGCCGCATCAAGAGGGTAGGTCGGCACTACACGCCGATCCGAAACTTCGGCCCCGCACTTTCGCGCCCTTAGGCCCGCGCGCGTGCCCCAATCACGCAAAATTCGTTCGAAACTGACGAAGTTGGGTTAGATCGTCGCGCCACCGTCGACCACCAGCACCTCGCCGTTGGCATAGCTCCCGGCGTCGCTGGCAAGCAGTAGCGCCGCGCCGGCGATTTCCTCGGGTTGGCCGTGGCGGCGGAGCGGGTTGCCTTTTACGTAGGCCTCGTATCCGGCTTGGTTCTCGAGGAGCGCGCGCGCCATATGCGTTTCGATCAGCCCGGGCGCGATTGCGTTTACCCGAACGCCGCGTGGTCCGAGTTCCATGGCCATCGTCTTTGTGAGATGGATGACTGCGGCCTTCGACGCACCATAAGCAGCGAGAGCCGGCGCTGCGTGGATCCCGCCGTTCGACGCGATGTTCACGATCGAGCCCGCTCCGCGCGACACCATGCCACGGGCGATGGCCTGCGAGAGCAAGAAGACCCCCGTCACGTTCGTCTCGAAGACCTTGCGCCAGGCCGCCACTCCGAGATCCAAGACGCCGGCCATGACTGGGTTGGTGGCTGCGTTGTTCACCAGTACGTCGATCACGAGCGCTGCCCGCTCCAGTTCGGAGACCAGCGCCGCGATCGATCCCTCATCGCTCATGTTGACCGTCGCGACGTGTGCCCGTCTGCCGAGGGCCTCGACTTCCTTGGCCACGCCTTCCAAGGCTTCGCGCTTTCGCGAGGACAGCACGAGATCAGCGCCGTGTTCGGCGAAGCCGAGAGCGATCGCGCGGCCAATCCCGCGCGACGCGCCCGTCACGAGCGCAGTCTTTCCGGCGAGGGAGAAGCGTTCGCGGATCAGCAGAGACTCCTTCGCCTGCTCTTCGGCAGCGGGGAAACCCCAGTTCGACGGGCCTGTCTTACCAGCCTGCGCTCCTCTGGTCGAGGGGCGGCGCGACATTTCCCTGCCAGGACCCCCAAGGTGCGCTAAACCCGGACGGGGGAGAGGTGGGAGGACCAGCGTGGTTGAGGTAGTTCGGCACGACCTCGTGATCGTGGGGGG
>DATFYN010000038.1:0-21018 GCA_035315025.1 Myxococcota bacterium
ACGCTCCTCGTCGGTTCCCAGGAACCGGGTGTTGTCCGATTCATGGCGGAGGAGTTGCTCTAGGCGAGGCGCCGCGGGAGGACGAAGTTGCGCTCTCCCTGGTGCTTCTACGAGCCGCTCGAATAGCTGAAGTGATAGCTCCATGCGCTGCGCTGATCGATGTTCTCCTGCTTTCCGTCCGGCCGCGTCATTCGCCCATGGATCTCATTTCCCACCCGCACTTCGTGGGGAACCAAGCGGTCGGGTTCCGTGACCAGCAGGACTGTGTGGCGCAGCTCCGGCGCCGGGTGGCTCTCGAGCTCGATCCGGACGCAGGTCGCGGAGCGGTCGCCCGCGTCGCAGGGAACGCGGGGGGTCACCGAGATCTGGCCGGATGCGCCACCACTCGCAAGGGGCGCCGAGGTCACGCCCACATCCAGCTGCGCACCCACCCAGAATGAAACGAGTGCGCTCCAGTCGCGCGTCGCCCTCTGCGTGAGCTCGGCGTCCGATACGGCATGGGCGATCCAGCGTTCTAGGCGTGCGCGGGACTCCGGGCTCTGTTCCGTGCCCTTTGACATCCTTTCAAGGGCGTCTGCGCGCAGTCGGTCCGTGCCCGCGATCCGCACCAGTTTTCCCGTGCGGTCCACGATCAGATCCGGCAAAAGATCTCCCACCTGCGCGTCGGGCTCGGTCTCGAGTGCATCTTGCTGCGCCGCATTGCCAGGTGACCTGGCACCCTCGGCCGAGGTCACGGGCTCGAGCGAGAACTCGTCGCGAATCACACGGATACCCTCGTCGGCCTGCTCGACCCGCATGCGGTGGCTCGAACGAAAGACGATGGTCTGTACGCCCTGCGGGGTCTTGAACTCGCCGTTCTCCTCGTACTCGACCCGCGCGGTGAGTCCCACCGGCCAAGCGAAATGCAAGTCAATCGACTCACCCGTGAGCGCGCTCGTCCCCGGCGTCGCGGCCTTTGGCTGGGGCGATCCGGCAGAACCCGCGCATCCGCCGAGCAGACAGAGTGCTGCCGTCCAGCCGAGCCAGCGCGTGGGAAGAAGTGTCAAAGACGTGCCTGCGGTGCCTTACATGAGGCGCTTTAGAATCTGTGTCTTGAGCCTGGTGTGCGGGGGGTAGGCAATCTTGGGATCGAGTCGCGTGGACTTCGTCACCACGCTCTTGCGGTGGCGGAAGGTCTCGAAGCTGCCTCGTCCGTGGTAGGCGCTCATTCCCGAAGGCCCGACGCCGCCAAACGGGAGATTGGAGTTCGCCAGATGCCTGCGGTCCGACTCGTCCACCTCGCCCCCGACCACGATCTCCCCGTCCTTCAGCAGGACGGCGAGCCGACGGTGGTGCTCGTTTACGATTCTGCCGAAGTCCGCAGAGCGTTTCGGGTCAGCCCCGTAGAATTCGCGCAGACAACGCTTCAACGCGTCGAGCAATTCCGCCTCGCGCGACTCGTGTACCAGCACGTAATCGAGCTGGTCCTTGCGCCACGAGGCCGGGCGGGTTGTCCCCGCATCGAACGAGGCGCGCAGGGCCTCCACAAGGCGCGGGATCGTCGCGATATCGGTCGAGGGATTGGGCGTCGTCTCAATCTTCGGGGTCATTCCGACCTCCTGGGCTGGCGGGAGTCGCCGAGAGTCTCGCTGCTTCGGGCCCGGCCAGCCACTGACCGGCCGGCACCGGCCGGGCTAGCCGCCGCCGGCCGGATCCTCCGCCTCCGCACCGGGGGGGCAGGAATCGTTGAGGTCGTCGAGGTAGCCCTCGGGCAGGGCCACCTTCTGCGTGCCCGCGCGCTTGCCGCGTGGGACCCGCAATGCCGTTTGGGGGAAGGGCTCGTCCCGGTCCACGGCGCGTAGCACGCGGCGCAAATCGTCGAGGGTTTCGATCGCGATCAACTCCTCGCGAAGGCGGGTGCTGTAGCGGAAGCCTTTCGTGTACCAGGTGGCATGCTTGCGGAACATCCGCACCGCCACGGCTTCCGGAAGCCACTTCGCGAGGAGCGCGGCGTGCTCGAGCATCACGTCGCCGACTTCCCCGAGCGGGGGCGGGTCCGTGGGCTCTTGGCCGGCGAACACGTCGCCAAGCTCGCGGAAGAGCCAGGGCCGACCTAGACAACCCCGACCGACGACAACGCCATCGCAGCCGGTCGTGCGCATCATGCGGAGCGCGTCATAGGCCTCCCAGATGTCGCCGTTTCCAAACACAGGAAGCCGCCCGACGACGGACTTGAGCCGAGCGATCGCATCCCATTGCGCCTCGCCGTCGTAAAGCTGTGCTGCAGTGCGGGCATGCAGAGCGACGGCGGCGCAGCCCTCGTCGGAGGCGATTCGGCCGGCGTCGAGGTAGGTCTGGTACCGAAGGTCTACCCCAATTCGAAATTTCAGGGTCACGGGTACCGGGCCCGCCCGCTGCACAGCCGCTCTCACGATCGCTCGCAGCAGGTTGGGCTTCAAAGGGATCGCAGCCCCGCCACCGCGTCGAGTCACCTTCGGTACGGGGCAGCCGAAGTTCATGTCGATGTGATCCGCGCGGTTCTCGCCGGCGAGAAAGGCCACGGCTTCGCCCACGTAGTAGGGATCCACCCCGTAGAGTTGAAGGCTGCGGGGCGCCTCCTCGGGGGCAAAGCCGGCGAGCCGGAGCGTTTTGGCGTTGCCTTCGACCAGTGCGCGGGCCGTAATCATTTCACTGACATAGAGGCCGGCGCCAAAGTGTCGGCAAACCGTGCGGAAGGGTGCGTTGGTGATGCCCGCCATGGGTGCGAGCACCACCGGCGGCCAGACGCGCAGAGGCCCGATGGAGATCGGGGCGAACTCGCCCGGGCGCGCCTCGGGCACGTCGCGGTTCACCGCGCTTCGATAGCGGGGATCCATGCCATAGTAGGTAGCTCAGCGGCGCGGAGGGCGACGACGAATGGGCATCCTGCGCGAGGCGCGGGCCCGCGTATTCCCGCTTTTCGCCGCGCTGATCGCCGCGGCGACGTCCCTGACTGCGCAGGGGCAAGACGCCCTGCCGGTTGGGGCCGGACCCACCGATCGGCGCGAGTTCGAGGCCTTTTTTGACGGCCTGCTCTCGGGCCTCATGGCAGACCGCCATGTGTCCGGTGCGGTCGTGCTCGTCGTGAAGGACGGCGCGGTCTTCTTCGCGAAGGGCTACGGCGTGGCGGATCTCGCGACGGGTCGTCCCGTCGACCCCGATACGCTCTTCCGCGCGGGATCCATCTCCAAGCTCTTCACCGCAACTGCCGTCATGCAGCTGGTGGAGCAAGGCAAGCTCGACTTGAACGCGGATGTCAACCAGTACCTCGAGGGTTTCCGAATCCCCGACGCCTTCGGCAAACCCGTCACCCTCGCGAACTTGCTGACCCACACCGGGGGGTTCGATGACTCGTTTCTCGGGACGACGCAGCCGCTCGGCGCCGCACCGATTCCCCTGCACATGTACCTCGCCATGCGCATGCCACGGCGCGTCATGCCACCCGGGAAGCTCTTGAGTTACTCAAACCATGGCCTCGCGTTGGCGGGTTATCTCGTCGAGCGCGCTTCAGGCCAGCCCTTCGCGGAATACATGCGAGAACATGTCCTCGACCCACTGGGGATGACACACAGTGGGTTTGGCCTGCCTGCATCGCCACCGAGCTCTCTCGCCGTGGGATATGACTGGAAGGGGGACCACTACGAGCCGATGGGCTACGACCCCGTGGTCATCGCGCCGGCAGCCGACCTGTACACCGCCTGCAGTCTTCTTTTCCTCGCGACAATCGTCGGAATCCCATTTGGGGGCCTGCTGCGCCGAATGGCGGGTGAGCCCCGAACCGGGATGCCGGTGGCGGCGCGTGTCCTCGCCGTCGTTGTCGCGAGCCTCGACCTTCGCTTTCTCGCGGGAATCGGCGCCGGACTCGCCACCGTCAACTCCGATTCGCTCTTTGGGGCCATTCCTCTTTGGCTCACGGCCTTGTCTCTGATCCCGCTGGTCGCGCTCCCGTTGTCCCTTGGGCTTCCCTATTTCTGGGTCCGATCCTTCGTGACGCACACCTGGACAGCCTTCGAGCAGTTCCACTACCTCGCGCTTACCCTCGCTGTAGGCTTCGTCGGGGTCTTCGTCTGGTACTGGAACCTCCTTGGAAGCATCCGATGAAGCCGCCGTACTTTGACGCTTCACTCTCCGTCGAAAAGCGGGTCGAAGACCTTCTCTCGCGCATGACCCTCGATGAGAAACTCGCCCAGCTGGGTTGTGTCTGGTCGACCCAGCTGCTCCATGAGGGCCGACTCCAGCGCAGCGCTGCATGCGAGAAGCTCGCCCAAGGAATCGGGCACGTGACGCGCATCGGCGGTGCAACCTTGCTGGCGCCCCGGGAGAGCGCGGCCTTCGCAAACGAGATTCAGCGCTTTCTCGTGGAAGAGACGCGCCTCGGAATTCCGGCGATCATCCACGAGGAGAGCTGTGCGGGTTATCTGGGCCGCGACGCCACCTGCTTTCCGCAAGCCATCGGATTGGCCGCTACCTTCGATCCCGCGCTGGTGCGCGAGATCGGGAGCGAAATCCGTTTGCAGATGCGCTCCGTCGGCGCGCACCAGACCCTCGCCCCGGTGCTTGACGTGGCCCGCGACCCCCGGTGGGGTCGTACCGAAGAGACCTTCGGTGAGGACCCGTATCTCATCTCGCAGATGGGCATCGCGTATGTGCGCGGCGTGCAGGGAGAGCGCCTCGCCGAGGGGATTCTCTGCACGGGGAAGCATTTCGTGGGCTACGGCGCGTCCGAAGGGGGAATGAATTGGGCGCCGGCCCATCTGGGCTCTCGCGAGCTGCGCGAGCAGTACGTCACGCCGTTTGAGGCCGTGATCAGCGAAGCCGGGCTGGGCTCGATCATGAATGGTTACCATGAGGTCGACGGCGTGCCCTGCGGCGCTTCGCGAACGCTTCTCACGGATCTTTTGCGCGGCGAGCTTGGCTTCGATGGTGTGGTGGTGGCCGACTACTTCACGGTCGACTGTCTGCGTGGCTACCACCGCATTGCCCGCGATAAGGGAGAGGCCGCGCTTCGGGCTCTTGCCGCAGGAATCGACGTCGAGCTGCCGCAACTGGACTGCTATGGGGCACCGCTGCGGGAGGCGCTCGAGAGCGGCCGCGCGCCGATGTCGCTCATCGATGGGGCGCTTCGGCGCCTTTTGCGGGCCAAGTTCAAGCTCGGCCTCTTCGAGCTGCCCTTGGTGGACGCAGGTGCGGCGCCCAGCGCTTTCGACACGCCCCCGCAACGCGCTCTCGCGCGGCGCGCCGCGGCAGAGTCGATCATCCTGCTCAGAAACGAGCGAAATCTCCTGCCGCTCGCGAAGAACCTGCGCTCGATCGCCGTGCTTGGACCGAGTGCCGATCAGATCCGCCTTCTCCAGGGAGACTATCACTATCCCACGCATCTTGAGATCGTGTTCGGGCGGATCGAGTCGGCAGCACCCAGACCTGTGTCCAAAGAGAAAGAACCCAAATCGAGTATCGACCTCAGCCAGTGCTTCCCGCCGATGGTGAGCATCCTCGAAGGCGTGCGTCGTATCGTCTCGCCGCAAACCGAAGTGGTGTTCGCTCCGGCTTGCGACGTCCTCGGCTCCTCGACGGACGGTTTTGCACAGGCCGTTGCGCTCGCAGAGCGCGCGGAGGTTACGGTTCTCGTCGTGGGCGGACGCTCGGGCCTGGTCGACGGCTGCACGAGTGGTGAATCCATCGACCGCGCGGAGCTCGGTCTGCCCGGCGTGCAGCAGGCGCTCGTGGAGGCGGTGGTTCGGACGGGGCGGCCGATTGTCGTCGTGCTGGTCGATGGTCGACCACTGGCCCTGCCTTGGATCGCAGAGCACGTGGGCGCGCTGGTTCACGCCTGGCTCCCGGGGGAGGAAGGCGGAAATGCTGTCGCGGACGTGCTCTTCGGCGACGTAAATCCCTCGGGCCGTCTCCCGATCTGCATGCCGCGCAGCGTTGGGCAGCTTCCGGTGTACTACGGCCACAAGCCGTCCGGAGGGCGCTCGCACTGGAAGGGAAGCTATGCCGACTCACCGGCGACCCCGCTCTTCTGCTTCGGCCACGGGCTCTCCTACACGCACTTCGACTACGGACGCCTCGTGATCGAGCCGCGACGGGTGCAGGCCGCGGATCTCGTGGCGATCGGTGCAGAGATCACAAACGGCGGCGCGCGTGCGGGCGAGGAGGTCGTCCAGCTCTACCTTCATGACCCCGTGGCGAGCGTCACTCGTCCGGTGAAGGAGCTTCGCGGCTTTGCGCGCATCGCGCTCCGACCGGGCGAGACCAAGCGCGTCCGTTTCGAGTTGGCGGTCGAGCAGCTCGCATTTCGTGGACTTGAAGAGGGATGGCTCGTCGAGCCGGGGACCATCGAGGTCATGGTCGGGAGTGCTGCGGACGACGTGCGCCTTGCGGGTACATTCGAGATCACAGGGCCTGCCGTGCGGCTCGGGCGTCGCGCGCGGTTCACCACGCCCTTTCGCGTGGAGAGTGTCCCGTGATGCACCGCTTCGTGCCGGGCCTTGTGCCGCCGGATCCGCGGCCGGACCGAGCGCTCTGGTTCGTCTTCCGGGGGCGCGAGCTTCTTGTGCGCGACGATCTTGTGCTCGAGTCCGTAGCTCACCCCGAGGTCCTCGGCCTTGGCACCCTCCGTTCGCAGTATCTGGGTCGGCTTGGCGAGCAGCACTGCTTTTCAGCGGAGGTGGCTGCGGACCACCCCGCGCCGCCGGGTATGGCGTTCCGTGATCTGCGCATGCTGTTTGGTCGCCTCGACGAAACACTTCATGCGCTGGCGGGCCGCGCGGTACAGATCGTGGAGTGGGACCGTACCCACCTTTTCTGTGGCGCCTGTGGCGAAGCGACCCAGCCGCGCTCGACCGAGCGATCGCGGGTGTGCCCGCGCTGCGGTCTCGCGTGCTTCCCGCGGCTCGCGCCGGCGGTGATCGTGGCCGTAGAGCGAGCCCATGAGATCTTGCTCGCACGCTCTCCGCACTTTCCTCCTGGCTTCTACAGCGTGCCGGCGGGTTTTGTCGAACCCGGGGAGAGCCTGGAAGAGACCGTGGCGCGCGAGATTTATGAAGAGACGGGGATCGAGGTGAAGGACGTGCGGTACTTCGCGAGCCAGCCCTGGCCCTTTCCGCACTCCCTCATGCTGGGCTTTACCGCCCGCTATGCCGGCGGCGAGATCCGAATCGATACCCGGGAGATCGAGGACGCAGCCTTCTTTCGCTACGACTCGATGCCGCCGTTCTTCCGCGGCCGAATCAGCATCTCGGGCTGGCTGATCGAGCATTTCTTGGAGAAGCACGGCGGGGGGTAAATCCTTGGATCCGCGCCATGGCCGCAGAGGCTCGGGGCATCTCAAAAGCAATCGTACGTGGCTTTTACCAAGGCGCTTGCACGCGGGCCGATCAGATAGCGCCCGAGTTGCATCTGGTTCATGACGTAAGCGAAGCCGAGTTTGGCAGTGGGATCGGCGAAGGCGAGGGATCCGCCGGCACCCGAATGCCCGAACGCGCCAGGGTTGGGGCGAAGCGGCTCGTCTGGAGTACCCAGCATAAAGCCTGGCCCATAACGCACGCCGCACGAGCTCGCCCACGAGCCAGCCGAAGGTGAGCGCGTGATAGCCATGGCGCGTTCCCGGCTCCTACCAAGGCTCCTGATCCACCAGTGCCTCCGTCGGGGTGTCCCATTCGAACAGGGCGCTCGGGGGAAGCGGCCGGCGAATGGCGGGCAATCCTGCGGAGTGGTTCAAGAGCTCGCGCACGCGGAGCGCAGCTTTGCCCCCCCTGTGCGAACTCCGGCCAGTAGCGTGCGGCCGGCGCCTCCACGTCGAGCTGGCCCCGGTCCACCAGGCGGTGCGCGCACAATGCAGTCATCCCCTTCGTGGTGGAGAAGACGTTCACGAGCGTGTCGCGCTCCCACGGCCGCGACCGCGCAGCATCTGCGTGGCCAGCCCACAGGTCGACGACAAAGCGGCCGTCCTGCTGGATGGCCACCGCACCGCCCACCTCGGACGGAGTGGCAAACAGCTCGGCGAAGGTCTCCCGCACGCGCGCGAACCGGGGTGCACAGTCTCCGTGGATCTCCTGCTGCAGTGCCATCGAAGTCCTCTTCGTGGGAGGTGGGCTCGCACACGCTACGACGGCAAGCGCAGCGCGGGACGCTGCTGCTACTGTCTATGATTCGTTTCGTGGGGAGAGGGGTTGACGAATCCCATCGTGAAGGAGGAGCTGGAGCTCCTCGCAGCGACCCGCGCCTGCTTGGCGGAGCCGCAGGAGGACGTTCCCGCGGCTGAGGCTGCGCTCGTGCGTGATCTTTCCCGCTTACGCGAGATCATGCTCGAGCCCATGAAGGCCGAAGATGCCCCGGCGCTTCACCAGCAGTGGGACCAAGGCAATGCGCTGCTGCGCCAGCTTCGTGCTTCTCGAAACGCACCCAAGGTCGATCCCTCTTCGCCCTACTTCGCGCACCTGCGTCTGCGCGACAGCGCCGGAGAGCGTGACCTCTTCCTCGGCAAGGCCACGCGCATCGAGGGGAGCCTCCGAATCGTCGACTGGCGGAACGCGCCCGTCTCAAAGATCTTCTATCGCTATGGACAGGGAGACGAGTACGAGGAGGTGATGGCCGGGCGGCGACGTGCGGGCGTCGTAGTGACACGCCGCACAGTGGCCATCCGCGCCGGCGTGCTCGAACGGGTCGAGGCGCCGGAGGGGGTGTTTGCGCGCGACGCCGGTGTCCCGGGAGGCTGGCGCGAGACCGCGCGAGAGCGGCTGCGGCTGCACGGCGGAGAGGGCGCGGCGCTTCGCGCCTTCGGACCCGGCGAGGGCGCAGCGCGCCGCCTCGGGACAGACCTCGACGGCCGACGCCGTCGCGCCGACAAGCGGCTTCCCGAGCTGGCGGGTCTGCTCGACCCCGAGCAGTTCGCACTGATCACTCGCCCTTCCTCGGGCTTCGTGGTGATCCGGGGGAGCGCGGGTTCCGGCAAGACCACGGTGGCGCTGCATCGCATCGCCTATCTCGCCTACGACGATCCGAGCATGGATTCGGACCGGACTCTCTTCGTGGTGTTTTCGCCGGCCCTTCGGAGCTACGTCTGCCACGTGCTGCCTGCGCTCGGTGTGGGGAGTGCGCGCATCGCCACCTTCGCGGAGTGGGCAGCGGAGCAGCGGCGGCGCCTGTTCCCGCAGCTTCCACGCGATCTGCGGGCCGGCGCCCCCGCGGTCGTAGAGCGCCTCAAGCTCCATCCCGCGCTCCTCTTCGCGCTGGAGGAGCAGGTGCGTCGCAACCCCGGCCCCCGCACGCGGGCGCAGGCCTTCGACGACTGGGCCAGCGTGCTGTGTCAGCCCTCGATTCTCGAAGAGGCTGTGGCGCGCGTGGCGCCGGGTGCCCTCAGTGCGGACGAAGTGCGCCGCGCGGCGGACTGGAACCGTGCGCGGCACGAGGAGCTCACGGCGTGGCTCGAGGGCGACGCCGAGGTGCAAGCCGAGCTCGATCCCGAAGACGACGCGTTGCTCTTGCGTGCGTGGCAGCTGCGGGTTGGCCCGCTGCTTGGGCGCGGGAGCGTGCCGCTGCGCTACCGGCACGTCGCGATCGACGAGGTGCAGGATTTCTCACCGATCGAAGTGCGCGTCTTGATCGATTGTCTCGATGAGCGGAGGAGCCTCACGCTGGCAGGAGACACCCAGCAGCACGTCATGCAGGCGGCGGGCTTTACGTCGTGGCCCGAGTTCTTGGCGCACCTCGGTCTCGAGGGCACCTCCATCGACACCCTGCGTGTGTCCTACCGCTCTTCACATGAGATCACGAGCTTTTCACGCGAGGTGCTGGGAGATCTTGCCGAAGAGAGTGAGCCGCCCCTCAGCGTACGCTCGGGTCCGCCGGTCGAGTGCCTTCAGTTCACCGACCCGGGAGCCTGTGTCGCGTCTCTTGCGGACGCCCTGCGGGCCCTCGCGCGCGAGGAACCGCTGGCCTCTGTCGCGGTCTTGACTCCCAGCGAGGCAGCGAGCGAGACCTACCACCGTGGTCTCGTCGACTCAGAGCTGCCGAACTTGCGCCGCGTCTCCCACCAAGACTTCACTTTCGCCCCCGGGGTCGAGGTCACCGAGATCGCCCAAGCCAAGGGCCTCGAGTTCGACTACGTCATCTTGGTCGATGTGGGAGCGGCCCAGTTTCCCGACCAGCCGGCGTCGCGGCGGCTTCTCCATGTGGGAGCGACGCGGGCCGTACACCAGCTTTGGGTCACCTGCGTGGGGGAGCCCTCGCCGATCGTACGGGCGGCTCTCTCCAAAAGCGCACGCGCGGATTGAGCGCCGCCGCCGCAGTCGTCTTGACCGAAGCCTCGACGGTTCATGAACGCCTAGCGCCCTTTTAGGCCGAGACCGGTGGGCGCCTGTGCGCCCAGGGCGCGGCCTGCTCGAGCTGCGAGGCCACGCGCAGCAGGAGATCCTCGCGGCCGGTTGCGGCCACGAGCTGCACACCGACGGGCAGTCCCCCTTGGGTCCAGTGGAGAGGCAGCGACACCGCGGGTTGTCCGCTCATATTGAACGAGGAAGTGAATGCACCAAAGGGCGCGGCCCGCAGGAAGCCCTTTAGCGGCACGTCTGGAGGCGACGTCATCTCGCCGAGCAGAGGCGACGGCTCCGCGGTGGTCGGCGTGAGGAGGAGATCGAAGCCGAGGCTCCACCACGCGGCGACCCGACGCCCGAAAGCGTGCACGGACTCGACGGCTTCGAGATAGCGCGTGCTGGACCAGCTCCGTGCCATCTCCGCGAGCGCCCAGGTGAGGGGTTCGACGCTGTTCTGCTGCACAGGTCGCCCCACCTTGGCACCCCACATATCCAGAGCGCGTGCGACCGAGATGGCGACCACGGTGACATAGGCGTTCATGGCGTGAGGCTCGTCCAGGGCCGGAGGATACGACTCCTCAATGGTGTGACCCAATCCCTCGAGCAGTCGTGCGGCGCGCTGCGCGGCCGCCGTGCAGTCGGCGTCCACAGCGATGGCGCGGGGCCCTCGGGTCATGAGCCCAATGCGCAGGCATCCGGGCGGGACACCGACCTCGCTTGCGTAAGGCCGCGCAGGGGGTGCCGCAGCGTAGGGGTCGCCGGGCATCGGCCCCTGCACCACGTCAAGCACGGCCGCGGTGTCGCGCACCGTGCGCGAAACAACGAGTTCGACGGAAAAGCCGCCCCAGCGCTCGCCAAGGCTCGGTCCAAACGAGGAACGTCCACGCGTGGTCTTCAGTCCCACCAGTCCGCAGTGCGCGGCGGGAATGCGGATCGATCCTCCACCGTCACTCGCGTGTGCAGCCGGGACCATGCCGGATGCCACGACGGCGGCGGCGCCGCCGCTCGATCCCCCGGCGCTGCGGGAAAGGTCCCACGGGTTCTTGGTCGCCCCATACGCCGCGGGCTCCGTCGTCGGAAGAAGCCCGAGCTCGGGCGTGTTGGTCCGCCCGAGAAACACCGCTCCTGCGGCACGCAGCTTGGCGGCGAAGTAGCTATCGTCCGCTTCCCTCCACGCCGCATCGCGCAGAAATCGCATGCCTGCGTGATAGGGATCGCCGGCAGTTTGGCCGCCCAAGTCCTTCATCAAGAAAGGAACGCCGCGGAGGGGGCCGTGCGGAAGGCTGGGTGCGCTCGCCTGAGCGCGCGCCTTCTCGAAGGTGGCATGAATCACAGCATTGAGCTCGGTGTTCTCCTTCTCGATTCGAGCGATCGCAGCGTCCACGAGTTCACGGGGGGTCGCCTCGCCCTTGCGAACGAGCTCCGCGTGGCCGACCGCGTCTACGACCGCGAGGTTGCTCGAGGTTTGCTGCGACATGGCATCCTCCGGCGGGGTGCCCGCCGTCTCGGCGGGGGCTGCTCTCCGCGTCTACCAGATTGTGCGGCACGGGGAAAGTGGGACGTGCCTCGGGGAGCGTGGTCCGAGAAACGTGTCCTGCGGCCGCGTGACTCGGCAGTGAAGAGCGTTGCCAATCCGGGAGCCCTTCGCGGCAACGCGGACGGGATGAGACCCATCCCCTTCGGGACCAGAAGAAAAAGGGGCGAAGAGAAGCTTCGCGGCCGCGAGCCCTAGCGCTCCGGGTCGTAAGCAAGATTCGGGGTGAGCCAGCGCTCGGCCTCCCCCACGTGGATGCCCTTGCGGCGTGCGTAATCCTCCACCTGGTCGCGGCCAATCCGGCCGACCGTGAAGTAGCGTGCCTGCGGGTGTGCGAGATAGATGCCTGAAACACTCGCTGCAGGGAGCATCGCAAAATGCTCCGTCAGCTCCATCCCGATCTCCTCGGCGTCGAGCAGTGCAAAGAGCTTTCGCTTCTCGCTGTGGTCCGGACACGCCGGATAGCCGAAGGCGGGCCGGATGCCGCGATACTTCTCCTCAATCAAGGCCTCGTTCGTGAGCTGCTCTTCCTGCCCGTAACCCCACTCCCGTCGCGCCCGTGCGTGAAGCCACTCGGCGAACGCTTCGGCCAGCCGATCCGCCAGGGCCTTCACCAGGATGGCGTTGTAGTCGTCCAGGGCAGCCTCGAAGCGGTGCGCCAGCTCCGCGGCGCCGAGGCCCGCCGTCACGGCGAAGGCCCCGAGATGGTCGGCGAGACCCGAGCCCACGGGCGCGATCCAATCTGCAAGCGAGCGGTTGGGCTTCCCAGGCTCAAAGGCCTGCTGCGCACGCAACATGCAGAAGCGCGTGAGCTCGCTCTGGCGCGACTCGTCGGTGTACAGGACGATGTCATCCCCGTCGCTCGCCGCAGGCCAGAAGCCAAACACGCCGCGCGCTCGAAGAAGCTTTTCCTGGCAGATCTGCTTGAGGAGCTCCCGGGCCTGATCGTAGAGCTCGCGTGCCGCCGCCCCATGCTCGGGGTGGTTGAGGATCTTCGGGAAGCGCCCCTTTAGCTCCCACGCCGAGAAGAAGAAGGTCCAATCGATATACGGTACGAGCGATTCGAGCGCGACGTCGTCGAGCCGCCGGCGACCGAGAAATGCGGGTTGCGGGACGTCCTCTGCCCGCCACTCGATCTTGGTCCGGTTTGAGAGTGCCTCCCGATAGGGCAGAAGCTTGTGTTCCTTGCGAAGGCCGTAGATCCCCCGCAACCGTTCTTGTTCCTCGTGATTCCTGCGGTCAAGCTCCCCGCGCTGCTTCGGATCGAGCAGGCTCGACACCACCCCCACAGCGCGCGAAGCATCCAGAACGTGCACTGTGCTCTGTCCATATTCGGGAGCGATCTTGACTGCGGTGTGCTGTTTGCTCGTCGTGGCACCGCCAATCAGTAGCGGCTGGCGCAGCCCGCGGCGCTCCATCTCTTTCGCAACGTGCACCATCTCATCGAGAGAAGGGGTGATGAGCCCCGAGAGGCCAACCAGATCGGCGCCCTCATCGAGCGCGGTCTGCAGAATGCGATCGCACGGCACCATGACGCCGAGGTCGATGACCTCGTAGTTGTTACAACCCAAGACGACGCCGACAATGTTTTTCCCGATGTCGTGGACGTCGCCCTTCACAGTCGCCATCACAATCTTGGCCTGCGCGCGCGCGGCCGAGCCGGAGGCGCGTTTTTCCTCCTCCATGAAGGGCGTGAGGTAGGCGACGGCCCGTTTCATCGCGCGGGCGCTCTTCACGACCTGCGGCAGGAACATCTTTCCCGCCCCGAAGAGATCACCCACGATTCGCATCCCGTTCATCAACGGGCCCTCGATGATGTCGAGGGGCTTTGTGTACTTGTGCCGGGCCTCCTCGACATCCTGTTCGATGAAGTCGACGACACCGTGGACAAGCGCATAAGAGAGGCGTTCCTCGACGGGTGCTTCGCGCCACGCGAGGTCGATCTCCTTTTTCTTGCCTTTGCCCCGCACACGCTCGGCGAACTCGACGAGGCGCTCGGTCGCATCCCCGCGGCGATTAAAGATCACGTCCTCGACGCGCTCAAGCAGGTCCTTCGGAATGTCCTCGTACACGGCCAGTTGGCCGGCGTTCACGATGCCCATGTCCATCCCGGCGCGAATGGCGTGATACAGGAACGCGGAGTGCATTGCCTCGCGAACGAGCTCGTTGCCTCGGAAGGAGAACGAGAGGTTGGAGACGCCGCCCGAGATACGCGCGCCAGGACACCTCTCTTTGATGAGGCGCGTGGCTTCGATGTAGTTCTTGGCGAACTCATTGTGCTCCTCGATCCCCGTGGCGATCGCCAGGATGTTCGGATCGAAGATCACGTCATTCGGACCAAAGCCCAGTCGCTCCACGAGCAGCGCAAAAGCGCGCTGACAAATCGACACCTTGCGCTCGACGGACTCGGCCTGGCCCTGTTCATCGAACGCCATGACGACGACGCTCGCGCCGTAGCGCTGCGCTAGCTGCGCCTTGTGAAGAAAATCCTCCTCGCCTTCCTTCAGGCTGATCGAATTCACAATGGGCTTGCCTTGCACGCACTTCAGGCCCGCTTCGATCACCGACCACTTCGAGCTATCGATCACGAAGGGGACGCGAGCGACCTCGGGTTCTGTCGCGAGAAGGTTTAAGAACGTGGTCATGGCCTGCTCGGAGTCGAGCATGCCTTCGTCCATGTTCACATCGATTAGGTTGGCACCGCTGCGGACTTGGTCGAGAGCCACCTCCACGGCCGTCGCGTAGTCACCCGCCTTCACAAGTTTGGCGAAGCGCGCGGAGCCAGTCACATTGGTCCGCTCGCCGATCATCACAAAATTGGTGTCGGGCCGAATCGTGAAGGTCTCAAGACCGCTAAAGCGCGCGAAGCGCCGCTCCGGTTCGGGCGGCACCCGCGGCGCTACCCCCTCCACCACCCGCCCGATCCCCGCGATGTGCTCGGGGGTGGTCCCGCAGCAGCCGCCCACGAGGTTCAGAAGGCCACTCTCGGCGAACTCCCGTAGGAGCTTCGCGGTCGTCGCCGCCTGCTCGTCATACTCCCCGAACGCGTTGGGGAGCCCTGCGTTCGGATAGCAGGAGACGAGAACCGGAGCGATCGCCGCGAGATCCTCGAGATAGGGACGCATCTCGCTGGCTCCGAGAGCGCAGTTGATCCCCACGCTCCACGGCTTGGCGTGTGCGACGGAGGTCCAGAACGCATCGATCGTCTGGCCGGAAAGCGTCCGGCCGCTCCGGTCGGTAATGGTGACCGAGAGCATGAGCGGTAAGCGTGTGGCCTTGGCTTCGAACACTTCTTCGATCGCAAAGATCGCAGCCTTCGCGTTCAGCGTGTCGAAGATGGTCTCGACGAGGAGGAGATCCACGCCGCCATCGATGAGCCCCCGGGTTTGCTCCGCGTAGGCCGCACGCAACTCGTCGAACGTGAGGCTCCGCAGGGCGGGGTCATTCACGTCGGGGGAGATCGAGAGCGTGCGATTGGTGGGACCGATCGCGCCCGCCACGAAGCGCGGTCGGTCCGGCGCACGCGCACTGGCCGCGTCTGCCGCGCGACGCGCGAGGTGCGCGGCTTCAAGATTGAGCTCGTATGCCAAACCCGCGAGACCGTAGTCGCTCTGCGAGATGGCGTTGGCGCTGAACGTGTTGGTTTCGATGAGATCCGCGCCGGCGTCGAGATACTGGCGATGGATCTCCTCGATGACCTCGGGTCGTGTGAGGACGAGGAGCTCGTTATTGCCACGCAGATCCTTCGGGTGGCTTCGAAAGCGCGCACCGCGGTAGTCGTCTTCGGAGAGGCGATAGCGCTGGATCATCGTGCCCATGGCGCCGTCCAACACGACGATCCGCTGGCGCGCGATCTCGGCGAGCTGGGTATGCCGGGTCTGGATGCTCATCGGGCTTCCGTTTTTCCCGTATTGTATCGGCCGGGCGGAAAGACTTCATCAGCTTATCTCAATGCTAGGATGGATCAATCCCGCCCTTCTTCCCCGGGGCCAGAAGCTAGTCCTTCACGACCAGGGTGACCCGGCGATTGATCGCCTGCGCGGTGGGGGAGGGATCCGTGGTGAGTGGGCGGCTTGAGCCATAGCCGACCGTGGTGAGCCGGTCTCCCGCGATGCCGTGCTCCACGAGGTAACGCTTCACGGCCTCCGCACGGCGCTCCGAAAGCTCCTGATTGTGTTTCGGCGAGCCTGAGAGGTCGGTGTGGCCCTCGATCACGAAGTGCTGCGTGGGGCAGCGTGCCTTGATCCCTTCCACGACGACGTCTAAGACCGCCGTCCCCACGGGATCGATCACCGAGCCATCCTTATCGAAAGCGAGGCCGCGCAGCCGTGCCTTACCCTCACACGTGGTCGCACCCGTCGTGGCCTTCCCTTCTCCTGCTGCCGGCGCAGCTGCATCGCCGCCCCGTGATTCGCGCGCGAGCCCCAGCCACAAGAGCGCGCAGAGCACGGGCAGCCACCGGCGAGCCCCGAATCGAACCATGGTGCCTCCTCTCATGACCCGGCCTCAATCTTCTCTGATCCGCACGCCGCAGCGAACCTGTCGTCCCGGCGCGGGCCAGTCCACCACGGAGAGACTCCGACACGTCCCTTCATGGCCGCCTTTTGGGCTTGCTCCCACGGCTTCGGCGAGAAGACCCGACACCGCGGCATGTCTCAGCGGCACCCGCGACGGGCCGGCGCGACCGGCCAAGCCTTTGGTTCTCGGCCCACAGCTTGAATCCACCACGGAATGCGTTCTCATTGCTCCCGAGGCGGACCCCAACCGGTAGCTTCTTCATGAGCTTCGCGTTTCCTCCACCCACCACCACGAGCTCCGCCGCGAGCGCCGCCCGGAGCCGCTTCACCACGTCCTTCACGTAGCGCCGCCAACGCTTCTTGCCGAGGCGTGCAAGCGCGCGCGCGCCGACGTAGTCCTCGTAGGTCCGGCCCTTATGGTAGGGAAGGTGTGCAATCTCCATGGGCTCGACTCGGCCGTCCACCACGAGCGCGCAGCCGAGGCCGGTGCCGAGGCCGAGGAACAGCATGCGACCGCCCCGGTAACTCCCGAGCGCCTGCATCGCCGCATCGTTCACAATCTTGACGGGCCGTCGGAAGGCTTTGCGGAAGTCGAAGCCCACCCAGCCGCCGCCTAGATTCCGAGGCTCGGCCAAAGGCCGACCATGCAGCACCGGCCCCGGATAGCCGATCGACACTACGTCGTAGCTCCAGTCGGCAATGAATGGCTTGACTGCGGCCACCATCTTCGCAGCCGTCATCGTGGGGCCGGAATCGACCTTGCGGGGCTCGCGCTGCCCGCTCAACAGCAGCTTGACGTGCGTCCCTCCCACGTCGATGACCAGTACGTTCATTCACGCAGCCCTTCCATTTCTCGATCAGCCGCCCCCCGGAGCACGCACGGCGGGTCGCCACGACCGCTTCCGCGCCACCCTATGCCAAACGGGCGATCCGTCTAATTCGAGCTTTGCTTCCTCCGGCTTGGAATGCGGCATTCCGAGGCCTTGACGGTCGTCTTGGAGCGCATCGTGGTGGTCTTGGGCGTCTCCGAAGATCCGCTTGATCGCGTGGTCCACACGAGTCAGATAGCTGCGCACCACAGAGCGCGCGATGGGGGAACGTCTCGGGCTAGGTCGTGGAGCAAGGCGCGGAGGCGGCGCATCACTTGAACGGACGAGGATCCGTAGCAGCGGACCTCTTCGCAACCCAAGCTGAGCAGGTCGTCCCAGTCGGGTACGGGCATGATGAATCGCACCTGACCGGCAGAATGCCGGACCGTACCGACATCGAGGCGGCGCGTGGCGATACTGCGCAACAGCGACTCGATCTGATCCAGCGCCTGAACCGCCGTCGTGGGGTCGTTGATTGCAAGCGACAGGGCCTTGATCGGGACTTGGCAGCACGACCCCTCCCACCGCAAGGGTGCTCAGTACCGAGACGCCGCAACGCAGGAGCGTTTCGGGCGTGGGCAAAACCCCAACCTCGCGTCGCGCGAGGCGTACCGCCGCCGAGCCGAGCAGGGCCCGCAGCAGCGAGAGGGCACCGGCGGAATGCAGGGCCAGATCGGACAGGGTGGCAGGGGGGCGACGGGCTCGGGTCACAGCGTCCCAGCGCGGTCACCAGACCAGGCGGGGGGGCGCAAGGCGGCGCAGCCCCTGGGTCGCAACGTCCGAGCGCGAGCACCAGGTCCGCTGGGGAAGGACGGGGGACCGCAGATCGCGGACCCAAGGCGTTCGAAGGCTCGAGAAGCGGAGCGCAAGCTCGGCGTGACAGCTCTCGGGGCCAGGCGAGTCGTGAGAGCGCGGCTTGGCGGGGCGGTGGCGGCGGGGGAGGCGTCCAACGGACCAGCGGCAGCAGAGGTGGCGGCGCCCAGCGGAGCGGCGGTGGCAGAGGCGGCGGCGGGCGCCGCTAGGAGTACTCGGGATGATGGATCCCATGCCGCACTCCGTGGCGACCAGAATTTTGGGAGGGATCGAGATGAGCACGCGATTGCGCCCGGTTCTCCTGTGCACGTTGCTCGCGCTTGCGACGAGCGCGCCTCCCCGCGCCACGGGAGCGTCACTTCGCCTCGCCTGAAGAGGCGGTCGCAGCGCTCGTCACCGCGACAAAGGCGGACGACGAGAAGACGATGCTCGCGATCTTCGGTACAGCGGCCAAACCACTCATCTCGTCTGGTGACGCCGTCGCCGACCGCGCGGCCTTCGGGCGCTTCGTAGAGCGCTACGAAGAATCCAACCGGCTCACGAAGCCCAGCGACACGCAGGCCGTGCTCGAGGTCGGCAAGGACGCGTGGCCCTTCCCGATCCCGCTCGTGAAGGACAATGCGGGCTGGCGCTTCGACACGGCCGCCGGGAAAGAGGAGATCCTCAATCGGCGCATTGGCGATAATGAACTCTCGGCGATTCAGTCGTGTCTCGCTTACGTCGACGCGCAGCGCGAGTACTACCCGCGCAACCCGGACGGCGACGCGCTCCTCCACTATGCGCGCCGCAGCGCGTTTCCGCCGCGGAAGTGGCGCCAGTGGGCGAAGAATCTCAGCGGGAGGGAGTACGCGCAGTTCGGCCGCTTCTCGGAGCAGCGCCCAGGCTTCCCGTTCACGACATCGGCCTCTCTGGGGAGGGCGCAATCCAAAAAATGGGCTGCGCGATCCGGCCCGGACGCGTAGAGTTAGTGATTCGTGCACGAAGTCCTGTCCACCCATGTGAAAAGGGAGCCGCCATGCATCAGAGGAGATTGCTGATCGCATCCGCCGCCGCGCTGGTTCTCGCCGCAACGCTGGGCCGCGCGGAAGACAACACACCGCCGAGCGGGCGGATAGAGATGAAGTCCACTGGGACCCCAGGCAAGGTGGCTGGGTCGCGCAGTCACAAGGTCACCGCCACCGTGAAGGCACTCGACGTCGCCGACCGGGAGATCACGCTGGAGGGCGCCAAGGGCGAGACGGAGAGCTTCGTACTCGGGCCGGAGGTCCGAAACCTCGAGCAGGTGCATGTCGGCGACAAAGTGGTGGTCAGGTACGTCCAGGGACTGATGATGCAGATGCAGGCGCCCGGTGAGGCTCCGGTGGAGCCGACGGCTGCCGTGACTGCCGGCCGGGCCGAGCCGGGGGAGAAGCCGGCCGCCGGGATCGCCGCCGGCGTTCAGGCCACCGTGACCATCACGGCCATCGACGAAAAGAACCGCATGGTGGTATTCGAGGGACCGAGGGGCAACCTCTATCAGGTGAAGGCAGCGCCCGAAGTGCATTTAGAGAAAGCCAAGGTCGGCGACAAGCTCGTCGCCACCTATACCGAGGCGGTGGCGATTACTGTAGAGCCTGCCAAGAAGGCCAAGTCCGGCAAAAAGTCTGCGCCGGCCAAGGAGTAGCTGGGAGAACTGGGAGTCCGCTACGTCTCGCACGAACCGGCATAGGAACTGGTCAAGCGCGACCGAGGGCGAGGCTCATGGCGGGGACGAGTACTGGGAACAGAAGGTCAGCGACGCCACAATCCGCCATGATTAGTTGGATGCTCGAATCCGACGATCTTCGAGCGAGCGATTGCCGGGAGCGCCCTGCGCCGGCTGATCGTGCGGGTGCGAGCATCGAGGAGGCCTGCGAGGCGTTCTGCTGCGGCTAGAGGCCGCACCCGCGCAAGCAGTCGTGGTAGGTATTCCGACCGTTGCTACTCGCCGCCAGCTTGGCGGATGCGGCGGCTCGCCAGGATCAGGAGGGGATGGCCTGCAGCTCTTCATGCCCTGCAAGAGCGCGGTGCACGGGTCGCGCACGGATTCTTCGGTGGGCCCGCGAGCGACTCCGGCACCGCCTCGCATTGCTACTTCTTGAGCTTGATCTTCACGCCTCCCGCATCGAGTGAAAGCTTTAAGCCTTGGGTGGTCGAGACGCCATCGATAACGACACCGTTTTGGTTGCGCATCGTGATGACGCCGCCGCCCCCGCCGACAGTCGCTCCAGCTCCCACTGATGTGTAATTGCCCTCGAAGTCCTCGATTTTCTTCAAGTTGTAGACCGATCCCGACGCCGTCACGTCCGTTGCGCCCACCGAGCCGGCGGAGAGACCCGCCACTGTGATCGGATATTTCACGCCTTTGTAGGTGAGCGTCCCGCTCCCCCATGAGTAGCCGATACCGGCCGCGACCGAGCCACCGCTGAATTCCACAGTTCCATCGGGCGTCTTCTTCGGCTCGCCTCCATGCGCGCTCGCAACGAACAACGCCAATGCTCCAGCGACGGCGATACCGATTCCAAGTCGAGTTCGCATAATCCGTTTTCTCCCTCATGCTTAAGGCCCGGCAATCACTTGCTGTGGGCCAGCTTAGCCGCACTGGTGGAGCACCCAAGCCAACCTGACTCCGGGGGCCCACCGAAAATCTCGCCGGTCCGCCTAAGGCGATCTAGCGAGGATGGCTTTTGGTGCATCAACCATGCCTTGATGAGCAGGATGGTGCGCTTTGCGGGAGGTCGCTGTGAGACAATGCAGGTCAACATGAGACAAAACACCCCGCACGGCAAGCCCTCGTACTCCTCAAAAAAACATTGGCTTAGAAACTGTAACAAAATAACTTGACTATTGTGCCGTCTCGTCCGACTCTCACGATGTGGGAGCCGATCAGGAGATCCGAGCAAAATTTCGCGCGCTGTTGCCCGCCATGGACG
>DATFYN010000039.1:0-3494 GCA_035315025.1 Myxococcota bacterium
CGGGAGAGGCCCGACGACCGGCCGTCACCACGACGGCCAAAGGAGACCATGGGACCCAGCGCCGACCGCGTCAGCCAGGCACGCCGCTGAGCGGACACGAGCGAGCAGCGTCTTCCTCCACCGCGCAGCGGTTTAGTTCAACACGTTACATACGCGGGCGGCGTAGAAATTATACGTAGGTTTTTGGGAAGTCCGCGGAGGTCCGGCGCCCGTGCTGGCGGGCCTGGCGGCGGGGCGCTACGCCGAGGCGCGCTACCTCCGTTGATACCAGCTTGCGGATGGTCGGTCGTGAGACGCCCAGCCGGCGGGCGAGCGCGGAAACGGATGTTCCTTCCCGAATGCCCTGGACGAGCGCTACGCGATCGACCGCGGCCCTCGGTCGTCCGATCTTCGCGCCCCTTCGCTTCGCAGCCCGCATCCCCGCGGCAGTCCGCTCGCGGATCAGGTCGCGCTCAAACTCCGCAATGCTGCCCAGGACGTGGAAAAGAAGCCGGCCCGCGGGAGTGCTCGTGTCGATCGACTGATCGAGCACCACGAGGTCGATTCCGAGGGCCTCAAGTTCACGCCCCAGGCTCGTGAGATGGTGAACGCTGCGAGCGAGGCGATCGAGCTTCGTGCACGCCAGCACGTCGAAGCGGCGCCGCCGGGCTGCGGCCAAAAGCCGATCAAGAGCCGGGCGGCGGTCCTTTGCACCCGAGACGCCGTTGTCGATGAATTCCTCCGCGATTGTGAGTCCGCGTGCTTCAGAATAGCCGCGAAGAGCGTGGAGCTGAGGCTCGACGTGCTGCTCGGCGGTGGAGACGCGGGCATAGAACGCGACGCGGCGGGGCATAAGGGAGATCCCTCCTTGATCTACTTGCATAACAAGATACAGCGGGGGTAGGATGGGCGCCATGAAGAAAGGGAGCTGGGGCGGCCCCCGTAGGGGTGCGGGAATGAAGCCGGCGCCGCCGGAGACGGTTCGGCGCAACCGGGTGGTTGTCATGCTCAAGGATGACGAGCTTGCGAAGCTGCACCGCCTGGCGGAGGAGAAGAATCTCCCGCTCGGCACCGTTGCGTACGAGTTCGTCGCCCGAGGGCTGACGCGTCGGCGTTGACGCAGAGTTTTGCGGATGGGTCTATCCTGAGACCGGCTCGCCAGCGAGGAGGGGGAAAGTGCCGGGGCTTAAATTGGAGGAAGTCTTCAAGACTAGTGGGGTTCCGGATTACACGTTCGTTGAACCTGTCGAATATCCTCGACTAGTGGTCGCGCTCCGAACAACTGGCCGCGGCGTCGTCATTGAGGGTCCCTCGGGTATCGGGAAAACAACCGCCGTAGAAACCGCGCTCCGATCCCTCAGGCTCAGCACTGCAGTAACCAAACTGACCGCTCGGAAGCAAGCGGACATTGAGTACATCCACCAACTGCCAAATCTCGGGCGCATCGGCACCGTCATCATCGACGACTTTCATAAGCTCCCGGATGAAACACGATCGGCCCTCGCCGATTACCTCAAGACCCTCGCAGATGAGGAGCAGCAAGGGGCCAAACTCGTAATCATCGGCATCAACAATGCCGGAGAACACCTTATTCAATTCGCACACGATTTGGTCAATAGGCTCGACATCATCCGATTTGAGAGCAACCCCGATGAGAAAGTCGAGGAACTCATCAGGAAGGGTGAATCCGCCCTCAACATCGACCTGAACGTGGCTCAGGACATAGTGCGCGGCGCTCAGGGCAGCTTCTATCTCGCACAAATGCTTTCCCGTGAGGTGTGTATCAAAGCAGGTATTCTTGAGGGCTCGAATCGCACAATAACTACGGCTATCAGCTTTGAGTCAGTGAAGACCGAGGTTTGGGAACGGCTTGGCCTCGGTTTCCGGGCGCGGTGCGAGCGATTCTGCAGAGGAGCGAAGATGAAACCGGCCGGCCGCGCTCCGTATTTGCAAATCCTCTACTGGCTTGCTCACGCGGAACAGTGGGCACTGTCTCTACGGCACGCTATCCGGGCAAACCCGCAGCTTCGCGGGAGTGTAAGCCAAGTCGTGGATAAAGGTTACCTTGAGGAGCTAATCGATCAGGATCCGGACCTTCAAAAGGTTGTTCACCTCGATCACAACTCCCAGCAATTGATCGTGGAAGATCCGCAGTTCCTCTTCTACATCAGAAACATTCCTTGGAGGAAGTTCGCGTCCGACCTGGGGTTCATCTCCGTCGAGTTTGACAACACCTACGACTTCGCCCTCTCATTCGCCGGCCCGGATCGCAACGTTGCCGAGGCTCTGTTTGAGGCGCTCCGCGAGAACGACCTTGAAGTGTTCTACGACAAGAATGAGCAACACAGAATCTTGGCACAGGATGTCGAAGAGTATTTGAAACCCATCTACAACTCAGAAGCTCGATTCGTAGTAGTCCTGCTCTCGCAAGAGTATCCGAAGCGAATCTGGACAAAGATTGAATCTGACGCATTTAAGGAACGGTTCGGACATAACGCCGTTATACCCATCTGGTTCTCCGACACGCCACCAACAATGTTCGATCAGAGTCGGAAGCTTGGGGGACTGGAGTATGATCCTCATAGCCCACTCGCACCACAGATTGAGCAGATCACTAAGGTGCTCGTCAAAAAGGTGGAGGAGGCGCGGCTCGAAGAACACTGCCTAAACGCCGTGCCCACGATACCCGTTTCGCGTACTTCGCGTTCGTCAGGAGTTGACTGAGGTCGAACGAATCATCCCGCGCGGCAAGCGCACTGACTCGTGCGAAATGCACACGATGAGAGAGCACGGGAGGAGCGCAAGCATGAGACAAACTGAAACTGCTACCTGCGGAGCGTGCGGCTATAATCTCCATGAGGGGCCCGGACTACGTGGATCTTCGGTGTACGACGCCCGGCCGCTTCTGCGAAATGTGGGTCCGCAATTCCTGCCAAGGGGCCGCGGGACAGGCGAAGCGGGGGCAGTGCCCGGGCAGGTCGTTTGGTGGCGGACATGACCGAGGCTGCCCCGACTGTGAGGGCGGCAGATGAGAGCCGCCATCTACGCCCGCATGAGCACCGACAAGCAGTCGGCCGACTCGCCGACGGATCAGATTGCCAGTGTCGTGCCTTCGCCGCCGCCCGCGGCTGGACGTTGGTCGACGTGGTCGAAGAGCCGGCCGTGAGCGGCGCGAGCCGCCACAACCGCCCCGGGCTCCTCGGGCTCTTCGCCCGGATCGACGCATGGGACGTGCTGCTCGCGTGGGACTTCTCACGGCTCACCCGTGACACCGAGGACCTCGGCTGGATCGGGAACCGGTGCCAGGAAGCGGGGACCACCGTTTTCGACGTGCTCTCGGGTCGCGACATCTTCGACCTGGGCTCTCAGGTGACCGGCGTTCTCAACGCCTTCGAGCGTCACAAGATCGCGGAGAACACGCGCCGCGGGTTGCGCGGCCAGGCTGAGAGGGGTTTCGCGACGGGTGGCGCTCCGTACGGCTATGCAATCACGGAAGAGAAGCGACTCGTGATCGA
>DATFYN010000040.1:0-3767 GCA_035315025.1 Myxococcota bacterium
TCGTTAGCTCTTGCCCCGGTGGGACTGACTCCCACTGAACGCGCCAGCCTTCACTGGACGCACAACCGGACGTGAGACTCTCGCCTCATCCGGCTCCTACGATCCAGCCCCCGGTCGTACGCCGAGCTGCCACAGGACGAACAAGTTCGGATCCCGTCGCGCGACGCCTCTCAGCCAATGCATCGAGGCCCGCTCCCAGCGTCGAAACCGTTTGTACTTCCGTCGCGCCCATCCAGCCAGGACCTCGTTGAGATGGCGAAGGACTTGAACACACTTCGATCGGTAAAACCGGCCGTAGTAGTTCATCCAGCCGCGTACCGACGGATCGGTGAGGCGCGCGAGATCCTCCAGGCGCTGGTTGTTCCTGGTGGAGGCCATTCGCCACTTGCGAATGGTTGCGCGAATCGCCTTGGCGGCCTTGGTGCTCATCGCCGGAAGGAAGCTCACAAAGAACTTCCCATGGCGATTCTTTGCCCGGCGAGGTTGGAAGCTGGACAGTATCAGGTTCTCGCCCTGGATTGTGGCGGTTTAACCGCATGCTCTCGCTGCTGTTCGAGGCGTAGAGCTGAGAGCTCCATGGCGGTGTCGATCCAGTCATCGACCAGCGCTCGCAGCTTCGCGTAACTGTTCAGCTGGCGGCGCACGGCCGCGACCTCTTCTCGACGCACGAAGCGCGAAGTCGCCTTGCCCTTTCGCGTGAAGCTCAGCTGGTAGTAGGGCCCGTGCTTCTGTGGAGGAGATGCCTTGCAACGGCATCCCTCGACCCCGCATACGTTGTACTGCTTGGACAGGCTCCCGGGACGAAGATCTCCGAGCGCGTGAAGCTCGCGCTTGATCCGCTCGATCCGATGCTCGAGGACTTGCTCGCGACGCAGCGCCATGGCGCTTTGAGTGTAGCGGAAAGATCCGATAGCATTATAATGCTACCGGAGTCATCTCGAGCCCTCCCCGAGTTCCGCGACCCGCTCCTCCGGGAGAGCCCGATGCAGCTCTGGATGCGCTGGAATGCCTTGGTGCAAACACTCGAGCCCGCCTGCGCCCGCAAGGCCACCTTCCAGTGGATGCGCATCGTCCTGATGGGCTTCTGTGTGCGGGCCGATCTCGCAGGCGTCACCAGCTGGGTGCGCGCCCTGGCGCTTCAGCCCAAGCAGTACCTACGCCTGCTGCACCTGTTCCACAGCGAAGCGCTCCGGCTGGCGCCTCTGACAACCCTCTGGATCCGCTTCTGCCAGCGCCACTTCGACCCCCTCGAGGTCGGGGGAGCCCGCGTCTGCTTGGCCGATGGCATCAAGGTGGCCCGGGAGGGCCGCAAAATGCCCGGGGTCAAGAAGCTGCATCAGCAGTCCACCCACAACTCCAAGCCCGAGTGGATCGAAGGACACTCGTTCCAGGCCCTGGCGCAGCTCGTGCGCACCCCCGACGGGCGCGTCGTCTCGGTTCCGCTCACCTCGCGCATCCACGAGGGGGTGATCGATTCGGCCCGCGCGCTCTCTCGGACCTTGCTCGACCGCGTGGTGGAACTCTTCTTCGAGGTGGCCCAGGAGATCCCGCGTCGGGTCCTCCTGGTCGCCGACGCCTACTACGCCAGCGGCAAGGTGATCCGTCCCTTGCTCGCCCAGGGGCACCATCTCGTCACCCGCGTGAGACGCAATGCCGTGGCGTACCAGGAATTATAAGAAGGCCACGTCCTCGAGGTGAACCCCGAGCTCAAGAGAGGAGCGCAGCGGGACGCGGTGGCGGTCTCCTCCGATGGGAAGATGCTTTGGGTTGACCAACGACCTGGGCATCGAGCCCGAAGGGAGGAGACCCGCAATGGAACGATATCTCGGAGCCGACGTGCACGCAGCCAGTGTCACGTTCTGCGTGTTGGATGCGTCAGGCAAGCAGCTGCGGCGCGACGTCGTGGAGACCAACGGAAAGGCCTTGATCGGCTACCTGCAGCAAATCCCGGGCAACCTGCACCTCTGTATCGAGGAGAGTGAGTGGAGTCAGTGGCTCTACGAGATCCTCTCCCCGTATGTGGTCGAGCTCGTGGTCTACCGGGGCAAGTGGACGCCGGGGATGAAGAGCGACGCGATCGATGCCCATGGGCTCGCGGAGAAACTCCGCACGGGGCAAATCGACCGGCCGGTCTACAAGGACGCACGGCTTTTCACGGCGCTGCGAGACCATGCCCGCACCTACACGATGATCACGCGTGATCTGGCCCGGGTGAAGAGCCGGCTCAAGAGCTTCTTCCGCTCTCGCGGTCTGCCGTGCACGGGAGAGGCTGTGTTCAAGCCAGAGGAGCGCGCGAAGCGGGCTCGTGCTCTTCCCCCAGCGACACGCGAAGCCGTGGATCTGCTGGGGCGAGAGCTCGAGCAACTCAAGGTGCTCAAGGCGGAGGCCGAGGTCGCCATGCTGCGAGAGTCCCATCGGCATCGCATCGCGCGCGTCCTCGAGACTGCGCCGGGACTCGGCCCGGTACGCGTGGCACAGATGTTGCCCATCGTCGTGACGCCCCACCGTTTCCGAACAAAGCGGCAGTTCTGGTCCTACTGCGGCTTCGCCATCGTTACTCGGACGTCGAGCGACTGGGTGCGAGAGAACGGGCGCTGGGTACGCGCTCCCGTGGTCCAAACCCGCGGCCTCAACTTCAATCACAACCCGACGCTCAAGATGCTCTTCAAGGGCGCGGCTACCACGGTGATCGCTCACGCCGCCTCAAATCCGCTCCGCGAGGGCTACGACCGACAACTCGAGAACGGGACAAAGCCAAACCTGGCCAAGCTGACGGTGGCCCGGAATATCGCGGCGATCGTGCTGGCGATGTGGAAAACGGAGGAGCCTTACGACCCCAGGAAGATCCACGAGCTCTCCAGAAGCTGATCGCTAATCCCACCCGGGAGGAGCGTCTGCGACCCAAGCTCGGATCTCCGGGGCAAAGGGTCGAGGGGAAGCATCCGGCGGAGGATTTGGTCCCTGCTGTGGCAGGAGGCCCAAGTACCAGGATATGCCCCCTCGCAGGACCGAATGAAGCAATGGCCTTCGAGGCCCGGATGGAAGAATGGTCCGCGGACCCGCAGGCTTCATGGCCCGAGGAGAAAGCGCAGGAAGAACGCGGATGATCCCCTACGGTGTCGGGCGGTCGATCACCACCCCGGACGTTCGATGCCCGAAGGGTTCGAGCGGAAGGAGAAGTATGCTCTTGACATCGCCTTCTATGGAAGATCCCTCCGCGCCGCCGTCGCCGCGGAGCGGGACGGCCCCGTCACTACGGCAAGAAGCTCCCGCTCCACACGCTGCTGCATCACGCGAGCGGCTTCTCCACCGCTCCCAGCCCCGTGTATGACGAGTGCGATGTCCAGATCGCTTATGCCACGCAGGACCTGCTCTGGCGACCGGTCGGCCATCTCGTGCGCTTCGTCTTCGTCCGCCATCCGCACCGCGGGGAGCTCACCCTGATGTCCACCGATCTCACCCTGGACCCGCTCGACGTCATCGCGCTCTATGGCTATCGCTTCAAGATCGAGACGGGCTTCCGCCAGGCCCTCCACGTGCTCGGCAGCTATGCCTACCACTTCTGGATGGCCTCGATGGCGCCGCGCAAACGGGGAAGCGGAAACCAGGACGTCCGAAAGAAGTCGACCCGCTACAAGCAGGCCCTGCGCCGAAAGATCGACGCCTACCACCGCTTCGTGCAGCTCGGATGCATCGCTCAGGGCTTGCTCCAGCTGCTGGCGCTCCAGGAGCGAAGGACCGTGTGGCAGCACTTCCGCAGCTGGCTG
>DATFYN010000041.1:0-23422 GCA_035315025.1 Myxococcota bacterium
TTCAGGGTGAGCCTCTGCGGGCGGCCGACGGCAGCCTCGACTTCGAGCGCATTCGCGGGCTCTCGGAGCCCGCACTCCGGCGAAGCGGACGCTTCCGGCAGCGGCTCGAACGCATTCCCTGGTTTGGTCACCCGGTTTGGGTCGACGACCCGCAATTCAACCTCAACTACCATCTTCGCCATACGAGCCTTCCCGAGCCCGGGGACGCGCGTCAGCTAAAGCGTCTTGCCGGCAGGATCTTCTCGCAGAAGCTCGACCCCCATCGCCCGCTCTGGGAGATGTGGATCATCGAGGGTCTCGAGGACGGACGTTTCGCCGTCATTACGAAAATTCACCACTGCATGATCGACGGCATCTCCGGCGCCGATCTCATGGCGGGATTCATGCAGGGCTCGGCGGAAGAGCGGATTGCGACCTCCTCGGCGCGATGGGTACCCCGTCCCCAGCCCTCGGGCGCGCAACTCCTGACAGGGGAGCTCCGGCGGCGCGCGTCCCTGCCGGTGAAGGTGATCGGCGCCGGCCTTTCGGCTCTGCGAGAGCCGCTTCACGCCTTGGATCGCGCCCGGCGCGCCGTCGAGTCCATGGCCGACGCGTTGAGCCACGGTCTCGGCAGCGCCTCCGCCACACCGCTCAACGATGCGGTGGGCCCCTACCGCCGCTTTGACTGGACCCGCATGGAGCTCTCCGCGGTGAAGCAGGTGAAAGATCGCCTCGGCGGCACCGTGAACGACATCGTTCTCGCGATCGTCGCAGGTGCGATGCGCGAGTTTCTCGGGCGGCGCAGCGTCTCGGTCGAGGGGATCGACTTCCGCGCGATGCTGCCGGTCAACATCCGCGGCGAACACCAGCACGGAAAGCTCGGCAATCGCGTGGCCTTCTTGATGGCACGCTTGCCTCTCCAGGAGAAGGATCCCCGGTCACGCCTGCGCTGCGTAATCGAGACCACGCAAGAGCTCAAGGCCTCAAGCACGGTCGCCGGTGGGGAGCTGATTGAGGAGATCAGCGACTGGACGACCGGGGCGCTCTTTGCCGGGTTCTCGCGGCTCACCGCGCGCACCCGCTCGTACAACATGGTGGTGACGAACGTTCCAGGCCCGCAGTTCCCCGTCTATTTCGCCGGGGCGCGCATGGACGAGACCTATCCTCTCGTCCCCCTCTTCTCGAACCAGGCCTTAGGCATCGCCCTCTTCAGCTACAACGGCACTCTCTTCTGGGGCTTCAACGCCGACTGGGACGCCGTGCCGGATCTGCACGATCTCGTTCTCCTCGTGCATCAGGAGTTCGAGGCGCTTTCCAAGCTCGTAGAGGAGGGCGAGAGATGAGCGATTTTTCCTACGAGCGCCTGAGCGAGCTCGACGGCTCGTTCCTGATCTACGAGGGCCCGAACTCGCCCATGCACGTGGCCGCGGTCACGATCCTTGAGGCGGCACCGCTGCGCGGCAAGGACGGCGCGATCGATCTTGAACGCATCATCGAATACGTCGCCTCTCGCCTCCATCACATCCCGCGCTATCGCCAGCGTGTAGAGCCGGCGCCGGTGGACGGCCACCCGATCTGGGTGGACGATGCGCGCTTCAACGTCCGCTATCACGTCCGCCACAGCCGGCTCCCGCCTCCCGCGAACGAGCGGATCCTGAAGCGGACCTGCGCGCGCATCCTCGAGCAGCGGCTCGACCTTCACAAACCGCTCTGGGAGCTTTGGGTGGTGGAGGGTCTCGAGGGCGACCGCGTAGCGCTTATCTCGAAGACTCATCACTGCATGATCGATGGCATCTCGGGCGTCGATTTGCTGTCGGTCCTGATGACAGCGGAGCCGACAGAGAAGATCGACCCGCCTCCGGTCTGGATCCCGCGCCATCCGCCGACCGCACTCCAGTACATGACGGCAGAGGCCGGGCGGCGGCTCGCAACGCCGCTGCGCACTGCGAGGGTACTGGGTAGGCTCGTCGCCAACGAAGGGCACGCGCGCAGCGACCTGCGCGAGCGCTTGTCTGCCGCGGGCCGCTTCGTCGCCACGACCTTTGCGGGCTCGACGCCGACGCCGATCAACCAGCCAATCGGCCCCCACAGGAGGTTCGATTGGCTGCCCATGAGCCTCGACGAGATCGATCGGGTACGCGAGCGGCTCGGGGGTACGCTGAATGACGTCGTCCTCGCCACGACTGCGGGCGCGATGCGGAAATTTCTCAAGCACGGGCGCCAGACCAACGTGGACAATCTGCAGTTCAAGGTGATGGCCCCGGTCAGCTTGCGAGATTCGAGCGAGCGCGGCAGGCTCGGCAATCGCGTCACCGCCTGGTTGGTTCCCCTTCCGATCGCGGAACGCGATCCCCTAAAGCGTCTTGCCCACGTGCGCAAAACCACCGAACGTCTCAAGCAGAGCCACGAGGCGCTCGGGGCCGACGCCGTCAGCCAGGTGGTCGAATGGCTCGGCGCGACGCCGATCGCCCTCGGCGCGCGTCTTTTCGAGCAGAGCCAGCCGCCCTTCAACCTGGTGGTGACGAATGTCCCAGGTCCGCGCCGGCCACTCTACCTGCTGGGTGCGCCCATGCTCGAGGCTCATCCCTGGGTGCCGCTTTTCGGCCAACTTTCCGTGGGCATCGCTCTGTTCAGCTATCTGCGGACCCTTTCCTGGGGCTTCACCGCCGACTGGGATCTCGTGCCGGATTTGCATGAACTCGTGGGTGCCGTGGAAGAGTCGTTCGCCGAGCTAAAGCGCGGCGCTGAAAAGGTGCGCGACGAGGCTCCCCGCGAACCGACGGAGAGCGTGCGCCGCAAGTCCCCTCGGCGCCATCGGACCTCCGGCTAGGCGCGGCGTAATCCCGGAGGCTTTGCAGAAGGAGAGCAGCACAGCCTTCTCGCACAGTGCTCGTCGCGCCCGGCGGCGACCACTCGGGGATCGACGAGCAGCGAGGCGCGTCACGACGAGGCGATGCGTCGGCGACGCTCCAAAGGCCCGTCCGCACGTCTTTGACCGCTCACTGACGCACGCCTCCTTCCTCGTGATTCCCGTCGTCACCCCTCCCGCGGCCCCGTAGAATCGACCTCTTGAAGGAGAGGCGATGCAGACCGAAGTGAGAGACCTGCGGGAGTTCCGCGCTTGGGATGACTCCGCCGATGTCGTCGTCGTGGGTCTTGGGGCCGCGGGTGCGGCCGTCGCGCTCGAGGCTTCGCGCACGGGCGCCGAGACCCTCGTGCTTGAACGTGCGGCTGCTGGTGGCGGGACATCCGCCATGTCTGGCGGGGTTCTCTATCTCGGCGGGGGGACCGCGCTCCAAAAGGCTTGCGGCTTCGAGGATTCGTGCGAGGCGATGTATGCCTATCTCATGGCCTCGTGCGGTGATGCGCCAGACGAAACCAAAGTGCGCATCTACTGCGAGGGCAGCAGCGAGCATTATGACTGGCTCGTTGCACAAGGGATTCCCTTTAAGCCCGTGTTCTACGACGGCTGCAGTGGCGAGCCGCCGACCGACGATGGGCTTGTTTGGTCGGGCTCTGAGCGCGCGTACCCCTTCTGCGAGATCGCGTACCCCGCGCCGCGCGGGCATGTTCCGCAGCTCGAGCACCAGGCCGGCCCGATGCTGATGCGCGCTCTGCTCGCAGCCGTCGCCGCGAGCCCCGCCCGCGTGGCGGCCGGCCAACGCTGCACGGCGCTCGTGCGTGACGCCGCGAGCGGCATCGTCGGTGTGATCGCGGGGGCGGGGGATACCGAACGCGCGATCCGCGCGCGCCAGGGCGTCGTCCTCACGACCGGCGGCTTCATCCACAACGACGCCATGCTCGCGGCCTATCAGCCGCTCTTGACGCGATGCAAGTTTCGGGTGGGCGCCGAGGGTGACGACGGCAGCGGGATCCGTCTGGGCATGGCCGCGGGTGCGGCCACCGTCCGCATGAACGCAGCATCGATCTCGCTTCCCGTCACACAACCCTGGGGCCTTCGGCGCGGGCTCCTCGTGAACGCGCAGGGACAGCGCTTCGTGAACGAGGATGCCTACTACGGGCGGCTCGGTGAGCTCGCGCTGCTGTCCCATGGAGGGCGTGCGTGGCTCTTGGTGGACGACGCGATCTTCGAGCAGCCCGAGTATCCACGGAGCGTCGCCGCGGTGGGCGAGTCTCCCGCGGAGCTTGCGCGCGAGCTGGGCCTGCCGCCCGGCAGTCTTGAAAGCACGCTCGCCCTGTACAATTTTCACGCCGCGCGAGGCGAAGATCCCCTGTTCCGCAAGTCGCGCGAGTACGTCGTAGCGCTCACGACCCCGCCCTTCGGCGCCTTCGACTGCACCACCGAGGGCTCTCTTTACGCGGCATTCACGCTCGGCGGCCTCCGCACCGATCCGGATGGGCGAGTGCTTGATCCGGAAGGGCGTCCCATCTCTGGCCTCTTCGCTGCGGGGCGATGTGCGTCGGGTCTGTCCGTGGGTGGCTACTCGAGTGGGCTCTCGCTCGGCGACAGCACCTTCTTCGGCCGACGCGCCGGCCGCTCCGCAGCGCGCGCGTAGAGAGCGCAGCCGCCGCTCCTCGCCGGCGCCTCCCACGAGCGATCCGAGAAAAGTCTGCGTACCCGCGATCCGGAGGTGGTGTCCCTACGAGGCTGGCCCTCCGCAAGATCACGCATGGCTTCGGTCCGCTGCACATCGAAACGGCATGGAATGATGTTTCCCTAGGCAGGTTCCTGGTAGAGAATCGAGACCTCGCCCACGTCAAGAGATTCTCGGAAGGTGAGTCGCGCTCGGCACCCATGAGTGCACGACCCGCGGCGAGCCACGATCTGGCACCAATCTTGCGACTCGCAGGTATGCACCGACACGCTCTCGGTGTGCGACCAGCTGCGCGGGCCGGAGTGGCCTGGTTCGTCGCCATGCTTGGCCCCTGGCCGCGCGTCCGGCAGGGCGCGGGAATGACGAGGTCGGAATGCGAGCGGCACAGGAAGACAGTCGCCTGCGGAAGATTGAGGTGATCGTCGGGCCCGCCAAGCTCGACCCGGTCCGCGCGGCAGTATTGGACACCGGCGTGGTTCACGGAATGACGGTCGAAGAGATACGTGACTTTACCCCGGGCAATCAAGCGGAGAGCCCGCTTCTAGTCCCGGCAATCGCACCGAGGCTTCGCATCGAGGTCGCCGTTGACGCCGAGTGGGCGGAGGCGGTCGTGCAAGCGATCTGCCGCGCGGCGGATACCCGGCGGGGTCAGGGTGAGGACCGGATTGTCATCCTTCCGATGGAGGACGCGATTCGGATCAGGACGGGTGAGCGCGGCGCCAGCATTCTCTAGTCTCGACGTTTCGCTGGGACACGCGAAGAGCAAGGCTCGATGAGACAGGCAGGTCCGCAATCAGCGCGTTGAGGTTGAAGCGCCGGCTCCTGAGGCGAGAAAGTCCATGGGTTGGCGTCTTGCGACTCGGCTCCGCAGAACGAGCGGCTCGCTCGACGCCACACACTATTGCACGACGACTTCACCCTTTGTGTTGGGATGCTGCTTGAGATGGAACTTATAGCTCCCCGGCTTTCCGAACTGATGAGTCCAGGTCTGGTCCTTGTTCAGAGGTGGGCTCTCGAATGAGCCGTCGTCCGCTACGACAGTGTGCCCTCCGGGCATGTCCACGACATTCTTGAAGATGACCGATTCGCCGGCTTTGATCTCAATGCGCGCGGGTTGGACGTGACTGTGGTCCAGGATGACTTCGGCGCCGCGTCCGCCAGCCCATCCTCGGTCTACGAAGAAAAAGAAGGAGAGGGCAATCCCAATCGCGAAGGCGGCGCAGTGCGAACTCTTCATCGGTACTCCTCTGCGGTTTGTATGCCCCTTGTCGCATCCAGTGTCAAGCTCGGTCCAGCGCGACGGGCGCGCTCTCCATCCATTCCGGTTGTCCGCCACTTCTATACCGACGAGAGCTCTTTCCGACGGGCACCAGCGCGCGATATTTTTTTCCACACCGGTCGGGAGCGTCTACGAGCTCCGGCCGCGCCACCGCGGCGACCGGATGCGGAAGCATTGCGACATCCAAGACGCGTAGCCAGGTCCCCCGCGAATCTCGCCGGCCTGAGTGAGGGAGGTGCGTCGGCAGCCCCAAAGCCAATCGCCGCCAATCGAGCTGCCATCAGGTGGATTCCAGTGGGCCCGCACGGGACGCCCTTCCTGCCGGGATCGGGTCGGTAGACAAGAGCGTCGAGGTTCCTGCGCCGAAAGTTTCGTGTCACGTTTCGTTGTGCTCGAAAGCCATCTCACGAGAGATTGATCCACTCGACAAGACAGGGTGTTGGAAAGAACACGGGCATGCCTCCCTCCTGCGGGGCTCAGACTGCCAGGGTGGGATTCGCTGTCGCGTGACCTTACGCGTGCCACTCCGTGTACGGGGGTGATCCGAGGGGCTTGACCGCTCCCAGGGAAAGGCTACGCCCCCGGCCGGGGGGAGTGTGAAGAGACACCTCGTTCTTGCCCTGATGTTCTGCCCGCTCGCCTGCGCTTCCGCGCCCTTCGCAGTCCCCCGGGCGGCGATGCCCACCTTCTCCGCTCCGCGAACGGATGCAGAGCTCGACGCGCGGCTTCATTTTCTCGAGGACAGGCTCGACGCGGGCCGGCGTCATGCGCAGGTCTGGTACTACGGTTGGCTAGGTTTCAACACTGCCTGCCTTGCATACACCACTGCGAGCGCAACCGTCGACTCTGCGAGGAGCCGCTCCTTCGATATCGTGAACGCGTCGCAGGCAGCAATCGGTGTGGCAGATCTCGTCTTCGTGCGGCCGATTCCCGGGCGCGAGGGCGCGGATCCGATCCGCGGGCCAGCCGATGCGTCCCACGCTGACAAAGTTGCAAGATTGACCAAGGGCGAGCAGATCCTCGTCGCCGCAGCGCAGCGCGCAGACGATCGGAGCTCCTGGACAAATCACTTGGGCAACCTTGCCTTCAACCTGCTGGGCGGAGGTATCCTTCTGGCCCTTCACGAGGACCACTACGCGGCGGTCGCCGCGCTCTCAGGGACCGCCGTCGGCGAGGTGTATATCTGGAGCGAACCCTCCCGGGCGCCGGGAGACCTCGAAGAGTATCTGCACTTCATCGCCGACGGTGCTGTGGCGCGGAGCGGATCCGGATCGAAGTGGCTTCTCTTCCCGGGCGGGCCGGGGATCGCACTTCGAGTGAGCTTCTAGCACTCCGTTCATTCCCTGGCGGAGCGCCTTCGCCAGGTCGGAAAGCGCCGCCACGGGAGCCGCAAGCTCGTGCTGGGCTTTCACGGCCGCGGACTCCTTTCGAGGGAGGTCTGCCCAGCAACCCGATTCGCGGGAGCCCTTCTGTGAGAGCCTCCATCGGCGGGATCTGGATCTTGACCTCGGGAGGCCGGTCGACCGAAGCTGCCCACACGTCCGGATTGCGGCTCACGAAAAGGGGGTTTCGCCCGTCGAGGGGAGGCGATGTCATGGCGCACTATCACGATGAGAACAATCTCTTGCTTCTAAGGACATGGCGAAGCTTGCTCCGGAGGAGTTCAAGGCGTGGCTGGCCTTGGACGGGATTGTGACGAGAGAAGACGGCCACATTCCTCGCAAGTTCCGCGAGCTCATCGCGCTTGCAGTCGCTCATACCACGCAGTGCGTGTACTGCATTGAAGCTCATGCGAAGGGGGCAAAGAAGGCGGGCGCCACGCGTGAAGAAGTGGCCGAGACGGCTCTTCTCGCGGCTGCGCTCCGAGCGGGAGGCGCGGCAGCCCACGGCACGCTTGCGCTCAAGTTCTTCGATCAAGCCGGATAGCGTACCCACCTACCGAGGATCGTGTCATTGTGGCCGTGTCACCTTCGAGGTGGACGCGGTCGTTTCGGAGCGCTCGGAGTGCAACTGCTCGTTGTGTCGGCGAAAAGGATCCCTTGACCTGCGCATCCTCACGGGGAGTTAGAGCTCACCGCGTACCAGTTCAAGACGCACGGGGCGAAGCATGACTTCTGCAAGCTGCGGTATTCATGCCTTCCAGCGGCCCCGTACTCGATCTTCGCCGCCGGAGCGTGAACGCGCGCTGTCTGGAGGAGCTCAACCTCTCAGCGCTGCCGCGCCGAGTGTTCGATGGTCGGAACTGGGAGGCGGCTGTGTTGGCGGAGAAGCGCGAGCGATCGCAGGGCGCGCCCTAAGGCGCTGGCGGTGCTGCGGCGGTCTCGCGACGGGAGGGCGAGCCGGCGCCAAGCCCCCTCGCGGAGGTGAGCTCACGATCGAAAAAAATTAAGCAGTGGGACGATCCGCGACTATCCCGCATCCGGCGGCGGCGGCGGCGGTGCGCCAGCGGGCGGCGGCGGCGGCGCAGCTCCCGCCGGCGGCGGCGGAGGAGTTCCCGCCGGCGGCGGCGGCACCTGGCTGAAGGGTCTTGCCGGTGGCGCTTGCCGATAAACCGGTTGCGCCGCGTAGGACCTCACAGAGCCTCTCGGCACAGGGATCTGATTCCCGTTGGCGTACATGCACTGCATGTAGGCATAGTCGTAACGATTCTGAACGTTCCGCCCGACGTTTGCGCCGTGCCCGGCACCCGCGGCCGTTCCGGTGAGGAGACCGGCGCCCGCGCCGATCGCGGCGCCGGCGCCCGGATTGCCGGCTGCAGCACCAATCGCGGCGCCCGCCGCCGCGCCCACAGCCGTTCCGACGGCAGCACCCGTGACTGTGGCCGTTGTCGCGGCGGCCGCGGACGTGGTCCCGGTTTGCGAGCTTGCCCAGTCCCGGCACTGGGCGTCGTCCTGTTGGAATTCGCTGAAGCTCTTCCCGGTGCCGGGAAGCGCCATCACGCTCGGCCCGGGGGGCGCAGTCGCGCAGCCCCCGAGGACGAGTGCTGTGGCAAGCACGCATGCCGCAGGCCTAGTCCAGCTCATCTCGATTTCCTCCCCATCCTACTCGGCGCTTGCCGGCACTCTCACCCACTGCTCCGAACACGTTTCGACCTTAGGGTAGTACTCGCGCGCACCCGGACAGTAGTACCAAAAGGCCCCCGCTTCCTGCGGCGCTGCCTGCTCTTGGGCCTGGGGCGGCGGAGCATCCTCTCTCTCTACGTAAACCGGAGGTTGCTGCTGTGGTTGCGGCTGAACGACCACGGGCGGCGGATACGCCGCAACGTAAGGCGGCGGGTAGTAGCCCCATGGGGCGTACGGGGGACCCCACCACGGGCCCACGCCCACACCGACGACGACCCTAGGCCGATAGTAGTGCCACCCGTGGTGCTCCCACGCGAGGGCCGGCGCCGACACCAGGAGCAGGAGAACAACTACCTGAGATACCAAGCGAATGACTCTATTCATAGTTCGCCCCCATCTCATGGGACGGTACGGCTTGTTGGACGGATGACATGAGCCGAATTGTTCGCATGAGGGGCGATAGACCCACGGGGTAGCGCCGCCCTTAGGGGAGACCCCGCGGGGCAGATGGAGGTCACTTCATCGGAGGGACTCCGAAGTGAGGCACGCCGCGCTGGTGATGTTGCCAAGGCGCCGCAGCGGGAAGGGCGTACGGGAATCCACCGCCGCGGATCCGCGGTTCAACTCGCGGGCTGCGCCTTCCGTCCCGTGTACTCGCAGAACGCCCCAGGGACGACGACCCGGTACCTCGCCTGCTGAAAGCCGACCTCGTTCATCGCACGAACGATGGTCTCCGGGGGAACAGACTGCTCCACCGTGTCCCAGTAGTAGTCCATGAGGAGCTTCGCATCGCGGCTTCGGGTTGAGAGCAGGGTCATTCCGGGAATCACCTTTGCCCAGACGAAGCGTGTGAGCTGGTGGCCGAGCCGAGAGCGCGGGATATGCCCTTCCAAGATCCAGAGGGTGCCGCCGGGCTTCAGGGCACGCAGGTATTCCCTGAACGTGGTCACCAGATCCGAGACGTGCCGCAAGGCGATTCCCATGGTCACGAAGTCGAAGGTGTTGTCTGCGAAGGGAAGCTTTTCGGCCACCCCGCGGGTCAGCGGCCCGTGGAATACCCGCCTCGCCTCACCGAGCATGCCCGTGCTCGGGTCGACTCCAAAGACCTGCCCCTCCGTCCCCACAAGCTTGGCGGCGCCGCGAGCGACCGCAGCAGTGCCGATTGCGACGTCAAGCACCTTCATGCCCCGGCGCAGGCCTGCCCGACGCAGCGAGAGGCGGCGATACAGGAGCCCACCATTCAGAAATAGGGCCTCGATCGTGTTGTAGTGCTGCGCGGTCCTGTTGAAGAGGTCGACGACGTAGCCGCTGCGCTTCTCGTCGGCGTCGTAATAGGCGGTGAGGTGCGAGTGCGGCGGCACCCGTTCACTAGGAGTCGTCGGTTCCGGCGACGCGCTCATCTTGCTCTTGGAGCCTCCTCGGTGGATCCGCCCGATGTTGCCGGGGCCCGCGATCCCTTTCAAGCTAGTGCGGAACGAAAAGCCCACGCTGCGCACTGCCCAAGGAGGGGAAGCGCGGACGCCAAGCCGTCGCAGCCGGGCCGTTCAAATGCCCGGTTTGTGTCCGAGGGGAAGCGACCGATGAGGGCGCGAGCGCGCACCCTCATCGGTCTGCCGTGGGTTGGGGTCGCAGCCCGGTCGGCTACTGACCAATCTGCTTGCTGACGCCGTTTTCTTGCTGGTTCAGAGTCCTCTGCTCGAGCTTCGTGATATGGCCGCCGTTTTGGCTTGCCATGGCTCGCTCTTCCTGGCGAATCTGGTGGTCTTCTTTGTGGAGCTTCGCTGCCTGCCCGCCGGTGAGCTCGCCCTCTTTCCGCTCCTGGTGAATTCGCTTGTTCTGGTTTGAGAGACGACTGTTCACCTGGGTGCGCCGCGGATGATTCTTCTGCCACTTTGTCGCCGCGAAGCTGCTGCTGGCAACTCCGGAGATGAACACAGTCGTGAGAACGAGAACAAGTACTTTGCGCCAAGTTTGAATCTTGAACATGCCGGTCTCCTTTCGATGCGTTGGCGACGTGCGCCCGTGTGGACACTCGGTCGAACCCCCACCCATGGACCAAGTTGCGTTGCCGGCTGGTGACGCTCTGCGATGTCCAAGACCAGTTTTCGCCGTTCACGCTGAGTGGCCGCATGGGATGCGGCAAGAGAGCGCATCGGCTTCCGAGCATGTGTTCTTGACCAGAGAAGTTGCGTACCACTGACCCTAGTGTGTAAGGAACGGACCGCGCCACCAATCGAGGTTGTCCCCGCCGCAGGTGCCCTCGATGGACTGCGCCTGCCGGGTAATCCATGCCCGTCGAGTGTGTACGCCGAGCAAATCATTTCTCTGCGCGGAAATTCGACGGTTTCTTGCGTAGGAACGCGATGCTCTACACTGCGCCTACCTAAGCAGCACTCTTCGGCCTCGCGAGACCGCGCGCCCTTCTCATGGGACCTTCGGAGGGATCCAGCGAACGCGCTACGCGGAATCGACTTTCCCCGCGAGTCTTCCGTCAGGCGGCGGGAGCCCCAGCGCGCGAATCGCCCAGGCAAGGGCGGGCCAGAGTTGCTGAAGCTGCACCTGCCGGACGAGGGGAGCTTGTGGGACAGGCGGGAGGCCAGCGCGCGCCGCAAAGAAGCCGCATACCCATGCGGCCACGTTTGGGGGAGCCGTGGAGGCGACTCACGTGGCTACCGACTCGACGGCTGATCTCGCTCATCTTCGGTTCCACCTTCCGCGACCGCTTCCGCATTATGGCAGTTCGAAAGAGGGGCCCCCGACTTGTCCTGGCGATGCTCCCGTCGCGGGAACCGGTCGGGCACTTCGGCGTCTTCGGGCGGGGGCCGCGAAAATCGGTTCCCGCCGACAACAGGCCGCAGGAGAGAGGTCGCTCTCGAGGACCTACAATCCGACCTTGATGGCAGCACTGCGGGCATGCCGGGCGAGCATCTCGGATCTTCCCTTCCTTGAAGAGATGCTGTTCGAAGCGGCGTTCTGGCGTCCCTCACTTCCGCGTCCGTCTCTCGAGGTCGGCCTTCGGCGACCGGAACTCGCAAAGCTACTCCTTGGGTGGGGCCGGCGCGGGGACACCGCGCTCCTGGCGGTGTCGGCTTCTGCTCATTCCCTCGGGGCAGCCTGGTATCGCTTTTGGTCGAAAGACGATCACTCCTATGGGTTTGTCTCGGAGCAAATCCCTGAGCTCGCGATCGGAGTGCGACAGGAGGCGAGAGGGCGCGGCGTCGGCGGGCTGCTCCTGCGAGAGCTGCTCGCCGAGGCAGGCCGCCAAGGGATTGCGCAGGTCAGCCTGAGCGTCGAGGTCGATAACCCCGCACTGAGACTCTATGAGCGCGTTGGCTTCGAGAAGATTGGAAGGGAAGGCAATGCATGGACAATGGTCGCAAACGCCGCGAGAGAGGGGCTCTAGGGTTGGATCCTGTGCTCGCCCGGGCGCTCTCTGCCCTTCGCACCTTTGAGTCGGAGCGCGAACTCTGAACCCAGCTCTTCCCGCTTGTTGGCAACGCCAAAGGCGCGACGAGAGGGATGGCTCTGGTCTTCGCCCTGGCCGATGTGCGACGCTCTTGCGCATGGGTCGCGGGGCTTCGGCGGAGTCTGCGGCCGGACCCGGTATGGACCCACCGCGCGGAGTGTCCGAACGGCGGGCGCGCCGCAGAGGGGAGTGGAACGGTGCGCATCCTTCGAATCATCGGGTTCTTGCTCGCGGGCGTCGTCGGACTGCTCGTCGTGCTCGCGTTTGCGGCCCGCTTGCACGACGGCCCCGTGGGTCTTTTCCCGGGTGGACCGCTTGAGGCGGGGCCTCTCGAGGCAAGGCCCGTCGCCGACTGGAGCTTCGCGCAGGCTGAAAACACGATCGAGCTCCAACTCCTCTCCCAGCAGCGCTCGCGCACGACCTGGATTCTTGTCCATGACGGCGCGGCATTCATTCCATGCGCAATTGGATTTCCCCCTGGTAAGACATGGCACGAGCACGCGGTGCAGGACGGCCGTGCGGTACTCCGGATCGACGGGCGGCGTTATCCGGTTACCCTCCAGCGTGTCGAGGATCCCGAGCTCTCGGTAGCCCTCGCAGAGCTTGTGAAGGAAAAGTACGGCCGCTCACCTCGAAGTGACGCAGGCGTCTGGTATTTCCGGGTGACATCGCGCGCGACGTAAATTCTTCTGCGCGTGGGCGGGCGCAAAAGGGGAGGCCGCAAGCACCGACTCGGAGACTGCGCCGGGTCAGCGGTCGCTGCCCAGGGGCTTTTCGGCCTAACGGAATACGCCTTTCGTGGGCATGCGGCAAGACTCCGGATCGCCCGACTGGAGGCCCCGGCGGAGCGCCGCGACGCGGTTGGCGGACGATCCATGGGTCCATGACTCTGGCTGCACGTGCCCCGTCGCCATCCGCTGCAGAGCGTCGTCCCCGACGGCCGCCGCGGCCCGCAGCCCGTCCTCGACGTCGCCCGGCTCAAGCAGACCCTTGCGATCGCCTCGATTGCCCCAGACACCGGCGAAGCAGTCTGCCTGAAGCTCGGTTTCGATGGAGGCATCGCGGCTCTGCCTCCCCTCCGGCATGAGACCGAGGAGGTTCTGCACGTGGTGGCCCACTTCATGAGCGATCACGTAGGCCCGGGCGAAATCCCCCGAAGCGCCGAAGCCCTGCGATAGCTCTCGGAAGAAGGAAAGATCGAGGTAGACCTTTGCGTCCTGGGGGCAGTAGAAGGGGCCGATCGCGGCCGAGGTGAATCCGCAGCCCGAGTCTACTTCTCCGTCGAAGAGCACAAGTTTTGGCAGCGTGTAGGTCCGCCCGTGCTCTTGGAAGATCTGCGTCCAAGTATCCTCGGTGTCTCCGAGGATGATGCGGACGAACTTCTTGTCGGGGTCTTCGATGCCGGACGGCCGACCGCTCGGGCCAGCGCTCGGGGTCGGAACCGACGTATCCGAGTCGGAAGCCGAGACGAGGAGCTGCAAAATCTTTACCGGACTGTTGCCCGTGAGAAGTCCGACCACGATCGCAACGACCACCACCCCGAGGCCTCCGCCGACCACGTGGCGACCGCCGAACCCGCCTCCTGCCCGCTCGTCTTCGACCTGATCGCTCTCAGGACGATCCTCCAATCGCATGAGATACCCCTCTCAAATCTGAGCCCGAGGATAGTCGCTTCCATCCATCTTGAAATCGCGTTGAAAACGCAAGGTTGGGAGTCCAGGCTCCGGGACATCTACGGTGCGGACAGGAACGCTCGCAAGGGTATCCTGGTACGGGGTCTCGGCGAGACCTCGGACTGGGAGGGCGCGATGGCGACATTCGAGCGAGGCGGCGTGACCATCCACTACGTCGTGGAAGGGAGTGGGTCCGGCCATAACCCTTGTCCACGGCTTCGCGAGCAGCCTTCACGGAAACTCGCGCGCGCCTGGGATCATCGACGCACTTTCGGCTGCAGGACGGCAGGTCGTGGCACTCGACTGCCGCGGCCACGGGGCCGACCCTAAGGTCCGCCATGCCGCGACCCTCCGTCGTGGGCGTTCTCCACTAGGGAGACTCTCTTCCCGCCGCCGGGGTGCTGGTCGGAAGACGTTGGTCCTTGGGGACATGTTCAAGGAACTTAGGGAGCTCGTCCCGGATCTCGTACCACGGCGCCTTTGACCCAACGAACACGTGACGAAAGGGACGAACCTCCGGGTCTTCGTTCAGCACGCCAGCAAGCAGCAGCACAAACGGTAACCCCGGGTTTACGACGGGAAGCGGTGAGCCGCAGACTCGGCAAAACGCCCGCCGATAAGCAGGCGGCTCGCGCAGCAGCGGAGCCTCAAACACGCAGACGAGTTCTTCCCCTCGGATCCATCGGAAGTCCGCGGCCCGCGCCGCAACTTCCGGCGCGAATGCCGCACCGGTTGCCTTTTGGCACCGGGTGGCGTGGCAGCACTGAATCGGGGTGAGCCGTCCCCGCACTTCGAAGCTTACCCCGGCGCACAAGCAGGTTCCCGTGAGCGGCATCAGGTGTCCTCACACGATGACGTCCCTAGCCTCTTCTTCGATTAAAATGCGCCAAAGGTAGGAGATCGCCATGAAGTTCATGATCACGTTCAACCATCAGGATGGAGACTGGGAGCGCCTTACTCCCGCCCAGCGTCAGCGCGTGGGTGTTCAGCTCGCTGAACTCCAGAATACCTTCCGGGCGGAGAAAAATGCCCAGATCGTTTCCTTCCGTCCGCCGACCGAGGCAAAAACGATCCGCATGCATGCCGACGGTCGCCTGGAAGTCACGGGCGGTCCATCGATCCCGTCCTCGGAACAACCTGGCGGCTACTACCTGATCGAGGCGAAGTCAGTGGACGAAGCGATCGAATGGGCGAAGAAGGGCCGTTTCATGACCGGCTCCAACGAGGTCCGGCAAATTCTCTGATGCTGCCGTGATGCGAACCGCTCGGACGAGAAGACCGGGTGGATCCCGCGAGAGCTTGTCTCAGAGAATCCTCTACCCTGGTTCGCTATGCGGGTTTCTTGCGCAGGCGCCACCTGGCGGAAACGGCGAAGAGCAGGGCGAAGGGCTCGAACCGAGGAGGCCGCAGCTCGTATTCGGGGTGACCGTGAGGGTCGCGCTCTCCTGGGACTGGCAGCCCTCCGGATTCACCACGACCACCGGAAGCGCTTGGTTAAGGGGCAGCGAGCTCGGTACCCGAGCGACCAGCTCCGCGCCGTTATTCTGGAGGTTCGGGGACCGCCCCCCCGGTCACTCCCCTAGCGGCGAGACGCCGAGGCGTCCTCTACATTCGCTGTGCAGCCCGTGCTGGCGTTCGCGTCGGAAGGGTGCAGCGCTCGGCTTCCACCTTTCCGGTTGGATCTCCGGTTGGATCTGCGGTCGGCTGCGGAGCACAGCGTTCGGTGGCGCGAAGAGGAGAACGTATCGTGCCCACGGTTCGCTTCGCTGGCCACACTGTGGAGTGCCCGCACGGAGCGAATCTCCGAATGGTCTTGCTGCGCGCGCGCCTCCCTCTCTACAACAGCGTCGCTCGAGCGCTGAACTGCCGCGGCTTCGGCACCTGCGGAACTTGTGCGGTTCGGATTGAAGGCAAGGTCTCGGACCTGACCACGGCGGAACGCATGCGCCTGGAGTTTCCTCCCCACGAGCGCGAGGCCGGACTGCGTCTCGCCTGTCAGTGCGGGGTGCTCGGGGATCTCGTCGTGACGAAGTACACAGGTGTGTGGGGAACGGGCGGGGATCCCGCCGACCCTCAGCCCGATCGGACGCGATAGAGAGTTCCCTAGGCATCTCTCGCGACGCATCCAATTTCTAGCCGCCCTTGGAAGAGCGCGTGAGCAGCGCCGCCACGCGCAAACCTTTGCCTGAAAGAAAACGCCGTCTCCGCGCACCCCCTGGGCGCATCCAGCGCTGCGGATCTAGGCCCCCGTCCGGGCCTTCCCACTCGGCGGCGCTGCCAGCAGATTCGCGAGGAACCTGTTCATCTCGTCCATCTCGCGTCGAACCGCCGGACGCGCAAGTGCTCGCGCGAGCCACTCGTTCAGTGCGGAGTGCTCGACGCCATGCGCCCCACCCAATCCGGATGCGGCGCGCACCATCACGAGGGTCGCGACGTCCGCGACAGAGAACCTGTCGCAGAGCCACACCCGGCCAGTGAGCTCCTTTTCCAGCAGCGCGTATTGCGTCGCGAGCAAGGCACGCGCCGCCGCGAGCCGCTCTTTGTCGCGGCCCCCTGCTCCCGCCGGGTAGAAGCCTGCATCGACCAGGCTCCAGATCGGCGGGAACAGAATCTCGTCCGCCGCGGCCTCAAGCTGACGGCATCGCATGCGCTCCCCGACATCGCGGGGGTAGAGCGGAGGGTCCGGGTACTGCTCCTCCAAATACTCGAAGATGAGCGTCGAGTCGTAGACCACCACCTCCCCGTCTACAAGCACGGGCACCTGTGCCTTCGGGTTCAGCGCGACGACGTCGGGATGGTGTGGCTCGTAGCGGCGCTCGAGGGACCAGGGGACCGAGACTTTCTCGTACGGCAGTCCCTTTTCGTCGAGGGCGATTCGGACTTTGGCGGTGAAGAGGGAAAGGGGACCGGAATAGAGTTTCACTGGCGTGTCCTCCCGTGGGCGCGTGAGGAGCATGCTGCGACCATGGAGCCAAGATCAGAGCCACTTCTCTGCGAATTCTTAGAGCCACTTCGCGCGCAAGGATGCCCACACGCGGGATCGTGGTGCCGCGGGCCGCTCATCTTGTGCGCGCATCGTCCTTACCCGGCGTCCATCGCTTCGCGGAGGAGGCGGATACCGTCCTGGATCTGTCTTTCCTTGAGCGACGCATAGCCGAGGAGGAGCTCCGCCTTCCCCGGCGGGCGCGCATAGAACGGCGCCGCAGGATAGACCCCTACACCGCGTTGGCGGCACGCTTCGCGCAGTCCACGCACATCGCGACCCGCGAGCTCCGGCAGTCGCAACAGGACGTGGACGCCCGCACTGGGTCCGAGGACCTGCGCCCGCTCGCCGAGCTCGCGCTCCACCGCAGCGATCAGCGCCGCGCGACGCCTCGCGTGGCGCGTGCGTGAGCGCCGAACGTGGCGCTCCAGGTGACCTTCTGCGATGAAGTCGGCGAAGGCGAGCTGTTCGAGCGTGGCGGTGCCCGTATCGGCCAGCGCCTTGGCATCGCGCAGCGGCTGAGCGAGCGCGGGGGGCGCGACCAGCCAACCGATTCGCAGCGCAGGGAACAGGAGCTTCGAAGCCGTACCGACGTAGATCACTCTTCCGTGTCGGTCGAGGGCCTGCAGGCACTCGAGGGGCCTGCCCTCGAAGCGGAATTCGCCGTCGTAATCGTCCTCGAGCACGTAGGCCTCGCGCTTACGTGCCCACTCGAGAAGCGCGAGGCGTCTGGGCAGCGACAGGACGCCGCCGGCGGGAAAGTGATGCGAGGGTGTCACGCACACGAGCCGCGCAGCGCGCACCGTTTCCAGTTCCTCGACGCGCAGGCCCTCGGCGTCGACCGGCACGAAGGTCAGCTTCGCCCCGAGTGCGGTCAACACAAACGAGAATCCGGTGTAGTGCGGCTCTTCGAGCGCGACCGAGTCGCCTGGGTCGACCAGGAGGCGCGTCACAAGGTCGATCGCCTGCTGCGTGCCCTGCACGATCACGAGCTGCTCGGGAGCACACATCACGCCGCGCGCCCGAGAGAGATAGCCGGCCAAAGCCGTGCGCAACTCTTCGGCGCCGCCCGGCGCCTGGTAGGCAAGACGCTTCACCGAGAGGCGGCGCGCGCGACGGCCGAGCAACCGCGCCCAGGTGGCGAGCGGGAGGTCGGAATAGGCAGGCTCGCCGTAGCGGAAGTCGATCGCGACCCGCTCCCGCGGGAGATTCCACGACGCCTGGCCACGCGGCACGCCGGATGCGAGGCGGCGGCCGAAGGCCGAGAGGCGCGGCGAAGCTTCGTCGCGAGCCTCGGCGCTCAACGCAGCCACGGCGCGCACCGATCGGCCCGCGCCCGCTGAAAGGGCCTGCGCCACGTACGTCCCGGAGCCCCCCCGCGTGTTCGCGTATCCCTCGGCGAGGAGCTGCTCGTAGGCGCCAATCACCGTATTGCGCGAAACGCGGAGCTCGCTGGCGAGCGCTCGGGTCGAGGGCAGTCGCTCCCCCGCCCGCAGGCGCCCGCCGAGGATCGCCGCGCGCAGCGCGCGGTAGACCTGCCTCTGGAGCGGTCCCTCACCGTCGGGCCGGAGCCACAGCACACAGAAGTGGTACCACGAAACTGCATAAAAGCGGAACTTTCGAGGGATCGGCGAGTCGGCGATCCTGGGAGCTCGAAACCCCCGGCCCGATAGCCTCGAACAGGAGGGAGCGATGGCCGCAGCGAGCGATCTCGAGCGGTTCATGGGTTATGCACTGGCGTTCGAGCAGGCCTTCTGGGCAGAGGCCTGGGACGGCCTCCTGCCCTTCTTCGCAGACGACGCTCGTCACGTCGTGCGAGCAGGCGGAACGCTCGCCACCGACGATCGTGGGCGTGCCGCCGTCGTGGACGGACTGCGCCGGAGCGTCTACGGGATCGACCGGCGTTTCGATGCGCGCATCCCCGAGGTCCTCGATGGGCCGCGCACCCAGGAGGGCGGTGTCTGGATGCGCTTCGCCGTCACGTTGCGCCGGGTGGGACTCCCGGAGCTTCGCTTCGAGGGCGAGCATCTCACCCGCTACGAGGGCGGCCGCATCGTCTCGATCGAGGAGTGGCCCGAAGCGGGGGCCGGCGAGCGCGTCGCCGCGTATCTGGCAGAGCACGACGCAGAGCTCCGTCCCGTCGGCGCTCACGCGGTCCCGCCCGCTGACTCGCAAGATGCGCACGACCTCGAAGCCGCCCTGCTGCGCACGCTGGCGCGCGGCTATGCCTGTGCGAAGAGCGAGCAGGACGTGGGCGCTGCGCTCACCGTCTGCAGCGAAGACTTCGTCTTGGAGACGGTGCCGCTCGGGGTCGCGACGCGCGACCGGAAGAGCGCGGAGCGCCAGCTTGCGGTCTTCTTCGCTGCATTTCCCGACTACACGGTGACGCTCGAGGGCGTCGCGACAGGAGACGGCGTCGTCACCGGGTGGAGGGGCGACGTTCTCTTGGGGTGTCACCTGTCGGTGTTCAAAGGAGCGGAGGCGGATGAGGTGCCTCGCGCCGAGCGGCGGCCCAGCGCCACGCCCGCGTGCAGGTACCGATGAACGCATCGGATTCGCGAAGACAATCACGGCCACGCTGTTCGAGACGTTGCTCGGCTCGACAGCCTTGGTGCGCGTGGCACAAGAGCCCTAAGGGAGAAGGAACGTGATGCAAAAGACGGTCTACCGCACCTGCACGCTCTGTGAAGCGACTTGCGGCCTGCGCTTCGAGGTGGACGGAGATCGCATTGTCTCGGTTCGGCCCGACAACGACGACCCGATTTCGCAAGGCTACGCATGCCCGAAGGGGATGGCGATCGCGAAGGTGCACGATGACCCCGACCGTCTCCGACGGCCACTGCGTCGCGTCGGGCCCGACCGTTTCGAGCCGATCGCGTGGGACGAGGCGCTCGACCTCGCCGCTACGGGCCTGCGGGGCGTTCTCGAGCGGCACGGGCGGGATGCTGTCGCGGTCTACTGGGGCAATCCTGTCGTTCACAACCACGGTGCGCTGCTCCTGCGCCGCGCCGTGAACCGCGTTCTCCGCACCCGCAACGTCTACGGTGCTGGCTCGCAAGACACAAGCCCCCGCTTTGCGACGTCGTTTCATCTCTACGGAAGCTCGCTCTCATTCCCCGTGCCCGACCTTGACCGCACCGATTTCTTTCTTTGCATCGGCGCGAACCCGGTTGTGTCGAACGGCAGCGTCATGACCGCCCCCGACGTACGCGGGCGGCTGCGTGCACTGCGCCGCCGCGGCGGCAAGCTCGTGGTCGTCGACCCGCGGCGCTCGGAGACGGCGGAGGAGGCGGACGAGTACGTGCCGATCCGACCCGGAACGGACGCGGCGCTCCTCCTCGCGATGGCGAGTCTTATCGTGCGCGCCCGCCGGGGGACCGAGCTCGTTCCCACGAAAACCGCTGGTCTCGACGCGATCCTGAGACGACTCGCCGCCCTCGATCTCGACGCGGCTGCGCGCTTCACGGGCGTACCGTTCGAGCAAATCGTGCGCCTCGCACGCGAGTTCGCCGAGCGCACGTCGTCGGTTGCCTATTCGCGCGTCGGTGTCTGCAACTCGCGCTTCGGGACGCTTGGCACCTACGCGACGGACCTGCTGAACGTCGTCGCTGGGCGGCTGGGTGCGGTCGGCGGCGCGATGTTCCCGACGCCGGCCCTGGACGTGCGCCGCATCCTTCAGCGCACAGGCGACGACGGCCACCGGCGCTGGTGCACGCGCGTCCGTGGGCTCCCCGAGACGCTGGGCGAGCTGCCGTCGGCGGCGCTCGCAGAGGAGATCGAGACGCCCGGTCCCGGTCAGGTGCGCGCGCTCCTCACCTTCGCCGGGAACCCCGTGCTTTCCGCTCCGCACGGGACCCGCGTCGCTGAAGCACTGGGCTCGCTCGAGTTCATGGTCTCCGTCGATCTCTACGTGAACGAGACTACGCGCCACGCGGACCTCATCCTTCCACCGGCCTGGTCGCTCGCCGACGAGCACGTGGACTTCATCTTCCCGCTCGCGTCGGTGCGCAACGCCGTTCGGTGCTCTCCACCAGTCGTCGCAAAGGTCGTGGACGAACGCCACGACTGGGAGATCTTGCTCTCGCTCGTGAAGCGGCTCGGCGGAGGTCCGACCGCGATCCCCGCTGTCGATGCAGTGCTGCGGATCGCCGAACACTTCGGCATGCGCTGGTCGCCGCGGCCCATGGTCGCCTGGCTGCTGCGCACCGGGGTCTGGGGCAGGGGCCTGTGGCCATGGCGCAGAGGTCTCTCGATGCGCGACCTCGACGCTGCACGGCATGGGATCGACCTCGGCCCTCTCGAGCCCGGCGTGGCCCACGGTGTATTGCACAGAAGCGGCCGTGTACAGCTCGCACCCAAGCCGATTCTCGACGAGTGGAACGCGTTCAACACAGCGCTCGCGCAGGAGACCGCTGTCTCCCAGCTACTTTTGATCGGCCGGCGCGAGGTACGGACCAACAACTCATGGATGCACAACGTGCCATCGCTCGTTTCGGGCGCGGAGCGCTGCCTGCTCTTCGTACATCCGAAGGACGCGACCGCGCGGGGCATCGCGGACGGGGAGAAGGCGCTCCTTGAAAGCCGCGTGCACCGCGGGACAGTGCGCGTGCGCGTCACTGACGAAGTGACACCCGGGGTCGTAAGTCTGCCTCATGGCTGGGGGCATGCGACGGCGGCGCCATGGCAGCGTGTCGCGGGGCAGCGGCCCGGCGTCTCGCTGAATGACTGGACCGACGAAGCCGAGGTGGAGGCCGTGGTGGGGCAGTCCATCCTGAACGGCGTTGCGGTAGAGCTCGAGGCGCTCGAGCGCGCTAGCGATGCCGGGCTGGCGATCGGGTGAGGCCGTCGACCGCAGACCCGGGGTGGGCCTCGGCCTTGTCCGACGAAGCCGGTCGGGAGCTCGGGGCCGAGCTCTGGCGCAGACCCCCGCGCTTCGCCGAGGTGCGCGCGTCCCGCATTGCCTATCGCATCGTGGGGACGGGGCCGCCGCTCCTTTTGATCCACGGCTGGCCGCTCTCGAGCTTTAGCTTCCGGCGGCTTCTTCCTGCGCTCGCCGGCCGGTTCACCTGCATCCTGCCCGACACACCGGGCCTCGGCGAGACGGAGTGGACGGACGCCACTGATTTCCGTTTCGCAGCGCAGGCCGACACGCTGAACGCCTTCGCGCACGGCCTTGGTCTCGCCTCCTACGCCCTCCTCGCCTTCGACACGGGAGCCACGATCGCGCGTCAGCTTGCGCTGATTGACCCCGCGCGCGTCCGGCGCCTTGTGCTTCTCAACACCGAGATCCCGCACCACCGTCCGCCGTTCATCAAGTTCTTCCAGCGTGGGATGCGTCGGCCGGGCGCAGCGCTCGGGATGCGGGTGATGCTGTGCTCGCGCGTGCTGCGGAGGTCGCGCATGGGCTTCGGCGGTTGTTTCGTCGACCTCTCCCTTCTGGACGGTGAGTTCCAAGCAGGCGTCGTCGCGCCGCTCCTTGCGTCGCCGCGTCGGCTCGAGGGTGCCCGGCGCTATCTCCTCGGAATCGACTGGGACCTCGTCGACGGTCTAGCCGAGCGTCACCGCGATCTTACGAGGCCTGTGCTCTTCGTTTGGGGCGCGGACGACCCGACCTTCCCGATCGAGCGTGCACGCTCGATGACTGCGCAGTTCCCGGACTGTCGTGGGCTCGTCGCGATTCCAGGCGCGCGGCTGCTCGTGCACGAGGAAAGACCCGCAGAAGTCGCCCGCGCCGCCCTGTCTTTCCTAGAGGAGTAAGTGCAGCCGGTTTGTGCCAGGCCCGACGAGCGCTCGAGGTTCCTTCCGCGAGATCTTTGGTAGGACGAGCGGAACTACGGGAACCCCGCCCCCGGGACGTCCACACCTACAATCTCGATGCGGCTCTTTCGGTTCGCGCGGCAACGCGTGGGATGCGTGTCCTCAGACGTGCAGATGAAGAGCGTGCGCCGATCTTGACCGCCCAGCATGCAGGCGATGGCCTGCGTCGTCACAGGAATGCGCTCGCTGACCTCGCCCCCTTCGTGAACACGCAGCACCGCGCCACTAATGGGCGATGCGACCCAGATCGCTCCTTCGGCGTCGAGGCAGATCCCGTCGGGCACCGCCTTCTCGAGCTTCGCCCAGACACGCCGATTCGAAAGCGAGCCGTCTTCCGCGACGTCAAAGGCCGTAAGGCGCGCCCCGAACGACTCACCGACGATGAGCGTTCTACCGTCGGGGGTGATCACTGTGCCATTAGGAAACGCAAGATCGCTTGCTGCGACGTGCGCCTGACCGTCGGGTTCCACGAGCACGATCTCCGCCTTCCGGTAGTCGGGTTTCTCCGCGTGGATATCAAATCCAAAGTTTCCGATATACGCCCGGCCCTTCGAGTCCACCACCATGTCGTTGCAGTGGTAGGTCGCAAGCGATGAAAGATCGGCCA
>DATFYN010000042.1:0-10486 GCA_035315025.1 Myxococcota bacterium
GAGGATCGGCAAGAGGATCAGCTGAAGTTCAGCTGATTTCTGCCCCCCGTAGGGGGGCGCAAGGGGCCGCGAAGCGTCCCCGTCCAGCCGCTTTGAGCGGCTCACATTGATGCCCCCGGCTTTGCCGGGGGAGCAGTCACCGGAGCGGTGGCTCTTCGCTCGAATCTTTGATCCGAAAGCTCGGGGCTGCGGGCGTTCAGGGTGTGTGCCGTGCAGAGCCATGCTGATTGATCTCTTCCAGCACTCGTCGAATCGCGGGAGGCGACGCGGAATCAGGGCGACGCGATCTCGGCTTGAAGGTCGAGGAGCTCGCGCAGGTTGAGGTCGGAGACGAGCGCGTAGCCTTGGTCACCCTCCTTCCAAAGCGCCACGCTGAAACCCCGAACGGTCCGCGTGCGCAAGCTCGTTGGAAAGGCCAGCCCATTGTCCTGGACGACGAAGAGCGAGGCCGTGTGGAGCCGCCGCTTGTAAACGAATACCGCCGCTCGCCGATCGAGGAAGGGCTCTACGGCGCCGCCTTGCAACGGGAAGTCGTCGTTTCCGGCGAATCGAACGGCGGGGGCAAAGTCGAGCTTGCCGCCGAACCATGGCTTCACTTCGTGGAGGCCCCCGGTCACTTGGGCGAGGGGGGCACCCCCGAGCATGCGTAGGTGGTCGTTCACGGTCTCACTCTCTAGCTGGCGCAGCTCGGAGCGCTGTTGGACGAAGAATGCCGTCGAGCCAACGACGACCAACGTCACCGCCGCGGCCATCGCCATCGCGCTGGCCCACGCGGGCCTCCCGATCCCCCGCGGCGGCGCAGCCGCCGGAGTGGAGGCCGGCCAGCTCGCGGCAAGACGCCGCTTGAGCGCCAGAGGCGCCGCGTACTGAGGCAGGCTCGCGTCCAGAACTTCGCTCAGGACGCGCTCGGCCTCGGCATGGTTGCTGCACGGAGCGCAGCCGGAGAGGTGCTCTCGAAGTTCGGCCGCCAGCTCGGACGGGAGGCGCTGTCGCAGCCCGTCCAGACTCAGCTCTCGCGCTTTACCGCAGTCCATACCCAGTTACCTCGAGCCCTCTTCCGCGTATTGCCGATATGCGGCGAGCCGGTCGCGCAACACCGCCCGCGCACGTGAGAGCCTCGACTTCACGGTTCCCGTCGCGCAGCCCAACACGTTCGCGACCTCGGCTTCCGTCATTCCTTCGAGGTCCAGGAGAATCACCGTTCGAAACGATTCCGGGAGCGCGTGAACTGCAGCTGAGACGTCCTCGGCGACAAGGGCCCGGATCTGATCGAGCTGCAACTCGCCCATCGCGGGCTCTGCCCGCTCGCCGTCCGCGTCGAGGTCTTCAACGGATGGGGGAGAGCCCTCGCGCTGCGAGCGCCGGCGACGGTCGATGAAGGCATTGCGCAGGATACGAAAGAGCCAGGCCTTCAGGTTGCTCCCCGGATCGAACTGGTGCGCCGCGCCTAGCTCGCGCATATAGGTTTCTTGCACCAGGTCTTCGGCCTCCACCGGATCGCGCGCCAGCCACCGCGCGAAATTGTAGAGCGCGTCCGCGTGCGCGAGCGACTGCCGCACGACCTCATCGGCTCCTCCTCCCGCCACGCATCGACGCTACTTCGCCTCCTTTTTCATGTCCAACGTCCAAGGCGGGGAAAAGGTTCCCGAGCGGGCGCATGGAACCCTCTTTCGAGTTCGGCGTTATGTCGGGTGAGGCATCGAAGGCCACTAACCAACACGAAGGAAACGATCCATGAAGCTTCAGGAAGCGATTCGATTTTTTGTCTATCCCCCGACTTCTGGCCCCAAAGCGACTCTCGCGCTGCGGCTAATGGCAGGCGCGGTTTTCTTCTGGGAGGGCCTGCTCAAGTTCGCGTTTGTCAACCAAGGCGTGGGCCGGTTCACCAAGCTGGGTATGCCGATGCCCGAGGTGCTGGCGCCTGCGATCGCCGTGCTCGAAATCGGCGGCGGCGTTCTTCTCATAAGTGGCCTGGCCACACGGCTCATCAGTGTGCCGTTCATCATCGAGATGATCGTGGCGATGCTGTCCACCAAGATCCCGATGTACCTGGGGACTTCGCCGCTGCCCGCGCCACCCGCCCCACCGGTCATGGGAGGGTGGGCCGTGCTGCATGAGATCCGCTCCGAATACGCCCAGATCATGACCTGCATCTATCTACTCGCTGCCGGTCCGGGGCCTTGGTCGCTCGATGCGCTGCTCCACCGGAGGCGCCAAGCCAGCGCCGCGAAAGGCTCGAGCGCTCACCGCCCCACCGCGGCCCTCACGCCACAAAGCCAGAGTCTCGTACGCTGAACGGAGGGAAGAAGCGGAGTCGTAAGCCGCATGGAGCCAGGCTCGTTTGAACGGCCGATGGTAAGAGCTGATCCCAACGGCCGGCGGGAGTCGCCGCTCCCGTCGGCCTTCGCTCTTGGCGAGCCGGTGCCAATGTGGGCTGTGAGAAGGCAGCGTGCGTGGAGTTGGTTGAGGTTCGGAGTCCTCAAGAGTTCGTTGGGCTTGCGGGTTCGGAGCCTTACGTTCGGGACGGCCAGCGCTCCCGTGGCGGCAGCCAACACGGGATGTCCTGGAACGCTTCCGTCGTATGTGCATCGCCTTGGTTGGGGGTCTGGATCTAGGCGTGGCGACCTCGCAAGTGGAGGGCCTCGATTGCGCGCCCCTTGCGGCCGTCCGAGCTTGTCACGTACCACATGACGACGGTTAGGTCCGACCAACCTCCGAGTTGGCGTACGGCCTCCACGTCGATTCCCCTGCCGAGCAGCTCGGTGGCAAACGTCCGACGCAGGGACGTGGCCCAGGGCACGGGTTGCGCGAGACGCCCAGAGTGGGTGTGAAGTAGGGGCCGTCTCGAGCCGTCGCGGTTGCCGCGATGCAGCCCGTTGCCGCTCCTTGCTCAGGGCGTCGGCGTCTTGGGCATCGGCCTTCACGCCCTAGCGCCCGTGTGGTCGTGGCATAGTGAAGCCTGGGCGGCCCGTGGGGCCGAAAGGGGAAGGCTGGGTGATTGGAAGGCTGGCTCGGGCACAAATCATCTTGTGGCTGGAGACATGTACAAAGACAACTTGATGCGCCGCGCCCTTTGGGTAAATGTGGTGACCAACTTGGGTGGAGGACTCCTCTTCGCCTTTCCGTCCTCCACGCTCGGCCAGCTTGCGGGTCTACCGGTCTACCTCTCCCACCGCACCGCCTATCTACTGCGCGCTCCTCGCGCTATTCGTTGTTCTCTTCGCAGGCGCCTACGCCTGGCTCGCCCTCCAACCGAACATAAACCGGCCGCTCGTTGCATTCGCTGCAATCGGCAAGGCCGGAGCCTTTGCTGTCGTCTTCGTCTTCTCGGCATGGCACAGGGTCGCGGCGTCCTACCCGCCACGGGTGACTTGGTTCTCGCCGGCATCTTTGCGTGGTGGCTGCTGGATGTCCAACACGTATGAAGCGCTCTCTCTGGAGGTAAGCAACTTCATTTGCTTGCGGCCACCCCTGATCAAGACAAACAGCAGGTGGTGTCGAGATGATGAAGTGGCGCACTGGACATGCCGTTAGCGGTCAGCCCGACCAGCAACGCGAGGGCGCCGCATTCACAATATTCGGACACCAAAACGTAGGAATCTCGGGTGGTTACGTCGCTGGACGCCGGGTTCGATTCCCGCCGCCTCCACCATTTTCTCCCTTAATTTCAAGTACTTATAACAGTCAAATTCGGCTGGGGACAAACTGGGGACAAAACTCAGGGTCCGAGTGCCTGGGCGAAGCGTCTCAACCTTCGTCGCGAACTGGACCTCGGCGTATTTCTGCACGCTGCGGATGGTGCGCGCCCTGCTCGCGCGCGCCCGGGTTCTGCTGACGTTCGCGAGTGTGGATGCGCGAGCAGAGATCGAGGCCATGCTCGACGGCGCGCTCGCGCTCGTGCGCTCGACCGGAGCGCACTCGTACGAGCCGCAGATCCACGTCGAACGCGCGCGGCTCGCGGGCCTGCTGTCCGATGCGCCGAGCCGCCAACAGTGGCTGCGCAACGCGCACCGCCTCTTCACCGAGATGGGCGCGACCGGCCACGTCGAGCGCGTCGCGCCGCTGCTGGCGGCGGCTCCGGCATGAGCGGCCCCGGTTTCGGGAGCCTTGGCACTGGTAGCTACAAGGGGCTACTTTTCCAGCAATGAAGGCCGTCGCCGTCAAGGAGCTCAAGAACCGCCTCAGCGCCTACCTGCGCGACGTGAAGAACGGCGAGGTCGTGCTTGTGACCGATCGGGGCGTGGTGGTCGCCGAGCTACGGCAGCCGAGCGCCGGCGCGATGCTCGGCGCGCACGACCAGGCCCTCGAGCGGCTCCATGTCCAGGGCGTCCTGTCCCCGGGGCTGCCCCAGGACCCGCGTGCCTATCGGCCCTCGCCTCTCGGACGCGGCGTCACGAGCCAGGACCTCCTCGACGCGGAGCGTGGCGAGCGGTGACGCTGTACGCAGAAACGAGCGCCGTGCTCCGCTGGCTCTTCGCCGAGGAAGGCGGGGATGCGATCCGATCGACGCTCGTGGCGGCGGAGAAGGTCGCTTCGTCGCGGCTAGCTCTCATCGAGACGCGCCGGGTCGTCCGACGCGCCGAGCGCGAGGGACGCGTCACCGCGGCACAGGCCGCCGACCTCCTTGCCATCTTCGCCCAGGCCGCCTCCACCTGGGCGATCCTCGAGATCTCGGAGGAAATCGCCCGGCGCGCCGAAGACGGCTTCCCGAGCGAGCCCGTGCGCACGCTCGATGCCATCCATCTCGCGAGCGCCCTCTTCCTCCGCCAGTCGTTTCCCGACCTCGTCATCCTGACCGCCGACGAACGCGTGCGCGTTAATGCCGCGCTCCTCGGATTTCCGGCGCAGGTCCCTCGAGCATGAAGGGTCTGCGCACGCAGGCGCAATGAGCTTCGTCGCAAAGCTCCAGCGTGCACGGGAGGTCCTCGAACAGCAGGGACGTCTCTCCGTGCGCGCGCTGGCCCGCGAGCTCGACCTCGCCGGCGACGAGCTCGAGGAGCTGATCGCCGAGCTCGTCGACGTCCAGGGAGTCGCGATCCGCGAGGGTTCCGTCCTCGTGTCGGCGAGCAGCGCGATCGAGACCGCTCCTGCTTCTCGGCGGCCAGCACCCGATCCGCGCTCGTACACCCCCAAGCACCTCGCCGACAAGATCCTGCAATCCAAGTCCGCGCTCGAAGGCGAAGAAACAGGTGACGGTGCTCTTCGCTGACGTGAAGGGCTCGATGGAGCTGGCGGAGCAGCTCGACCCGGAGGCCTGGCACGCGATCCTCGAGCGCTTCTTCGAGATCCTGACTGACGGGGTGCACCGCTTCGAAGGCACGGTCAACCAGTACACTCCGAGGCTCAGTGCCCGCGCTGCGGGCCTGGAGGCGGGGTTCGGGGGCTCTCTGCAGCTCGGCGTGGAGGCGGGGAGCGACCGCTGGCTTCAAACACGCGCGTAGAGCCAGAATTTTGAACGCTCCGCGTGGCATGCGCGCTGAGCTGTAGATGCGAGGAGGAGTGCCACGCGCCGGCGTTGACGGGGCCCCACTTCGATCGCGATCGACCGGCAGGGGCCGGTGACCACCCCGTCGAGAAAGCCTAGTGGCACGACCCAAGGGCGTGCCGCAAACGTTACCCAGCGAGCCGCCGATCAAGACCAAAGGTCGGCTGTGAGCAGCTCCCGGGCAAAACGGTGCGCGGACCCTGCCCTAAGATGCTGGCTCTAACGCGACGCCTCAATCAAGCAGATCGCAGCCTCTACTCGTGAAATAGCCTCGTCACGAGTCTCAGCTCTCGGCGCACTCGCGGGGCTGAAAAGCGGCCGAGCAAAGTCAGCGCTCACCGCCCAGTTGACGTTCTGAGGAAGCGCGCCGGTAATTTGCGCGAACGCAAGTGGGGAAGCTGTGGATGCGATTATCCCAACAACCTCTCCCGACTCCGTCACCAACGGACCGCCAGAATTGCCCGGCTGGATTGGAACACTGATCTGAAGCAAATTGCCTTCTCCACCATTACCCGAGAATCCGCTGATAGTTCCCTCACTGAACTTCGCCTCACTACCGAGAATCGGTGTCGCTGGGAAGCCGATCGTGAACACGCGCTGACCAATCCTCGTCGTACGAGGGGGAGCTAAGGACAAGAACACTGGCGTAGCGGCCGGCACTTTCACAATAGCGAGGTCGTTCGCGTGAGATGAGACGATGACTGCTGCTGGCCCCGCGTATCCGTCTCGAAATCGGACATTGATGGTGCTTGCGCCCTCAGTGATGTGATTGGAAGTCAGGATGATTCCGTCTGGACGGACCGCGAAGCACGATCCGATAGACGTTCTGTGCGTGGCTTGCAGCGGTAGTGACTGCCCATCGATTTGCGCGAGCCTTGCTTCGATATCCTTGGCATAGCGCCTGTAGCCTTTCTGCTCGAGCAGCGTAAGGATTTGGATTACCTCTCCCCGCTTTTCGGAATGAGCGCGATCGAACTGATACTCGGTCAAGAGCCGGGACGCGTACTCATACGACGCCCCCGCATAGTCCCAGCCTCTTTCGGAAGTCCAGCCATTCTGTACGGCTTCCGCGGCAATGCACCTCATGCGGATCCCTGCATTGAGACTCAGTGGACCAAGAATGTTGTCCGCGGTCGCCGTGCTGGTGAGACAGGAAGTCCACCGTTGATAAAGGAGATCTTCCGATTCGTTTACTATTAGGGTCGCCATGTATATCCCATCGCCGCACACAATCGTCGCATTGGTCGTGTGGCCAGATCGCCCAAGACTCAAGGCGACAGAATCTCCGGGGTGATGTGCAAGCTCCCACGAGGAGTACATGGATGATCCTTGAGTCGAGGGGATCTCTGGAACATAAGCAATCCCATCAACCGCCAAGATCGTGTCTCCAAGAGCGATCCCGTAAGCATCGTATCCAGGAGCGACATGAACGATCGTATTCCCGCTCCACCAAATTCCAGAGAAACAGAATGGAGCGGTGGGAAGCTTCTTCTTGGCCTCTGCCCAGTGCTCGATCTGCTCGCGAGTCGGACCCTGCTGATGTGAGCACGCAAGCCCAGACAGGAACATGGCTAGGAATGAGGATAAGATGGACCATGTAGGCGACCATCGCTTGAGACCGTGCATCCGAATAACCCCCAATACAGTAGCGAGTCATGGCCAGCTCACATCCTTCGTTTGGTGAGCGCAGCACTGACAGGACGCTCGGCAGGCGGACAGTCCCACAGCAGATAATTCCCTCCATCCCGAGGCCAGCGGCCTGAGCAGATTGCGCGGCCACTGCGCCTGCATTGCGAGGACCTTCGGGGGAGGTCCGGGGTGTCTCGTCTGGCAGAAACCGGTCGGTTTTTTCCAGCTCAGGCGCTCGATTCGACCCGCGGGTGAGGCCAGCCGGCTTGCTAGGTCGTCCCTGGATGCGCGATCGCTTCCAAAGCATTCGCCTCCGCTAGAGACCCTTTTCTCCACCTCCACCGACACGAGCTTGCGGATGGTTGGTCGCGAGATGCCCAGCCGTCGGCCGAGCTCAGCGATGGATGCCCCTTCCCGGATTCCCTGGACGAGCGCGAGTCGATCGACGGCGACCTCAGGCCGTCCGATTCTGGCGCCTCGGCGCTTGGCCGCGCGCATCCCCGCCGCCGTCCGCTCGCGAATCGGGTCGCGCTCAATCTCCGCGATCCTGCCCAGGACGTGAAACAGAAGCCGCTCCGCGGGCGTGCTCGTGTCGATGCGGCTGCTTGGTAAGCAGCATTAAGGTTCGGCTGCAGGGCGAGAAGCGCTCCAACCCCCTGGACGATCGACCGAAATGCTGGGCGTCAGCGAGTGTGAGTGGCTTTCCGTCCCGCCGGTCCCGATGTCGATAGCCCAACCACTTCTTCAAGACTGCGTAACCTCCCAGCTCGTACCTCATCACCCCCTCCGGTACGTTCGAGAAGTAGACAGTTGCGTTGATGAACAGGTCGCCCGTCCTCTCGCCCCACTGCCCCACTGCGGACGGGGTTCTCCTCTTCGGTGAACGCGCGCTCCGCCCGCCTGCCCTTGGCTGCTCCAAAGTAGGAGATCGTCACGTGTAGGTCCGGCGCGCCCTTGCCCTCTCGCCGGAGCACTCCGAGAGCACGAACGCGCTCGCGGCCCAGTATTGCTTCGACGGTGGGCTCTGCCTCGGCTGATCGAGCAAAGTTGCGATCTGATCGCCGAGCTGGACGAGGCGATCGAAGATCAGGCGACTCTTGGGGATGGGGATATGAGCCCACTCATGAGCGAGGTACTCGGGACGAGCTTTGGATCACGGACCACCGTGTCCGGATGACTGCGAATGACTGGCGGACCCTCGAGGTCGATAAATGGATGGCAGCACCCGACTCCACGGACCTCATCATGCACCGGCCCCCGGAAGCGGGCCCTCGACGAGTGCGAATGGAAGCCAGGTGGATGATCCGAGCCTCACTGCGAAGTCTGAATCCGCCAAGGCGGCCCGGAGGAAATTCGGAACGAACATGTAGTTGACACGGCTGGCCTTCTCATGGAGGCAGTCATGGGGGATGAGATCCAGTTCAAGCAGCAAGGGCAGCTGCTCCAGGGATTCGTAGGGGAAGCGCTCGACCCTTCGGACCCGGTGTTCTCTGTGGACGACCTATAAGAACCAAATAGTTCCGGTGGAGGCGGCGGGAATGAACCCGCGTCCGAAAGCACCAGATCATAGGGATTTCAAGCAGTTACACGCCAAAATGAGACTCGAATTCAGGCGCGAGTCAGGCGCGTCCGACTACCCGTGGAATCGAGGTATCCTCTTGGTAGTCGCTTGGCGTGAGCGGAGACACCCGCAGCGTTTAGGTGTCGGCCGGGCGCGCGCATGCCCCTAGATTCACGCTAACCGGCGAGCTCTGCCGGCTCTTCCGTGGGCTCGGCTGAGCGCTGCTCTGGAGGGCTGCCCGTGGCGGTACACAGGAAGGTCGGACGCAAGAAGGCCGCGGTGCGGAAGACGGCAGGTGGGCAAGGGAAGGCGAGCCGCGGGCAGCGAGCTGCAGCGCGGAAGAAGAGCGCGGCGCGGTCGAGGAAGCGGGTTGGGAAGAGGCGCTCGCGCCCCCTGTCCGCGCGCCCGCGGGCCACCTCGCTCGGAGAGCGGCTGACCCAGCTGGTCGAGCACGCTGCGGCCGGCTTTCTGCGCCGCGCCGTCGACGTGGGCGGCGCCGGCGTCGCGGCGCTCCTTCCCGGCAGCGAGGAGATGCGACACGAGGTGGGCGCCTACGTCCGGGAGCTCCGCGAGCTGGCCGGCCTGACGCTCGATGAGCTGGCCGAGGCGCTCAAGCTCTCGGATCACTCCCTCCTGGCCGCCGTGGAGGCCGGCACCGCGACGCTCTCCTTCGAGCTGACGCTTCGGCTCGCCGCGATCATCGCTCGCCACGACCCGGTGCCCTTCGTATCGCGGCTGGTCCGCACGTACAACCCGATCCTCTGGCAGCTGCTCGAAGACTGGGGGATCGGCGAGCTGCCGCTGGAGCTCGAGCGGGAGCGCGAGTTCGTGAACGTCCTGCGCGGCGCCGAGGCGGCGCGCGCTCTTAGCGACGAGGACTTCGCCCGGGTCCTCGCCTTCACGCGCGCGGCCTTCGAGACGGCCCTCCACTTCGCCCGGCGCTGAGCACGGCGACCTGCCTGTGGTACCGTCCGCTCTTCCGCGCCGGAGGTCGTTAAACATCGCTAGGAGACCGACCCAAGACTCGGAAGGCACTCACGGATTGCCGCGTTTGGTCGCGCGATCCCAGGTTCGCGAAAGGAAATGAGGGCATCCGTGAGCTCCGATCTGAAGTACACCGGGATCTCAAAGACGTGTTCGCCGAGTAAGCAACGGGCCACGGGGACCTCAACGCTGAGGAAACGTGTCTTGCACCCGAGCGTCCTCGATTAGCCCGGCGGTACTTGGTGTAGAGCGCGCTCTTGAACCTTGACTGCATCGCGCCTCCGCCCTCACCAGCGCTTAATGGGAGCCGACTTTCGGATCGCCTCCACAAACTTTGCCTTCATTCCTTGGTAGATCAGCCCGAACGCGACGTCCTTGGGTGGCTTCCTGCAAGCGCGCTTGAGCACTCTCTCGGCCTCCTCGTCCAGGGAGCCGTCGAGCATGCTCTTGCGTGCCTTTTCGCTCATCGGCGCGACCTTCTTTTCTGCGTACTGATCGATCGTCCTCATCACATCGTCCCATGTCTTCACCCGTCTCGTTGTCGGCATCGTCATGTCACTCCCGTGCGTTAGCTGTTGCGGGGCGTACCTAGACCGCGGCCTCCCTCGACGTCGAACTTCGGGTAGCCCGCGAGGTTGATCGGGCCGCGGGGCTTGGGCTTCATTGGATCGGCGCCACCTCAAGCTGGACAGCTCCGGCGCTACTACCAGAGCCCCAGGCGACAGTCACCCGGATCCGACCAATAGGGCCCACCCCGGAGTGGGCGACGTACGGCTCCCCGTGCTGCGCCTCGTTCCACGACGTCCCGATGAGCCCGTCCACAACAG
>DATFYN010000043.1:0-2027 GCA_035315025.1 Myxococcota bacterium
GCGGATCCTCGAGGCCCGTCGCCCCCATTTCGAAAACCGGTCCAGTGGAAGGGAGGCGACCAATGAGCCCAGAATTAAGTGCAGCGTGTCAAATGTTTATAGTGCCAGCATCGATCCTCTTCGTTGCACTCGCGGTAGCAACAACAGAGGAGCTAAAGGCTCTCCTGGCTGCGTTGGTGCTCGGAATTAGTATCCTTTTCTTTGTGCGCGTCTGGATATGGCGGGGGCTACGGTGGTGTAGCTGGGTTGGTTGGAATTGATGGTGGCGTAGTCTCCGGGGTGATCAACCTCGAATCATCCGGCGTTGAAGCGCCGGACTGGAGACCACGCCATGACAAGCAATACCACGAAGTCTGAGCTTACGCAGCCCGAGCCCGAGACGGCGGCCCATCTTTTCGACAACTGGTTTGATCCGATCGAGACTGGCCTGCGCGATCGGGTTCGCGAATTCATCCAAGCCATGTTCGAGGGCGAGCTGGAAGCGGCCTTGTCGCGGCCGCGCTACGCTCGCTCCGTGAGGCCGTTGAGCGGCGATGGCGAGGACACGGTTTGCGTCAGCGGTCACCGCCACGGCCACCGGCGGCGGTCGCTGCTGGGAAGCTTCGGCCAACTGGAAATCGAGGTGCCGCGCGCCAGGCTGAACACTCCCGATGGCAAGACGACGGAGTGGAAGAGCCAGGCGCTGCGAGCTTACCAGCGACGTACGCTGGTCGCCGACGCGCTGATTGCCGGAACCTACCTCGCCGGCACCAATACGCGCCGTGTGCGCCGCGCGCTCGGCGCCCTGTTTAACGGCGCGGTCGGCAAAGATACGGTGAGCAGGGTCTGGCGCAGGGTGAAGAGCGACTGGGATGCGTGGAACGCCCGCGCGCTGGCTGAAGAACCGATCGTGCGGCTCATTCTCGACGGTACGGCGGTGCGCGTGCGGCTCGATCGTCAAGCGACGTCCATCTCGCTGCTGGTCGTGATCGGCGTGCGCGAGAACGGCCAGAAGGTCCTGCTTGCGATCAAAAGCATGGGCAGCGAGAGCACCGAGGCCTGGCGCATCGTCCTCGACGATCTCATCACGCGCGGTCTGCGACGGCCCGAGTTCCTCATTGTCGACGGTGCGCCGGGGCTCGATCAGGCGATTGCGTCCGTCTGGAATGACGTGCCCGTCCAGCGCTGCACGGTTCACAAGCACAGGAACCTGTTGGCGCATGCACCCGAGCGCCTGCACGAGGAGATCACCTCCGACTACACCGATATGATCTACGCCGCGACACGTGAGGAGATCGAGGCCCGCCGCAAGGCCTTCATCCGCAAATGGCGGCTCAAGCACCGCGCCGTCGCCGATAGTCTGGAGGAAGCCGGCGACCGCCTCTTCACTTTTGCTCGCTTGCCGCCAAGCCAATGGAAGAGCGCTCGCACCACCAACGCCATCGAGCGGCTGCATGAGGAGTTCAAGCGCAGGATCAAGACACAGACGGTCCTCCCATCCGCCGATACCGCTGCCATGTTGTTTTGGGCGCTGCTTGCTTCCGGTCAAATCAACATGCGCAAGATTGATGGCTGGCAGACGCTGGCTACAAAACCCATTGATCAGCAGATTGACCTTGCGGCCTGATCAGGTACCTTCAACTTGCCGGAGATCACGCGCGCTAATTCCAACCAACATTCGCGACGGCACCCCTTGCCCCACGGTAACGGTCTCAGAACAGTTGCACGCAGACGATGACCATCACCACAATCAGCACGGCGATGATCGCGATCACCGCGACCCTTCTCGGTCCTAGTGTCTGTTTCCACATGGTCGAATTTCCATGGCTTCGCTCCCGTTCGTCTTGCCTAACGATATTGAGGGAGTATATTTTCTCCTACAGCATGGCATCTTCCCAGGAGTTGATCCCATGATGTCCAAGAGCAAGATTAAATATGTTTTCGACGTTCCGACGCTAGTGCCAGCGGGAAGGGTTCTCGTCCACAATCTCATTAGCCACGACAAGAAGACGGTGCCGGGGACAAACGGCTTCCGCGCTTGGTTTGAT
>DATFYN010000044.1:0-8700 GCA_035315025.1 Myxococcota bacterium
TCTTCTGGCGTCGATTCTGCGGTGCCCCATCTACCTGACCTTCGGGCTGCACCATGTCCCGAACCGCTACGACTTGTACTGCGAGTCTTTCGCCGAGCAGGTGCATCTACCGCGCAATCAGCGCGACCAAGTGCTCGCCGAATACGCGCAACACTTCGCCGAGCGCCTCGAATACTTCTGTCGCCTAGCACCTGACAACTGGTTCAACTCTTTCGACTTCTGGAGCGATGGTGATGGCGAACCATAAACTTGCCGGCGTCGCCGCGGGGCTGGAGCAGCTGTGAATCGAACAGGTTGTCGTTCCCCAAAACCTGGTTTGCCTCGTGGCCCCTTGACGTCTTCGCATGGTGGTTCCATTCCGAAAACTTTATCGGCTCGTGAAGATTGATGTGTTTTGGCCGTATGGGTGAACGCGCTTTCGATACTGCCGCCCCAACGATGCGTTGGCAGGGACTTCCCGGAGAGCGATCCCGTCGCGAGGTTCAACTCTCGCCGAAGGAGGGCGCGCACATGCAGTTCTTGCGCCTCGCTCCGTCTCAAGCACGTCCTCGTCTTAGCGCGGCCCGCCACTGCCCTGCGTCCACGTGCGCAGGCCCCGTTGACTGCAGGAAGTCGAGCAGCACCTCCACGAAGCGCCGTGGGTTGTCGCGATAGGGGAAGTGTCCGGCGCCGGGAAAGATCTCGAGCCGACTGCCGGGAATGGCCGCATGGGCCGCGTGGGCGTGAGCGACTGGGATCGTCGAATCGCGCTCACCCCAGACCACCATCGTCGGAATCCCCGCCGCGAGGTAGAGGCGATTGGTGGCGCTCACCCGCTGGCCCCTCACGTCCACCACCGTGCGCAGCGTGTGAATGAAGGCCTGGCGGCCGTCCGCGTCGGTAAGGGTGCCAAAGCCTCGCCACGCTTCCTCGAGATCGGGTCCGACGCGGAACCCGGCTCCTCCTAGGAACCGCCCCATACTGTCAACGGCGTCGCAGACTCGCTCCGCGCAGAGGAGCGGCAGGATCCACTCGGCGCCCGGGAAAGCCGCGGCCCGCAGCAAGAAGTGGACCTCGCGCCCGAGACCTCCGCTCGAGACGAGCACGAGCCGTTCGCAGCGTTCGGGGAATTGGTAGGCGAACTGCATCGCTACCCCACCTCCGAGCGAGTGCCCGACGACGCTCGCCCGCTCGTGCCGGAGAGCGTCGAGGAGATCACGCATTCCGCTCGCATACCCGCCGAGCGAATAGTCGCCAGGTGGCTTGCCGGAACGCCCATGGCCAGGCAGGTCCGGCGCAACGACGGAGTACCGATCGGCGAGCCGGGGCAACACGTCATCCCAAGTCGCAGCGCTACCGGCGATCCCATGGATAAACAGCAGCACGGGGCCGCAACCGGCGGCCCGATAGCTGATCCGGTGACCGTGAAGGCTCGTCGCCGTCTCGGTCAGCGGCGGCGTGCGGGTGCTCATCGTCCCCGCCGCGCCCGGCGTGTCCTGACTCAGCTCGGACTCACTGCGGACATCGATAGGTCTCCCGGCGCCAGGGCGTTGAACGCAGCCATCGTCCGCGGATCCACCAGCCCGTCGTGACCATCGTGAAGCTTCGGACGGGTGTAGAGAAGCCGTAGCGCGCGTGCATGGGGCATGGAGAGGTAGCGGTCGCCGTACAGGCAAACCAGCACATCGCGCACGACGGGCGCGTGGCGGCCGCTCAGCGTCGGGAAGAGGTGATGCTCGACATGGTAGCCGAACTGCAGATGCAGCTTCTCGAGCCAGCGTGGATTCGTGACCGACAGTGTGTTGGCGAGGGGATCATTGATCTCGGTCAGCGGATTGAGGAAGTGATTCGTCGCGATGTACGACATGACCACGAAGTTGGCGACGAACAGCGGCACCAAGTAGAGAAACAAGAAATTCCACGGACCGACCAGTGCCAGCACTCCGATCCAGAAGCCCAGCATCGCAGCGGACTCGGCGTAGACAACCCGCCGCGAGATCCGCGCGTAGTAGTCGTTCCGCTGACTGTGGAAGACGAGAACGAGGAAGGAGTGCAGCGAGAACCAGATGAAAAAGAAAGCGGCGCTCCGTGCTGTGCCTGAGCCAGGGGAGAATTTTTCGAGCTCGCGCACCACGGCGCTCTTTTTCCAGAAGCCGAGATGCCCGAAGCCGTCGGGATCCGCGACTGCCTTTCCGGTGTTCCCGTGGTGGGCCTGGTTGTGCCAGGCCACCCACAAGGTGGGGGAGAGGCAGTAGATCCCGAAGCCGCAGTAGCCGATCAACCTCTCGAGTGTGCGGCTCCTCGTAAGCGCGTGGTGCAGGGCCTCATGCGCGAGGAAGCTAAGGCAACCCCAGCTGTGGCCCGCGACGATCGCACACAGGACGGCCACGGCTGCGGGCGGCGCACCCCAAACGATGTAGGTGCCCAGGCCGACGATGATTCCTAGATGCACGGGGAGCCACAGCAGCCGTGCAGTCGACCGCTCGAAGACACGAGCCGGGAGATGCCTGCGGACCTCCCGGGCATAGTGCTGCATCGGGTGCTGCTCGTAGCGACTGGCGGTGGATCCCTGCATCTGCTCCTCCCTCCTGGTAGCGCTCTTTCTACGGTTCCGTAGCTTACGATAGCGTAACTTACGGTACCGTAATATGCTCGTCAAATGTCCGATCGAGAGGAGCGTTCCGGCAGGCTCACGGCGGCGGCGCGCCGCGCCCAGCTCATCGAAGTCGGGCGCAGCCTATTCGCCAAGCGCGGCTACGACGCGACCTCCGTTGAGGAAATCGCGGAGCGCGCGAAAGTCTCGAAGCCCATCGTCTACGAGCACTTCGGCGGAAAAGAAGGGCTGTACGCCGTCGTGGTCGATCGAGAGACCGACTATGTGGTGAAGCGAATCGCTGAGAGTGTCTCGTCGGGCTCTCCGCGTGAGCGGGTCGAGCGCGCCGCACTGGCTTTCCTCAACTACGTGAAGGAGAACCCGGACGGATTCGCCGTCCTGTCGCGCGGCGTCCCCGTCGTCTCGGCGCGCGGCGGGATGTCCAGCCTGCTGAACGACCTCGCGGAGCGCGTCGGTGATGTTTTCGCAGCCACGTTCAAGCAAGCCGGCTACGACCCGAAGGTGGCGCCCGTGTACGCGCACGCGCTGGTCGGGATGGTGACCTTCGTGGGTCAATGGTGGACCGAGAGTCGCAAGCTCCCGGTCGAGAAAGTGGCGAGCCACATCGCCGCCTTGGCATGGATGGGGCTACGGCACCTGCCGAAGCGACCTCGGCTGCTCTCTGACAAGCATCTCTAACCGGTCTCCTCCCCAGCGACGTTCCCGCGCCCTAGCCAAGGTACCCGGAGGTGCGCGGACAGAACCTCTCGCCCGAGGAGACCGCGCCCAGGATCTCTCCCAGACGCCCGTCCTAGGCGGTCCGCTGCCGGTCGAGGAGGTGCGGGCAGGAGGTCTTCCTCTCCCCCCTAACGAGATGGACCCGGGCACTCCCGGCAACCCAAAGACCACCAGCGCGACCGGCCAAACACCCAACGGTGCTTGTCCGCACTCACTTCTTCTCTCCGCATGGGAAGGCATCGGTGAGCGCACCAAGGACTAAACCAGCAGCTTGCTCGTGGACGTTCTTCGGATGCCCTTGGAGCCACTTCATCACGATGCGGCGGAGCTGACCGAGTTCGACTTTCTCCGGTGAACAGAAGCCTTTGGCAGCGGGAGACACACCAGAGATCACACTATGTGTATCGCTGACACCGGCTATGTAGGTAAGGCAGGCAATGCTTTCGTTCTCGCACCATCCGAGCAGGTCGTTTCCGCTCTTGTAACCTGCAACATCCGCCGAAGCTGGAGACGAAGAGAGCAGAAGAGCAGAAGCGAGCAGGGGGATGATCCTCAGCGGAGCGACACCTTCCGTCCATCCGCTAGCTTGGCGGAACCCCATTCCTATTCGTTCGGCCGCGTAGTTGTTAGTCAAGCGTTCCTCCAGAGCTCGCCCCGCGCCGCCCGCTTGGTACACCGGCCGGCAATCTGGCCGCTAGGTGCTGATGTTGTCCTCGTCCACAGTCATTTCGACCTGTGCGTAGCGGAAGTTTGACGCGAAGAACTCCTTGGCCCCCGCCGCGCCGGCAGCTTCTGCAGTGCGACCATGTCGCTCGACATTGATTCGGGGAACCGTGGGGCTGTGACGCAGTCCTAGTTCGCAGCGGCCATCGCGATCACAGATAAAGGTCCAAGACATGTAATTAAAGATAGCGCACTCTCGTCGGTGGAGAGGCTTCGGGTTGAAATCTGGACATCAGTGGGACAAAACGCCTCGGGCTCCGTTGCGCGCCTGACGCGCGAAAAGATCTCACCACCGCAAAGCCACAAAAGGACGTGGGAGTCCCACCAAAAGCCGCCCCACAATACAATGTGTCATACCTGATCCGGCGCTGTCATGCTCGAACACGCTCTCGAATTGGGTTGTGCCAGGACCCGTCGGTGGCAATGAGCGCATTGGCCGCTTTCGGCCCCCAACTGCCGCGCTTGTAGGGGCGCACTCGGGGGTGGGTTTTCAGGACAGGGTCGACCACTGCCCAGGCGGCCTCAACCGCGTCCTCACGGGTGAAGAGCGCTGCGTTGCCGGCCATGGCATCCGCTAAAAGCCGCTCGTAGGGCGCTTCCGCTCCCGGCTGCTCTTCGGACAAGTAGAGCTCTCGCTGGTCGCCGATGAATTCTTTCCCCGCGCGCTTCACGCGCGCGGCGAGGGCGACGGCGGAACTGGGCGAGAGCCGAAACCGCAAATAGTTGGTTCGGCCGGTCGCGGGCGCCGAATCGTCGAACAGCCTTTGCGGCGGCGGCTTCAGCTCCACCAAGATCTCGGCGGCCGCTTCAGCCAGACACTTACCGGAGCGCAGATACCACGGGACGCCCTCCCACCGCCACGAGCCGATGAACAGCCGCAAAGCGCAGAACGTCTCGACGTCGGAGTTCTTCGCCACGCCCGGTTCCTTGCGGTAGCCCGTGTATTGACCACGCACCATGTCCTGCGGCCGCAGTGGGCGCATGGCTTGGAACACCTTGCCTTCTCGCTATGCACGGCGCCATAGCCCTGATAGGCCGGCGGTTCCATCGCCAGCAGCGCGACGACCTGGAACAGATGGTTCTGAATGACGTCGCGCAGACAGCCGGCGCTTTCGTAGAATTTGCCGCGACCCTCCACGCCGAAATCCTCGGCCAGCGTGATCTGTACGCTGGCCACACAGTTGCGGTTCCAGATCGGCTCCAGGAACGAGTTGGCGAAGCGGAAATAGAGGATGTTCATGATCGCCTCTTTGCCGAGATAGTGGTCGATGCGGAAGATCGAATCTTCCGGGAACACCGACTGCGCAACACGGTTTAGCTCGCGCGCGGAGGCCAGATCGCGTCCAAACGGCTTTTCGACGATGACGCGCGCATGCTCGGCCAGGCCCGCCGCGCCGAGCCCTTGGATCACCGTCGCGAAGAGCGAGGGCGGGATGGCGAGATAGTGCGCCGGGCGTCGCGCGCGGCCCAGTGTTTTTTATCGCCGCGAACGTATCCCGATCGTTGTAGTTGCCCTGCACGTACTGGAGCACGGAGAGCAGATCGCGCAGGACAGGGCGCGCCGGTTATCGATCCCGCCGGATCGCTTGATGCTGTCCGTCGCGCGGCGGCGCAGACGCGCCAGACTCCATTTCGAGGAGGCGACGCCGATCACCGGGACCTTCAGTGCACCGCGTTTCGCCATCGCGTAGAGCGCCGGGAAGATCATCTTGTGGGCGAGATCGCCGGTCACGCCGAAGAGCACCAGCGCATCCGAACGAGACGTGGGCATCAATCACCTTCTTTCGGGGTCGAAGTCTTTTCCTCATGGCCGCCAAACTGGTAATGCAAGTCGGACAGCACTTTGTCGGCGAAGTCGGCTTCACCGCGCGAGCTGAAGCGCTCGTACAGCGTCGCACTGAGAACGGGGACGCGGACCTGTAGTCCGCAAGAATTCGATCACGCGGCCAAGTCCAGTAAGGCGTATTCATGATGCAGGCCGCCCAGCACGGATTTGACGTTCACCCGCAGGGGAACGCCGACTCGATGCCGGGTGTTTTGGAGGAGGCTTGCCATTGAAGCGAACGGAGGGTCGGGAACTCCCGGACCCAACGACATGTGCGGACGGCCTTGGTTGTAGTGGTTGCTCCAGGATTTCAATGTCTTCCGCAAATGGTCTTCCGACATGGGGATAATCCCCCGCACTTGCCCACCTCGCCGAGCCGTGGCTGTCTGTCTGCTGGCCGAGGCGCCTTGCCTGTCGCACTGAGACGAGCATGGCCACGAGGACGGTGGCATGGGCCGGGATCGCGATCAGCCAGTGGCCGGCCTGAAAGATGGGTGCCACCCGCGGGTTCCTGCCGAAGCGCCAGTCCCAGACCAGGAACTTCCAAGGCGCATAGAGCCGTCCGGCCGAGAGACCCAGTGCAACGACCGCTATGGTGGCGAAGAGGATCGAAACCCAGCGCAGCCTTGGCCAACGCAGAATCATCAGAGCGAGGCCAAGCGCTGCAATTGCTGCGAGCCATGAGAGAGCTCGCAGGGGAGGGGGACAGCGCGAGCCACGGTGTGCCCAGCGCCGGCAAGAAGTGGAGACGCCATGCCGCCCACTGCGTCGTCGCCCAGAGGGCGACGAAAATCAGAAGGAGCGCGGCGCCAATCGACCGAGTGTAGATCCCAGAAGCAGATCCCGGCGTAGTCTGGGGTAGGCGATAGAGCGCAGGCGTACTCGGCACGGTGTCTCCACACGACGTGGATCACCGGTCACCCTGGGGACGCGCAAGATAGCGGGTGTCGCTTCCTGGTGAAAGGGTCTGATTGTCATTCGGCTTCGCACGCCGCTCCTCAGCGCTCTCGACCGAGGTCGCGTTTGCGTTCTTGCTCGAGATCGTTGAGCTGCCAGGCGAGAATCCAGCGCCGCTCGCCGGCCACCTCTTGGGTCACAGCGCGGGCGTAGATCTCCTGGCCGACCTGCAGCCTTTGCTCAGGCGCAGGCACGGCAGTGAGCGTCGGATTCGTGTTCAGCACGACGTACGCTCTCCCGTCGGCGTCGGAGGCCATCGCAACCACGCGGCCCTGGTAGGCACGACCGGGCTCGAGCTTCGCGTGCAGAACGGGCTTTCCCTGGGTGCGCTCGACCTCGGAGAGAGGAGTGAGCCCTCGGTCTCGCTCCTTCATCGCTCGCTCGATCCTCTCTTCCGCGTCCAGGGCAACCCCAAGGCGACGGATGCGCTCGCCGTCTCGCTCTTCCGCTGCCACCTGCACAAGCCCGCGCTCTTCGAGGAGGGGAAGCCGCCCTAGTGTTCTTCCTCGACTTCCGCCCCGCGGGTCGTGTCTGGACGAACCGCGGGATCCCAATAGGAAGCGACCGTGCTGCCCAGCGCCTCCTCGAGCAGATCCGCGGTCGCGTGGCCGATGGCCATCCCCTGGCGGACGTGCTGAGGGAATACCTCCCGATCAAAGCCAACCTGAACCTCGTGCCGGGTCGGCTTGCTCGATGGCTCGAAGTCAAGCGAGGCGAAGCGGAGGGTGGTTCTCTCTCGCCGCTATATGTCCGGGAGCTCGAGCGGACGACTCGGCCCGGCGGCTACTTCTCCTTCTTCGACGACACCAGCATTCACGAGATCACGTACGGAAAGCTGGAGGACTTCGCGCTGTGGCTCGCGAAGAAGAATTTGAAGCCGAAGACCCGCCGGAACGTGATCGCATCCTTCCGGGCGTTCCTCGGGTGGCTGCACCTGCGCGGGGAGATTCGAGAGGTGCCGAGGACGCCGTTCCCCAAGGGACCTGAGTACGAGCCACGCATCATTCCCGCCCATGAGCAGGACCGCGTGATCCAGGCCATCCCCGAGGATGACCGCGGAATCTTCCTCGCTCTCGCTCACCTAGGGCTCCGCCCCGGTGAAGGCCGCGCGCTCGATGCATCGGACTACCACGATGGCTGGGTCACAGTGGACAAGGCGGTGAAAGGAAAATCCGTCTCCTCACCGATCCGCGGCACAAAGACCGGCAAGGCCAAGCGTCTTCCGGTCGGTGAGGTGCTCGCGGACTGGATCGAGCGGAACGTGCCGCGAGACCAGCGCTTGCGCGGCGCTCCGCTCTTCGCGAACCCGCGAACGGGAGACCGCTACGCGCACAAGACCCTGGGCGAGCTCTGGGCCAAGGCCGTGAGCAATGCCGGGCTGCCGCACGTGCCGCTCTACGAGGGCACAAAGCACTCGTTTGCGACCGATGCGATCCGGCGCGGCGTTTCCGAGCGTCTCCTTCAGCGGTTTCTGGGACATGCGTCGATCCTCTCGACACGTCGGTACGCGCGCCTCGCCGACTCGGCGCTGGTCGAAGTTCTGAGGACCGAAACGAAGCCTTGGCGACAAGCTGGCGACAAGGGTTCCGGAGACAAACCGCAGACATCACGCGGTGTTACGGGTGGGCCCTCCAGGATTCGAACCTGGGCGCGTCCGGTTATGAGCCGGCTGCTCTGACCGCTGAGCTAAGGGCCCGCCGTCCGAGAGGCTATCACGGAGAACCTCTGGAGAGTCGTGATCCAGCCCTGCGAAACGGTATCTTCGGGTCGAGATGTCGACCCTTACGGATTCCTCCGCCGGCGCACCCGCGCACGCCGTCGCGGTGATCGGTGGCGCGACGGCCGGCGCGGAGGTTGCGGCTCACCTCGCGCAGCGGGGCGTTGC
>DATFYN010000045.1:0-6058 GCA_035315025.1 Myxococcota bacterium
GCTTCGCGAGCTCCTCCGGCGAGAGCGCCGGACCGACGTGAACCACGTCCGCCACGCGACCGTGCTGCTCGCGGGGAAGACCCACGTAGAGATCGTCGAGCCCAAGGGGAACCGCAATGCGCTGGCGAACAAACTCGTTGAAGTTCTGACCCGTGCGCCGCTCCACGATCGCCGCGATCACCCACATGGAGGACGTGGCGTGGTACTCCATGCGTGAGCCGGGCTCGAAGTTGAGCCGCCAGCGTCGGAAGCGGGTGAGGCGCGCGTCGCGGTCGAGCCACTCCGAGGGGGGGTACGGTGCGTACGGAAAGCCCGCAGTGTGGGTAAACAGCTGTTCGACGGTGATGCGATCCTTCCCGTTCGTGGCGAACTCAGGGAGGATGTCTGCGACGCGCTCCTTCAGGTCGAGCTTGCCTTCCTGCAGCGGCAACCAGGCCGCAGTGGACGTGATGGCCTTGGTGCACGAGAACACCACGTAGAGGGTTTCGTTCGTTGCAGGAGCGGGCCGACCTTCGTGCGTCACGCTCCCAAACGTCCGCATGCCCGCAAGCTTGCCGTGGCGCGCGACGGCGACTTGGCACGAAGGCAGCAGGCCCTCGCGCACCTCGCGTTCGGCGCGCTCGAAGACTTTCTCGAGCTTGGCGGAATCGATGCCAACGGACTCCGGCGAGGCTGCGAAATGGGTGGGGGTAGGCATGGGACCAGTGTATCCGAGACCGCCCCGCGAGTGGAACTAGCTCAACCCCGCGAATGCCGCAGCCACGAGTGCGGCCTGTTGCTCCTTATGAAGCCGCAGCGAGCCGACCGCCGTACTGGCGCTCTCCGGGCGACCCGCATAGGCGAGCTGCTGGCTCGGCAGCAGAGCATCCTGGATACGTTCCCGGACGAAGGTCCATCCGCCCATATTGGCCGGTTCCTCCTGGACCCAGAACACGCGATCGGCGCGGGTGTAGCGCTGAAGGGACGAGGCGAGCTGCGCGGCAGGCCAAGGGTAGAGCTGCTCGATCCGCACCAGCGCAACCTCGCCGGCACTCGCCCCTGCGGCCTCACGCTTTTCGTTCGCCTCGAGCAGGTCGTAGTAGACCTTTCCGCAGCAGAGCAGGACGCGACGCACGCGCTCGGGCGCCGCCGAAGCCCGGACGTCGTCGATGAGCCGCTGAAAGCCGCCTGAGGCCAGGTCTTCGGAATGCGATGCAGCACGTGGCGCACGCAGCAGGCTTTTCGGGGTGAAGATGATGAGGGGGGCACGAAAGTTTCGTCTCATCTGGCGCCGGAGTGCGTGGAAGTACTGGGCGGGCGTCGTGCAGTTCACGACTTGCAGATTGTCTTCGGCGCACAGTTGCAAAAATCGCTCTACCCGCGTGCTGGAGTGCTCCGGCCCCTGTCCTTCGTAGCCGTGCGGCAGCAGCATGACGAGGCCGCTGATGCGACCCCACTTGGCGTGGGCGCTCGAGATGAATTGATCGATGATCACTTGGGCACCGTTCGCGAAGTCGCCGAATTGCGCTTCCCAAAGCGTCAGGGTCTGCGGGTCGGCCAGGCTGTAGCCGTATTCGAAACCCAGCACGGCCGCTTCGGAGAGCAGGCTGTCGTAGGCTTCGAAGCGGGCCTGCGTCGTCGACAGGTGGTCGAGCGGCACATATTCCTCTCCGGTGGCCTGGTCGATGATCGCCGCGTGCCTCTGGCTGAACGTTCCCCGCACACTGTCCTGACCGGAAAGGCGGACGGGGGTGCCTTCGCAGACGAGCGATCCGAACGCGAGGGCCTCCGCGAGTGCCCAGTCGATGGGGGAGTTCTCCGCGATCACCTTGCGTCTGCGTTCGAGCAGCGATGCGAGTTTTGGATGGACGTGGAAGCCACCCGGCACGGCACCCAAACCCTCCGCGACCTGCGCCAGGCGCTCGATCGGAACCGCCGTCTCCGGATCCTCGGGCGGACAGGTCCGTGAGAAGCCCGTCCACGGGCCGAGCGGCTCGTACGTCTCCGCGGCGGCCGGCGGCTTCGTCTTGATGCCCTGAAGCGCCCGCGCAAGCTGACCGTTCAGGTCGGCGTCGATCCGGGTGACGTCCTCCTCTCGCAAGAGTCCCCTCTGCAGCAGAGTGTCGGTGTATAGCCGTCGCACACCGGGGTGCTTGCGGATCTTCTCGTAGAGCAGCGGTTGCGTGAAGCTCGGCTCGTCGCCTTCGTTGTGCCCGTGACGGCGGTAGCAGACCATATCGATCACCACGTCGCTCAGGAAGCGCTGGCGATAGGCCATCGCCTCCTTCACGCAGTGCACCACGGCTTCGGGATCATCGCCATTCACGTGGAAAATCGGGGCCTGCAGCATCTTCGCGATGTCCGTGCAGTAGAGCGTGGACCGCGTTTCGGCGGGCGTCGCAGTAAAGCCAATCTGGTTGTTCACGACCACGTGGATCGTGCCACCCGTCGAGTAGCCCGCCAGGTTCGAGAGATTGAGCGTTTCGGCGACGATGCCCTGGCCGGCCATGGCAGCGTCGCCGTGGAGCAGCACGGGCACGATCGTGCGGCCGCGTGTGTCGCCCGCACGCATCTGCTTGGCGCGTGTTCGACCCTCGACGACGGGGTTCACGGCTTCGAGATGCGAGGGATTCGAGGTGAGGGAAAGGTGGACGCTCGGACCGCGACGCGTCGTGCGGTCGGTCGAGAAGCCCTTGTGGTACTTCACGTCGCCTGAGCCAAAGGGACTCTCGAGGAGCGGACTATCCTCGAACTCGGAGAACAGAGCCTCGAGCGAGCGCCCAAGGATGTTCGAAAGCACATTGAGTCGACCGCGATGCGCCATGCCGATCACGAGCTCCGCCATCCCGTGCGCGGGCGCATCCTCCACGATCGTGTCAAGGAGCGGAATCAGGGACTCCGCTCCTTCCAGCGAGAACCTCTTTTGCCCGAGGAACTTGGTGTGGAGGAACCGCTCGAAGAGCTCGGCGGCCGAAAGTTTCTCGAGGATGTGCAGCCGCTCCGACGCGTCGAGCGGCGTGGTGTTGCACGATTCCTCGAGCCGTAGCTGGACCCAGGTTTTGCGCCCGGGGTCTTGGATGTGCGTGAACTCGACTCCGACCGACCGGCAATAGGTGGCGCGCAATCGATCGAGGATCTGGCGCAGCGGCTGTACCGGGCCGCCGGGCAGGTCACCGGCGATAAACGAGCGTTCGAGATCATCGTGGCCGAAGCCGTAGTGCGCGGGGTCGAGTTCGGGGAAATAGGAAGATTGCCCTCCTAACGGATCGATCGCGGCGACACGGTGGCCCCGGGCGCGGTAGGCGTGGATCAGGCGCAGAACGCGGGCGTGCTTCTCCGCCTCCTCTCGATTGAGCGGGGCCACGTCCCGCGGGGGGGGCGCTTCGACCGGCGCCTCGGCCGGCTGCGCGGTTTCGACGGGTGCCTCTTCCGATCGGCTGGCAGGCTCGAACAGCTTTCCCCAGCTCGGGTGAACGGAGGTAGGGTCGACCTCGTAGCGCTGCCGGATCTCCTCCACGAGGGCGGCGTTCACGCCGAAGCCCTTCAGCACGTCCGAGATCGGCTCGTCGTCCTGCGACCAGCTGGTTTCTGAACCCTCGTCCTCGGGACGGCGGTCCGGGACCGGCGCCCCTGGCTGCGTCCTTTGGCGATCCATCTTGCGAGGCTCCTCCCCGTCGTCATCAGGGCCGAACGGCTGCACCTAGTTTGGTTGCCGGAAGGATAAGGAAATCGGCAGATCCGCGCCCGAACTTTCGCCGGATGCGGCGCTCCACTGACCCTGGATGAGATGCCGGGTCTTGTCGCAGGGTACCCAGCTCTTGGTTCGCACGTTGCGTCCACAGGGACTCAGGTGGGCAAATTTCCTGCGGCGCCAATGCGACCGAGGCTCCGTCCGCTGCCGCTGCTCGCGACGCGAACGGCCGCTCCTAAGAGGGCACCTTCATTCCGCGCTGAACCGCAGGCCGCGCGCCAATCCTGTCGAGCCACGCCACGACCCGCGGCTGCTCCATCAGCATCGGAGCGCGGAATCCATGCAGCGGCTGCAACCAGGGATAGTGCATGATGTCGCCAATCGAGTACTCGCCCGCGAGGTAGAGGCGTCCGTCGGCGAGGATGCGATCCAGCACAACGATCAGCCGCTTCACTTCGTCGCTGAAGATCTGAACGATCTCGCGATTGCGCTCGCCCTCTGGTCTGCGAAGCTGCGCGCCGAGGCGGCCCAGGTTCGGGCCGATGCCGCCGGCTTGAAAGAAGGCGTACTGAATTGCCGCGATGCGACCCTTTGAATCCGGCGGCAGGAGCTTGCCGTACTTTTCCGCCAGATGGAGCAGGATCGCGCCCGATTCCCAAATCACCAAGTCGTCGTCCGTGAGGACAGGAATCTTGTGATTCGGGTTCAGTGCCAGGAAATCAGGCTTTAGTTGTTCGTTGGCGCCGAGGTTTACGGGGCGCACCTCATACTGTACGCCGAGCTCTTCGAGCGCGATCGAGACCTTCCGACCGTTGGGTGTTGTCCAAGTGTAGAGGCGGAGCATGGCAACTCCCTTCGCGGGGGAGTCTATCGCTCCTGCGCGAGGACGAGCAGGCGCTGGCCGACCTGCGCTGCCGACGAGGGCCGGTTGCTGGGATCGTGCGCCAGGAGCTGCTGAATCAGCTCGCCCAGGGCCCCCGAGACCCCTTCGACGCCCGCACCCGGCAATGCACCCGTCGCGAGTTCGAAGAGCGCTACCCCGAGCCCATAGAGATCCGCCCGCTCGTCCGCTGCGCCACCGCCCGCCAGCTCGGGGGCAAGCTCCACAGGCGAGCCCCCGAGCGACGGCGCGGAACGCCGGAGCTCCTCCCGCATCTTCCCGAGGCCGAAGCCCATGATCTTCACCACTTTGTCGCGGGTGAAGAGCAGGCTTGCGCTTCGGAGATCGCGATGGAGAACACCCTGTGCGTGTGCGCACTGAAGCCCGGCGGCAATCTGAACGCCGACGCGTGCCACGTCGCGCCCCGAGAGCCGGCCGCGCTTGCGCAAGACCACGTCGAGCGAGAATCCGTCCAGGAGCTCCATCGTGACGAAGTAGACTCCGAGCGCTTCCCCGGCCTCGAGGATCTTCACGATGTTGGGATGGTCGAGGGCTGCGGCCGCCCGCGCGTCGCTCAAGAAGAGCTGGCTGGCCGTCGCGTGGCTCCGCAGCTCGGCAGGGAGTCGCTTCAGTGCCACGAGCCGGTCCCTGCGTGTGTCGCGAGCCTTGATCACCATGCCGCTGCGGCCTCGGCCGAGCTCCCCAAGGAGTTCAAAGCGACTCTCAAGGCTCTCAGGGACGAGCTGCGCACCGGCGGCGGTGAGGCTCAGCGGGTCTTCACTGGCTGCGCCCTCCGACCGCTTCTTGAGCGCCTCGATGCGAGCCGTCACGTTCGGATACCGTGGGTCTCGCTGCCGGATCAGCTCGTAGGTCGAGAGTGCCTGCTCGTTTCGTCCTGCACTCTCGAGCAGCTGTGCCAGCCTTTCATGGAGAGCAAGCGCCGCATCGTCGCCGCCGGACGCTGTGATTGCCTCTTCGTACTTGTGGACCGCCATGTCGACGTCGCCGCGCTCATGACAGATTTCGGCCAGCATGCGACATGCCTCGGGATACTCGTGCTGGCGTAGGTCCACCTGCTGCAAGTTCGCGATCGCGCGCTCGAGATCCCCATGTTTTTGCGCGATCTGCGCAGCTTCGAGATGGTCGCCGGTCTTCTCGAGGAGCTCCGCGAGCTTCGTGTCTTCGCCGGCACTCCGATAACATTCAATTGCATTTGCGTAATCGTACGATGACTCGTAGGCGCGAGCGGCCGCAAGAAGGTCACCCGCCGCACGATAGGTCTCCGCGGCGCGGCCGTTGTCACCGGCGGTCTCGAACATGTGCGCGGAGGTCTTGAGCTCGACCGAGGACGAAGAGGACGTTTCGCGCAGTTCCTTGGCACCCGCGAGCTGCTGCGCTTTCTCAGAATGGCTCGCTGCGAGCTGGTGCTCGCCGCGCGCATGATGGTGAGAGGCGCGCACCGCATGAGCCGCCTGCTTCTGGCCCGCCGCGTCGAGTACCTGCGATGC
>DATFYN010000046.1:0-6579 GCA_035315025.1 Myxococcota bacterium
TCAACAACAAGATCCGCGTCCTCCAGCGCCGCGCTTACGGACTGCGGGACGAGGAGTATCTACGCCTGAAGATCCTCACCTGCATGCTTCCTGAGCTATGACTGAACCCCGAAATTCACCCACACGATCACGCGAAGAGCCAATATTCTTATGTGCTTATCCGGTTACCTCAGCCGTCAGTCGGGCGTAGGGGAGAGGTTCGCCATGGACGGCTCGGCGCAGTTCGTGCGCGATGGCGATGAGGCGGGGGAAACCCGCGCGGATTCCGCGAAGGATTCCGAGCCGAACGGGGCGCTGCGGCGGACTGCGCTCCGTGTCAGACTGCGCGCGCGAAAGGGAGGCCCACCATGGCCGAACGGCTGCTCGACGTATGGACCGTCGCGAGGCGTGTCAAGCTCGTTCGCTGGGGAGGCCTCGTGGCGGCCGCAGCGCTCCTCTCGGCGTGCTCTCTCGTGCGTCCCGCGCCGGCGCCGCGTGAACCCACGCCCTTGCCACTTCCACACGAACATTCCCTCGAGGTCACGGCCACGGCCTACAACTCGATTTCCAACCAGACCGCGGGCGACGGCACGCTCACAGCCTTCGGACTGCGTCTTCACCCGGGCATGCGCATCGTCGCGATCTCCCGGGACCTCGAGGTCCAGGGACTGCACCATGGAGTACGCATCACGATCGATGGCCTCGAGGGCGAGTGGGAGGTCGGCGACCGTTTGAGCGACGAATGGCGGGAACGGATTGACATATACATGGGAAACGACGTCGGGGCCGCGCGCACATGGGGAAGGCGTCGTGTGCGGATTCGCTGGACAGAGTAGGGCCCATCCACCAGCCCGGCTCGACGTTTCCGAGCTGCTCCAAGGGGTCGCCACGGAAATGAGCAGGATTGCGATCTCGACAAGAAGACGGGACGGTTTTTTTGCGGGAGGAGATGGAATGAGCGCAGTCAAGATCGGGGGAATCGTGCTGATCATCGCCGGCATCCTAGGACTGGTGTATGGCGGGTTTAGCTACACCAAGGAGACCCACGAGGCAAAGCTGGGCCCGCTTGAGCTGTCGATTAAGGACACCGAGAAGGTCAACGTGCCAGTCTGGGCTGGCGTGGGGGCTATAGTGGCTGGCGGGATCCTGCTTCTTCTGCCCAAGAGGAACTGACAAGAAGAGCCGACGTCGGCGATCGCCGCCGGTGCATGAACGCCAGGCGGCGCGGCTCGTCGTTCGACCGTTCGTATGCGTCGGAAGCGGGGACGAGAGCCGAGCTCGCGGCCTCTTTGCCGGCATGACGGCAGACATGGATGGTGTGGCAATGCTGCCCCGGAACCTCTACTACGCCCTGAAGCACGTCTCGCCTTCGATCCGCGGATTTCTCCTCTTCTCGCAGATGTACTCGTAGCGACGACTTTGCCAGTGTTGTCGTAGATTTTTAGATCCAGCGTGCACTGCGCCCGGCTTTGCTCACTCCGAGCTGCCGCTTGGCCCGCCGGGAAGCGCCGGCAGGAACACTATGTTGAGCCTTGCGGTCTGACCAATAAGGCCGTGAGCCACGGCGGCTGGGTCGTCCAAACGGGCAGGAGGGGCAGCGGCAAGGCCTCACAGCCCGCGGCGAGGAGCAGCGGGGCTTCGAAGGCTCTCATTGGCGGGCCTTGCTCGGGCGAGGGGGACCCCCCGCAGAGGGAAAGCGAATGGCAAGCCTCATCATTGGCTCTAGACTTCGAATAGAAAACGACTCGTCCTATGACACAAAACCTTTAGTGGATACTCAAGGGAATGATGAAATTGATGGTCGGTGCCGGCGGCGAATAGACCGGCGGAGGAGGAGGGTAAAAGTACTCCGGGGACGGTGCATAGACGACCGGCGGAGGGTAGTAGACGTGCCGAGGATACTCGTGCCAGTGCTTGTCGTGCTCCTTGTGTTCGTGATGTCGATCGTCGCCGTGGCGCTGGTCCTCGTTTTTCTTGGCCAGCACCGGGGAGATCGCCACGGTGGTAACCAGGAATGCGGCAGCGAGCAGCATCGGGATCAGTTTGACGTGCGGACTACGTTTCGTGTGGCCGCGTTCGGTCTGCATGACGTTGTTCTCTTCCTTAGGTGGCTTCCGCCGTTCAATCGATGCGCCACGATCACTTGCTGGCGTGCCGCGGTCGCCCCTCGTGCTTTGCAAACACCACATCGGCAGTCTTCTTCTGATCGTCCGACATGCTGTTGTAGAGAGCCTCGAATGCCGGCACGAGGTTCTTGAGTCCCTCCGCGTGCGCATCGGCCAGCTTTTCGTACGAGCGGAGGTCTTCAACGGCATTCATTGCGTGCAGGTTCTCGGAGCGCTCCTTGAGAACGAGATCGACCGCCTGGGCGTTCTCTCGCATCACCTGCGCGAAATTATTCCATTGCGACTCCTGAGCGGCGGTAATCTTCAGTTTGCGGTGCAGCTCTTTAATCCGCGTCTCGACCCGGTCCTCGTGAGAGAGTCCGCGGGGAGTCTCCCTGCTCGGAGTCTGTTGAGGAGCGGCCGCGGCCTCTGGCGGGCTGACCTGGGCCAATATTGCCATACCCGGAGCAGCGTCGCCGCAGGCTCCTTGGTCCAGGATAGTCGGGGCCGCATGCGAAGAACCTGGGAGAACGAGGGCGCTCAGGAGCGTTGCGGTGGCAAGAACACGCGCCATGGGATCAGACAGTTGGAACATGATGCCTCTTCGTCTGTTGTGGGTTCGGCGACTTAAGGATGGGCCTGGTGAATTCCAATCCTGCCGTGATGACATCGTGGAGTGCAATCATCACCTTTGCGCAAGCCCTGAGATCGTGTGGCTCCAGGGCAAGATCTCGGCCAAGCGGGCGGCGATCCGGTCCCTGGAGGGGCCGATCGTGATCCACGCCACGCTCTCCAAGACCACATAGCCGTAGGATCCCACTCTCCTCCTCCTGCGAAGTCGCAGGAGACAGCCTGGCCGTGCGTCGTGTCAGCTCCGGTCACGAGCTGCGAGAATCGGATAGGTTAAGAAACGGCGTAGAAGGACGAGGTAGCGAGAATAAGTTACACGCGCGGGTCATCCGACTACGGCTTAGTCCCATAGTAAGCATGGATTTCCTTCACCCAAGACTGGTCTGCCATGTTGGGCCACTTGTCCTTATTGAATCCCGGTGCATGTTTGAGGCGATCCTTCTCTAGATTTAGTACGAAGCGCTTGTTCTTCGTATCGAGCGTCAAGGCGCTCCAAAGCACCACGAAAAGCTTTTCCCCAGGTCGGGTCCGGGTCCGCGCCGCACATCGGGTCCGGGTCCACCGCTGGTATTGCCTTTGTACATGCCATAAGTATCGCGATCTTCGTAGTTCATGTTCGTCTCTTGTCACAAATGAGGTTGGTCACCTCACTTAAGACAGACATTATCTCCGAGACCCATCGGGCCGACCATCCTCGGATCCGGGCAAATCGGACACCGAGATCAGGGATTTTCCGCTCGGCGGCGGGGCCCCAAGAGCAGCGAGACCCGGAAGACATCGTCTCCTGGGCCTTGGCCCGTCGAGGCGCGGCCTGAGGGCGGAGCTCTGCGCAGTGCGAAGCGGCCGTCTCGATGAGAATCCACCGCCAATACCACTCCAGGTAGACTCACAGTTATGTCGTCGGATTGATGCCAGCGCTTTACCACCCAAGGCTAGAATTCGAGGGCGTGATCGGAGTTCCCTTGCGATTCCAGATCTGCTCCGGCCGGCGTCGCGGGAGCGTGTCGCGCACGCCTCATTGCGAAGAGTTCCCCCGCTATTCGCAGGCAGTGAGGGTTTTATACGGTAGTAGGAGCCGGAGCACCCTGGCGAGCCACCAAACATGCCGTCCACCACCACCGCTTCTCCCGACAAATCAGGAGAACGGTCATGGATGCTACGCCACGTGGTCTGATGACCGATGATGCGTGCCGCCGAGTGGGAAAGTTCGGTCCCACTGCCGTGCCGGACACCGCCTGGCCAAATCTTGGCGAGTTCATTGGCGCAATCTTCTGGAAATCCCGCATTCACCCCTCAAGCGACGAGCCGCCTATATCAAGCACCTCGATCGAGTGCGGCTCAGCCAGACAACAGACCCAAGCGCCGAGACCAAGGCGCAGAGCGCAGGGGCATCACGGATCCAGCATGCCCCGGCGCCTCTAATGCCTCAGTGACTACCATGTCGCGAGCGAGAAGTACGAACTGGAGCAGATCTGCGCTGGAACGCCGTCGCTTGCGCTCTTCCATCCTAGCCTCGGCAACCTATTGGGGAACCACCGTGAAGAGCGCTTGCATGCCACCTTCGATGTGCTCATTTACGTGACAATGGAAGAGCCACGTTCCTACATTGTCGGGCACCATGTCTGCCTGGACCATCATCATCGGTTCCAGGTGAACCATGTCGGTGCGCATACTGTTAAAGAGAACTGTCTGACCGTGCCAATGAGGAGTGTGCACATCGTCTTCGTTGCTGTTTGCGAACAAATACCAGCGGACTCGCTCCCCCTTTTTCATCGTTAACATCGGCATGTTACCTTCGATGAGTCCGTTGATGCTATAGAGCAGATACCGCTGGCGAAAGATCGGATCGGTAAATCTCAGACCCGGTGTATATTTCCTCTCGTTCATTGCATTTGATTCAAAATACCAACTCTCTGTTTCGTCAAAGACCGCAAAGGCGACAATGAATTCGCGATCCACATCCTTGGGCGTTCCATCAGCTTTGGTAGATCCTTTTGCGCTTATCACGATTGGCCCGAACAGGCCCGTATTCATATCCCTCGGCTCGACGAAATGCGAGTGATATACCCACAATATCGAGCTCGAATCTCCCGGCCCCGGGCCTGCACGCTCCGGAACCGTCCAGGTGTAGATGTAAGTCTGTCCGGGTGGAACCGCATCACCCGTCTTTGATTCGGCCGGGTTGCCGTCGCTGTAAAGGGCGCCTTCGGAATCCTTGGCGTAGGCCAAACCGTGAGGGTGGATGCTGCAAAGGAGCTTCGTATTGTTCTTGAAGACGACCTTGATCACATCTCCCACCTCGGCGCGGATGAGCGGACCTAAAATGCCGAGATGTTCCCATTCCGGCGAACGCGGCTTGAGAGTGCTGAACGTTGCATCGGTGTATTCGTGATAGACGGCCTTCCGGAACGTCAGAAGGCTCGCTCCTTCCTTCTCTGGGCCGGGGGTTCCCGTTAAATTTCTTCCGCGGGGCGCGTAATTCCAGACGACCTCGTCGGCTGCGATGTAGTAGGTGTGGAGTCGAGGCCCGAAAACATTCTTGGTGAACGCGTCACCTAGAGCGCGGCCAACTTTCGAGCGGATGCCGAGGCACCACTCACTGCCGCTCCCGCGGCTCGTTTCCCGGCAGGAAAGGAATAGAAGACACAAGAAGAATGCGAACACTGATGTCGAGCGGATTTTCAAGGACACCTCACAAGCGCCTAATCGCCTAGTGCGTGACTCAACGCAAACAGCCAAACCGACGCTCGGTCAAGGTTTGGCTTCAGATCGTGCGATCCACCGCCTCGAAGAATAGTGGTCTCCTTGACGGGGGGCTTGACCCGGGTTGGATGTGGGGCCTGGAGGCCTCGCCGCTTCTCGACGAGGCGTTAGGCCGCCGAGCGAGGAGGCGCCTCGTGTCTGGTAGAAAGCGTCGCGGTGATTGGCCAAAGAGGTGGCAGCCTTGGGCACGTTGCCGGTCTCCCTCGTGAGCTGACCCGGTGAGCGCGCGACTGCGCATTTCGCTCATCGTGAATGCTCCGATCGGCCATCGTGAACGGAGCGGAGCGACGCTGGTTGGGTTTATGCCTTGCTGAGCGACTCCTTCCTTCGCGAGGGGCCTTTTAGCACGAGCTGGTGGGCGTTGTGGAGCAGGCGGTCACAGATCGCGTCGGCGATGGTCGGATCCCCGAGATGATCGTGCCAGCGGGCCACCGGGAGCTGGCTGGTGAGCAGGGTCGATCGGTTGCCGTGGCGGTCCTCCAGGATCTCAAGCAGGTCCCGCCGCTCCATCTCGCCCACGGGCGCCAGGCCCCAGTCGTCCAGGACGAGCAGGTCGATGCGGGTGAGCCGGCCCAGGAGCCGCGCATAGGTGCCATCGGCGCGGGCCAGGGTGAGCTCGTCGAACAGGCGTGAGGTGCGCCGGTAGAGCGCCCGGTAGCCCTTGCGACAGGCTTGCTGGGCGAGGGCGCAAGCGACGTAGGTCTTCCCGACGCCGGTGGGGCCGCTGATGATCACATTATGGTGTTGCTCGATCCAGACGCAGGTAGCGAGCTGGCGGACCACGGCCCGATCGAGCTCGCGACGGGCCGGATAGTCGACGTCCTCGATGCAAGCGCTCGTGAGGCGCAGCTTCGCCTCGCGCAGAGCGCGAGCGAGGCGTTTATTCTGGCGATCGAGCCACTCGGCATCGACCAGGAGGCCGAGGCGTTCGTCAAAGCCAAGGCTGCTGGCCTGTGGGTTTCGCTGCTGCTCGACCCACGCTGCGGCCAGTGCGCCGAGGCGCAAGGCGCGCAGCTTCTCCATCGTCGGTTCATTCAGCATCGTTCGGTCCTTTCGTGAGAGGCAGTTGGTAGTAGTCACCGCCGCGGACGTTCTCGTGAGC
>DATFYN010000047.1:0-21463 GCA_035315025.1 Myxococcota bacterium
AGAGGGTGACGCGGGGGCTTGCCGAGAGGAGCTGCGCGAACAGGTACCGCTCCTCGGCGAAGCCTGTCTCTTTGAGCGCCAAGTCGGGCAAGACCGGCAGGAGCACCCGTCGTACCGCATCGGGCAGGAAGGGATCTTCCAGCACGACCCGCGGGAAGACGTCACGATTCATCCCTAGGACGAAGAGATGAGAAAATGTGCGCCCCCGGGCCGCCATCGCATCCAGCACCTGAACGCCTGCCCCCGCGCCGCCCAGCGCCTCGGGCAGCTCGGTCGCGAGAGCGCCCTCCCACACTGAGAGGAACTCGTCCGGCGTGAGCGGGAACTCGGACGGCAGGGCGTGCTCGAGCTTGCGAACGGCCCCCGCGAGAACGCTGAGGGGAAATGCGAGGTCTTCGCGCATCAGCTCGCAGATCCCCGTGAGATGCTGTGCGAGGGGTGCGCTCGATGGCCGGGCCGCGAAACGCTGGCAAAGACGCCCCGCGGCTTGGATCGCAGCGTCGAGGGCACGGAAGGACACGATCCGCGGCATCGCAGAAGCTTGCCGCGCGTTGTCCACGGACTGGCTCGACGCTGAGCCGCGGAGCCCGAGACCGCGGTACACGGGCAGAGGACGGTCCCTGTGCGGATCGAGATCGCGCCCGGGGACAAGTTGAGCCACGTCGCCCAGGCGCGCCGCACCGAGGGCATGAAATGCCACGCGCAGATCGCATCGCCGCTCAGACGTGAGGTCTGCGCGCGCCTCGAGCCATCGATCCGCAGGCGTGGCTTCGCGCCGTCGCAGGAGATCGAGCAGTGCGTCGACGCGGCGGCACACGGGGCTCCGTGGCGCCTGCGCCGTGGGCGAGGAGAACGGGATTGCGAGGCGCTCGAGGTGCAGGCGAAGCGCCAGCGCGTACGGCCCGAGCGTTCGCGCCACGATTCCGATCTCCTCAGGGCGGGGTGGCTCGGGACCATCGGGCAGGCGGCGCACGCGATCCGCCACCGCGCGAACCTCCGATTGTCCCTCTCCTGCCCGAAGGCTCTCGATGCTCGGTCGAGCCGGCTCCGGATGAGCGTCCTCGCTGAGCTTCGCAGTGCCGAGCAGCCGCTCGCGAAGACGCTGCGTGAAGCGGACCCCGAAGTCCGCCTGCAACGGGTTCGCGGGATCCGGTGGATGGTCGATGTACACCGTTGCATCGCGGTGGCGGCACAGGGCCTCGATCAGCGCGGAAGCTTCCCCCGTGGCATCGGCGAAGCCGTGCACCAGCACGGCTCGCGCGGGCAAAGCCCGCTCGGCATCACGCTCGATGGCCTCGCGCGCGAGCTGAAGACGCGTAGAAGCTCGGCCAAGGCCAAGACGCGCAAACTCCCGTGTGGTGCGTGCGGCCACTCGGACGAGGGCCCGCATGCGCGCGATCGACCGCCCGCCGCGCGCGCTCCCTTCTCTGCGCGAGTCGAACTCGCTCAGTGCGTCGTCAAGCGCGGCCGCGTGTGCCGTGTCAAAGCCCGCATCGAGAAGATCGGTGATCGTCCCGGTGAGGGCGGCGTAGCCCTCACGCAGGGGCTCGAGGCCCTCGCGCAATTCCATCTCGAGACGCGCGCTGCGGCTCACGAGGATCGGCAGCAGTTCTTCGCCGACAGGCGCTCGCTGGCCCGTGCGCTCGAGTACGTCGCGCGCAAGTCCGTGAAGGGTATGGATCTCGATGCCGGCGACGGCGCGATCCATGTGCCGGACGATCGCGCCACCCAAGTGGTCGCGCAGACTGCGCGAGGGGACGACGATCCTCACCGGCCTTTCGAGCCCGCGCGCGAGCGCCTCGCCCGAGGGCAGGAGCACCGCGAGGTCGCGCAGAAGGCGGTTCTGAATCGCCCGCGCTCCCCGGGCCACGACCATTTCCGGCATGGCGGCATGCTACCAGCCCGGCGTGTCAGGGCCGGTCATTCGCGAGCTAGCTTTCCGATGGAGGAGGAGCCACGGGCATGGCCAAGGCCGTCTGGAAGGGCGTCGTGATCGCCGAGAGCAATCGCTGCCTCGAGGTCGAGGGCAACCAGTACTTCCCCCCCGAGAGCGTGCGTCGCGAGCACCTGCGGGAGAGCGCGACCCATACCACCTGCTCCTGGAAGGGAGTCGCGAGCTACTACGACATCCTCGTGGGAGATGAGGCGAACCGGGATGCCGCATGGTACTACCCCGCGCCCATGGCCGCGGCGAAGCAAATCGCGGGTTACGTGGCTTTCTGGCGTGGTGTTCGGGTGGATGCCTAGATCCCGGAGCAGACCTCCCGTCGGTTCGGTTACTCCACGGTCAGGTATTGGACGCTGAACTTTCGCTGCGGGTCCCTCCAGACGCGAGCCACCCGCCAGCCCGCGCCCCGTGCAAGCTGCTCGAAATCGGCCAGATCCCACTTGTACGAGCATTCCGTCAAGATCGCCTCCCCGGCATAGAAGGCAAAGCGTGATCCAGCGACCCGGACCTCCTGAGCGCGCTCACTCACGAGATGCATCTCCACTCGCCCGAGGGAGCGCGCATACACTGCACGATGACGGAATGCGCCCAGATCGAAGTCGGCTCCGAGCTCGCGGTTGATGCGGGCGAGGAGGTTTAGGTTGAAGCGCGCGGTCACCCCCTGGGAGTCATCGTACGCGCATTCCAGGGTCTTGGAGCTCTTCGCGAGATCCACGCCGACCAGGAGCGCGCCGCCGCGCCCGCACACCTGGCCTACATGCTTGAGAAAGCTCTCGGCCTCACCCGGGGTGAAGTTTCCGATCGTCGATCCTGGAAAGAACACGGCACGGCGTGCTGGCTTCGCGCGCGGGCGAGGGAGCGGATATTCAGCGGTGTAGTCCGCACACACGGGCAAGACCTCGAGCGTGGGATACGCCGCCACGAGTGCGTGCGCGGCGGCACGCAGCGGACCGGGTGAAATATCGATCGGGAGGTACGCAGCCGCGTCTACCAGCCGGTCGAGAAGCAGTCGCGTCTTCACTCCGCTTCCGCTGCCATATTCGATGACGAGGCAGCGCGGTCCAAGGAGCGCGGCCATCTCCGCCGCGTGTGCGCGAAGGATCCCGAGCTCCGCGCGTGTGAGGTAGTACTCGGGCAGATCACAGATCTCGTCAAACAGCGCCGAGCCCGCAGCGTCGTAGAAGTATTTGCAGGGGAGCTCTTTGCGGGGACACGCGAGGCCGCGGAGCACCTCGTCGCGGAAGCTCTCCAGCGGGGGGACCGCTTGCCGGAGCCGCAGGCTCATCGTAGGTCTCGCGCAACGCGCACGCCGCTAAACTGCCAGCGGGCCGACGGGGGGAAGAAGTTGCGATAGCTGGCGCGCAGATGGGCCTGCGGCGTGGCGCAGGAGCCGCCTCGCAAGACCCACTGGTTGGCCATGAACTTGCCGTTGTACTCGCCGAGCGCACCCTCGGGCGGCCGATAGCCGGGATACGGTACATAGGGGCTGCGCGTCCATTCCCAGACATCGCCAAAAAGCTGCCGGCGTGCATCGCCTTCGCCGCAAGCGGAGGCCGGGCGAAGCAGACCGTTCTCCACAAAGTTCCCTTCTACGGGTACGCCGGCCGCCAGGATCTCCCATTCGTCTTCACCGGGCAGTCTCGCGCGCACCCAGCGCGCGAATGCGTCGGCCTCGTATGCGCTCACGTGACACACGGGATCGTCGGGAGAGACAGGCTGCATTCCCGACAAGGTGAAGATCTGCCATCCGCAGTCGTCGCGTTCCCAGTAGAGCGGGGCACGCCAGCCGCCGGCGCGCGTGGCGTCGAAACCGTCTGACAGCCAGAGCTCAGGACGCTCGTAGCCACCATCGGCCATGAACGCCATCCACTCTCCGTTCGTGACGAGGCGGGAAGCCAGAGCGAAGGGTTCGAGGAGCCGGCGATGGCGAGGCCGCTCGTTGTCGAAGGAGAAACCTTGTCCATCGTGGCCGATTCGAGCGATTCCGCCGGGGTGCTCGCACCATGATCGGTCGGCTGGCGGCCCCGCCACCACGGCTGGTGCTCCGGTCCGATAGCTTGGCCGCAGCGGATTTTGGAAGAAGAGATGCTTGAGATCGGTGAGGAGGAGCTCTTGGTGCTGCTGCTCGTGCTGAAGGCCAAGTTCGATCACACCGAGCAGTTTGCTGCGCTCGGCAATGCCCGGGGTTGCCAGCAGGTCGGTCATACAGGCATCGACATGCCGGCGGTATGCCACGACCTCGTCGAAGGAGGGCCTCGACAAGAGGCCTCGCTGAGGCCGCGGGTAGGGCGATCCCACCGACTGGTAGTAGGAGTTGAACAGGTGATGGTACGCAGCAGAAAGCACGCGGTAGCCGGGGACGGCAGGACAGAGCACGAACGTTTCGAAGAACCAGGAGCTGTGCGCCAAATGCCATTTCGCCGGGCTCGCGTCGGGCATCGACTGGAGGGCAGCATCTTCGGCGCTGAGCGGCGCGCACAACGCCTCGGTTGTCGCACGGATCGTTAGGTAGCGGTTGGGGGTGGGGATGGGGCAGCCCGCCTGCGCGCGGCGCTCAGACTCCTCCCCGTACAAGGGCTCCATGGTAGCGGCCTCCTGCCCCCCCCCACGGCCCCAGCCGGATTGTATGTCGCGCGCGCGAGAACGCGAGCACTAATCCTTGCGCGCGAGCCGGAGGCCGAGCGGGACCACCCAGCGCTCGGCTCCGGCAAAGAGGGCCTGAACAGCCACCGCGAGAAGGGCAGCCGGTACGGCACCCTCCAGGATGAGCCCCACGTTGTCGAGGCGGATCCCGGTCAGGATGGGCTGCCCATATCCGCCCGCGCCGATCACCGCGCCGAGCGTCGCCGTGCCCACATTGATGACCGCAGACGTCTTCACTCCGGCGAGGATCGATGGGGAGGCGAGCGGCAGCTCGATGTGCCAAAGGCGGGCCCGCGGCGAGAGGCCGAGTGCCTCCGCGGACTCGCGCAAAGGCGCCGGGATGCCCGTCAAACCTGCGTGGGTATTTCGGACGATGGGCAAAAGGCTGTAGAGAAATAGCGCGGCCACCGCGGGCGGGGCGCCAATCCCGAGGATGGGAATCATAAACACCAGGAGTGCGAGCGATGGAATCGTCTGCAACACGCCTGTCGCAGCGAGCACCAGGGCGCCGGGTCGGGGCCTTCGCGCGGCCAAGATGCCGAGGGGAAGGGCCACGCACAGGGCGGCGCTGAGCGATACCGTCACGAGGCCGAGGTGTTCCTCGGTGCGCCGCAGGATCCGCGCTGCCCGTCCCTGCTCTTCCGATACCACCGTGAGGCCAAGAGTCGCCGAGAGGAAGTCTGCTGCGACGCGTGCTTCGGGTACCTGCTGGATCTTGGCGCGCGCGTTCATCGCCGCCATGGCACTCGCATCGATCTTCCCCTCGAGGCGAGCGATGGCAGCCACCGCGGCAGGCGCCCGCGCTTTCAGATCGGCCCGAACCAGCCAGACCGCATCATACACCGGAAAGTAATGAAGATCGTCCTGAAGAATCTGGATGTCATAGTACGAGATGTCCGCATCGGTGGAATAGAGATCGGTCACGTCGATTGTGTCCGCGTCGAGGCCACGGTAGGCGACATCGTGATCGAGACCGCGCACATCCTCTTGCGGAAGTGCGTAGCGCGCCCGCAACCCTGGCCAGCCGTCGGCTCGGTCCATGAATTCGTTCGTGAAGCCGAAGCGGAGCTCGGGGCGCCGGCGGAGGTCGGAGATCGAGCGGATGCCGAGAGCCTCGGCCCGGGCGGCTTTCATGCCCAGCGCGTAGGTGTCATTAAAACCCAGCGGGCGCGACATCACGACGCCATACGACGCGAGCGCCTTGCGAAGCGCGGCCTCTCCCCTCACTCCCTCGCCCTTCAGGATCTCCTGTTCGAGTGTCCCCGTGTACTCTGGGTAGAGGTCGATTTCGCCTTGCACGAGGGCATTCCAGAGGACCTGCGTCCCACCCAGCTGGCTACGATGCTGGGCGCTGCTGCCGCTGGCGCGCACGAGGGCCGTCGCGAGTTCACCCAGCACCACGGATTCGGTGAACTGCTTCGAGCCAATCATGACGGGGGTAGCCGCGCGCGCCGCGTCTCCCGAGCGCGAAAGAACGCACTCCGAAAGGCCGAGTGTCGCGGCCAGAAGCCAGCGCCGGGCGCTGCGCCCCGGAAGCTTCACCGCGCAGCCTCTGCTCCAGTGATGTGGAGGGTGCGCTGTGCGCGCACGAAGCGCCTTACGTACTCGTCCGCCGGAGCTTCCACTAGATCCCGCAGCGTGCCGGACTGTTCCACGCTTCCGTCCCGCAAGAGGACGATGCGATCACCAAAGAACGCAGCCTCGGCGAGGTCGTGGGTGACGAGCACGACGGTCTTCCCCAGGTCTCGAAAGATCTCGCGCAACGCGTCCTGCAGCTCAGCGCGAACCAACGGGTCGAGGGCTGCAAGGGGCTCGTCGAGCAGCAGCACCTCCGGGTCGAGCAGAAGGGCACGCATGAGTCCCACCCGCTGGCGCTGTCCTCCAGAGAGTTGCACAGGAAAGCGCTCGAGAGCGTCCTCGGGGAAGCGCGTGAGGCGTGCAAGGTCAAGAACGCGCTGTCTCGTGCGTTCGGATTCCCAGCGGAGGTAACGCGCCATGAGGCCCACGTTGCTGCGTGCATCGAGGTGAGGAAAGAGGCCCCCATCCTGGATCACGTAACCCATGCGCCTACGAAGGGCGGGAGCGCTCTGGGCATCGAGACGCTCCCCGTCGAGGTGCACGCTGCCTCGGTCTGGCGTCACGAGTCCGAGCGCGAGGCGCAGGAGCGTCGATTTTCCGCATCCACTCGCACCGATCAATACCGTGGTGGTGTGGGGAGCGAAGTCCAAGTCGACGTCACGCACGGCCGGCGTCTGGCCGAAGGTCTTCGAAACACCACGCAGCGACAGCACGCGACTAGCTCCCGCCGAGTTCGAGCACCAACGGGGCGGCCAGTGGCGGAACAACCCCATGACGCTCGGCTTGAAACACGGGGGCAAACGCCGCATCGATGGCCTGAAGCAGCGCCGGCACGTCGACCCCCATAAAGCGCTCGCCGCGCGCCAAACGCTCTCGCTGGCAGACCGCGACCAGCTTCCCGCGCGCCTCGCGGGCCAGACTGACGGAGCCGGCGGCGCTGCGAACGTGGTGCTTGAGGAGTGCGGCAGCGAGCTGAATCAGGCCTTGCAGGAATAGGCGCTGCGTGCCTTCCGCCCGGGCCCAAAGACTCTCCCACGCCTCATGCGCTTCCCACCAGAAGGCGTGGTTGAAAAGATCGACCCCGTGGATGTAGCTCGCCTGCTCCCCCCAGCGTTCGCACGGGAGAAGTGGCTCGCTGGCCGGCGTTCCCGGGCCAGCGGCCTCCGTTCTTTGCCCGGGGTGCGCAGCCCCGCTCCCGGGCACGTAGCGACTTGCCGGGAGCGGCGCGCTGCTGTAGCGCGGAGGATGGGTGCGAAACGGGCGAGGCTCCTCTTGCATGGGGGTTAGTTCATCGCGTAGGGCTCGGAGAGCGTGAAAGGCGCGATCGTCGCGTCGAAGCGTTCTCCACCGCTTGTCACCATCTGATAGGTGCCCTGCATGGCACCAATGGACGTGCCCAGTGGACACGCAGAGGTGTACTCGAAGCTTTCGCCGGGTCGCAGCGTCGGCTGCTCCCCGACCACACCCGGGCCCTTCACCTCCTGCTGCCGGCCCTCGGCATCGGTAATAATCCAGTGGCGTGAGATGAGTTGCACGCTCTCAGAACCCTCATTCGTGATGCGCACGGTGTACGCGAAGAACCATTCCCCATCCTCGGGCGCTGAGCGTTCGGCCACGTAACGCGAGGTGACCTCGACCCGTACCCCTTTCGTCACCGTCTCGGAGCTCGGCATGGCGCGACGCTAGCCCATCCCGGCGGCCGGGGACCGCCCTTTCGCCGCTGTGCGGCGCAGTGCTACACAGGGCGCGTGCGGCGTCGGCTCATGTCCCTTTGCTTCTGGATCTTCCTGGCTGTGAGCTCGGTCCTGCTGTTTCCGGTCGCCGTGCTCATTTGGGCGGTGACGGCGCCCTTTGACCGCAAGCTGGTGGCGCTCCACCGCTTTACCTGCTTTTGGGCATCCCTTTATACCTGGCTCAACCCTGCCTGGCCGGTGCAGGTGATCGGGCGCGAGAAGATTCGACCCGACGTGGCCTACGTCATGGTCGCGAATCACCAGTCGCTTCTCGATATTCTCGTTCTCTTCCGACTCTTCAGGCACTTCAAGTGGGTTTCAAAAATCGAAAATTTCCGCATTCCCTTCATCGGCTGGAACATGAGCCTGAATCGCTACATCAAGCTGCGTCGTGGCGATCGCGAAAGCATCGCGAAGATGATGCGGGCCTGCGAGCAAGCGCTCGCAGGTGGGAACTCGATCATGATGTTTCCGGAGGGGACGCGCTCGATGGACGGTCGGTTGCGCTCCTTCAAGCCCGGCGCTTTTTCGCTCGCACAAAGCATGGGCGTACCGCTGCTCCCGATCGTCCTGGAAGGCACGGGCAACGCGCTGCCCAAGCGAGGGTTCGTGCTGCAGGGTCGCCATGAGATCCGGATCCGCGTGCTGGACGAGATCTCCCACGAGACGTTCGCCACGGCCGAGCTGGAGAAGTTCGTGGAAAGCGTCCGCAACCGCTTCGCGCAGGAGCTCGGGGAAAAGTCCCTGCCGCAGGTGGGCTAGGGGCTCGGGCAATGCACCCCCGGGCGGAGCCGCCCGCACCCGCCAGGGATCAGCGGAAGGCGAGCGGCATCGCGGCGTGAACCTCCTAGTCCCGCGCTCCCTCCCAGTTGCCGACCGCGCCCGCCGGACTTACGACCTCGTTGCCTATTTTTCGAGAGTTTCCTCGAGGGTTCGACACCTTAGAGCGCCTCTTGCCGTGAGCCGAGTCACAGTGTCTTTGGACCACAGTGGCCGATAGAGGGGCATGCGGCCCGACCAGTTCGCTCTACTCCTGATCCTCCTCTCCACGCCCCAGCCCCACGCGAGACCTGCACTCTTTGGGACGTGGCAGTCGCAAGATCCGGTGGCCACGACGGGAGCACTGGCGACTTCCTCCGGCGGGAGTTCGCTCGTGCAAGAGACAGCGGTTGCCCCGGCCCGGGTGAGACTGACTTTCAGTCCCGGCACGTGTCATACGCACCATCCCACGATGGACGCGACGTATCCCTGCTCCATCAAGCCGTCCGATCGAAGCTCATTCGTGGTCGAGCACTTCGATCCCGAGCGTCACCGGCGCGTTCGTCGCGTGTTCGTGGTAGACGGAAACCGGATGTGGACCCGTGCGGGCGACTCCGGGGCCACCGAAGTCTTTACCCGCGTGCACTAACCGTCGACCCGGCCGAGCGCGCAGTTTCCGCGCGTCCCCTGATCAGCGTCCACTCCACAACCCGTCGGGCAGGAGAAAAGCCTCCCGACGGGAACCTCATCCCACCCCTCCGACCGCGGCCAATCGTCCCGCAGGTGCGAGGCAAGGCGCAGAGCGTCGCGAGCTTTAGCGACGGACTGACTGGCAGAGAAAGAGCCGAACGGGTACTTCTGCAACCCAGACGGAAGCTCGCTTTCGAAGGAACCCGCTCGCAGCGCCCGGCACGTCCGTTCGCTCGCGCTCCCTTTCCGCAGAGCTTCTGGTGTGCGGGCGGGTAGGACAGCGCCGTCGACAAGGGACCAGGAAGCGGAGCCCGTACGAGAGGATCGTGCGACGAAACGCTGGGCCGCTCCGGGGCGCCCTAAGGCGAGGAGGCCCATGGGCAAGCTCGACGGCAAGGTTGCCCTAATCACGGGGGCAAGCCGTGGCATCGGAAAGGCGGTCGCGAGCCTCTTCGCGGCGGAAGGAGCGCACGTCGCTTGTGTTGCACGGACGCTCAAGGAGGGGGGGCACAGCCTCTTTGAAGGCTCGCTCGAGACGACGGTGCGCGAGATTGCAGAAGCAGGCGCAAGTGCAGCTGCGGTCGTGGGCGACGTCTCTCAGTGGGAGGATTGCGAGCGCATCGTCCACGAGGTGCGCACGGCGCTGGGACCGATCGACCTCCTGGTGAATAACGCGGCGCTCACCTACTTCTTCCCGATCGCGGAGTTCCCTCCAAATAAGTGGCTGAAGTCGCTCGCGGTGAATGTGAATGGACCCTTTTTCCTGAGTCGGCTCGTGCTCGGAGAAATGATCCAGCGCCGCACCGGCGCGATTGTCAATATCTCGAGCGGTGCGGCGATTGGTCCGGGCCGGGGGCCGTACAAGGGAACACCCATGCGCGGTGCGACGCTCTACGGTGCTGAGAAGGCCGCCCTCGAGCGCTTCACCCAGGGGTTGGCTGCCGAGGTTTACGCCTCGAACGTGTGTGTGACCTGCGTCTCGCCGTCTCTCGTCGTCCCCACGCCGGGGGTGCTCCACCACCGCCTCCTCGATCGGCCCGACGCGCCAAACAGTGAGCCTGCGGAGTGGACTGCGCGCGCGGTGCTGCTTTTGGCGACGGCGCCCATCGAGCAGGTTGCGGGCCGTGTCACGTACAGCCAACAGATCCTGCAGGAGTTCGGCTGGATCGAGCATGCTCGCGGTATCGGCGTCGACGTTCCAGGGTCCGGATACTCAAAGATCTGAACCAGAAGGCGAGCTGCGGGAGCGCTGCTCAGCGCTCCCGGGTCCGGACGACGAGCCGGTCGCGGCCCGCGCGCTTGGCCTCGTAGAGGGCCTCGTCCGCTGCCTTCACGAGATCCCCTGGGGCGAACGGATCGCGGCTACCCTTGGTGCAGGCGAGTCCGGCGCTGCACCGGGTACGCACAGGGCCCCCGTCGGTGGTGACGGAGATCTCGCGGATCGCGTCGAGCACACGGACGACCGCACGGCGCGCGTCCATGCCCTCGGCTTGCGTGTAGACGACGGCAAACTCATCCCCCCCGAACCGGCAGGCGGTGTCGTAGGGACGGCAGCAGGCACGGATCGCCGAACCGACGCGGCGCAGCAGCTCGTCGCCGACGCCGTGGCCGTACTGGTCGTTCACGTTCTTAAAATGGTCGAGGTCGATCAGCAGGACCGCCGCGGGCTGAGCCACGCGCTCGAAGGCGGCGGCGGCGGCGGCAAGCGCGTCATCGAACGCGGCGCGATTCTTGACGCCCGTCAGTGGATCGATCCACGCCTGGTCGCGCAGGAGATCGATCATACGACGCAGTCGGAGCGCCGCGGCCACGCGCGCCCGCAGCTCAACCGGATCGAAGGGCTTGCGGATGTAATCGGTGGCTCCGATTTCGAGAGCGCGTGCCAGTCGCTGCACGTTGCCGTCTACCGTAAGAAAAAGGATGGGCACATCCCGTGTGCTGGGTGTCTCCTTTAGGTGGCGGCAAAGCTTGAGACCGTCCATGCGAGGCAAGTTCACGTCGAGCAGAATGATGTCCGGCCGTTCCTTGAGCGCGATCCTAAGACCTTCTTCGGGCTCGAAAGCATGGAGGACGCGTTCCACTCGCCCGGCGAGCTCGCGTTCCAGCGCTTCGTGAACGACGCGGTCATCGTCCACGAGAAGGAGGCTTTCGGCCGACATCGCCCCCTCCTTGGAAGAGCCGACGTGGTGCCGCGCATTCCGGGCCCGGCACGCACGAAGGGGCTGATTTTTCTTCGGAGAACCGCCGAGGGGGCTTGAGATTGGGGAGGGCGTGTGCGAGAGGGCGCGGCCGATGCCTTGGTAAAGAACCGCTCGCGTTCCACGCGAGTCCACAGCCACAAGTGATTGCTCGAGCCAAATCGCGGGAGGCGCAGGCGAATCCGCCCCGCTCGCTCCCCGAACCTCGATCGGGCATCATCGAGCAGAGTCCCGCTTGAAGAGAAATGAGGCCGCGGCACGACCGAGGGGGCGGTAGGCGGTGCGTAGGTAGGGAATGAGCGATCCGACGCACGGGAGCGAGCAGGGATTTGTCTTCACCAACGCGGGTAAGAAACCCTTTCGCCCGTCGACCGCTGCAGCGAAGGTCTGCGTGAAAGACCTGGGAATGGCCGACGGGTACTCGATGCAACTGGTGAGATTCGAGCCGGGCGCCGTCTTCCCTCCCCACATTCACCGCGGCCCGGAGTTCGTCTACATCCTCGAGGGCGAACTCATCCAACGCGGCAGGCGCCTCGGCCCGGGGTGGGCGAGCGTCGCCGCCACCGCTTCCCTCGATGACGACGTGCGCAGTGAGCACGGCTGCACGTTTCTCACGGTGTATTCGGAGTGAGCGCCAGGACCGCCGCGCGACCGCGCTCTCAGGCGGCTGCCGCTGCGGTCGGTTACGACACCGCAACTGATCGCGAGCTTTTCCTTCTCGAGCTTGACCGACTGGATGAGCTCCCCGCGAAGCTGCGCATCCCGACCCGCCATTTTGCCTGCCTTCTCGTCCTGGATGGGCGTGCGACGCAGGCGGGCGATCTGCATCGCTGTGCTGCAAATCTCCTCGGCCAGGGCGCTGTGTATCTCGCCGTATGGGGCCCAGCGTGCGGACGAATCCGCGCCCTCGTCGACGACGCCATCCTGTTCTCGGAGACCGAAGCCACAGAGGCCAGCATCGTGCTCACGGAAGATCACGAGGGAGAGCCCCTCGAGGACGCGCTTGTCCACCTGCTGGAGCGAAGCCAGCCTGCGTCCCGCTATGTCGACAGCTGCCGGGCAGCGCTCGTCGTCACGGTGAATGCTCCGGGCTGGGCCCTCGCGTGCCGGGAGGCACTGGGCGAACCCCGCGGATTCGTGGCCGGCTTGGCCTTGGAGGAAACCTGAGCGCGGGCGGACAACGCCGCTCCGGCGAGCCGCCGCGCTGGGATCCCGCGCAGTACGCGCAGTTCCGGCGGGAACGAGCGCGGCCCTTCCACGACCTTCTCACGCGCATCCCGGAGTGCCACGTGCGTGCGGTCGCGGATCTCGGCTGCGGTAGCGGCGAGCTCACGCGCGAGTTGCTGGAGCGCTGGCCGGAAGCGCAGGTTTGGGGGATCGATGAATCCGCCGAGATGCTCGCCTGCGCCACTGCGCTGCCCGAACGGGGGCAGCTTTCATTCGTCCGTTCGGATCTTCGGGAGTGGCGGCCGGGGCGCCCACTCGACCTCATCGTCTCGAATGCCGCACTCCATTGGGTACCCGACCATGCCCTCGTGCTCGAGCATCTGGCGCGGCTCCTCGCACCGGGCGGGGTGCTCGCCGTTCAGATCCCGAACAATCAGGGAGAGGCCTCCCACCGGATCCTGGCGGAGCTCTCCGCAGAGGAGCCGTGGGCCCGCCACCTGCGCGACGTGCGGAGCCCGCAGCCTCTTGCCAGCGCGGCGTGGTACCTCGCGCGACTCGTTGGCCTTGGGCTCGAGGCAGAGGCATGGGAAACGATCTACTACCACGAGCTCCCCGCCGCGAGCGCGATTGTCGATTGGATGAAAGGCACCGCCCTAAGGCCGGTCCTCGCCACCCTCTCCCAGGCCGACGCCCGCGAGTTCGAGATCGCACTTCAGGGGCGGATCGCGCGGGCATATGCGCAAGGGCCGCACGGGGTGATCTTCCCGTTCCGCCGGCTCTTCTTCGTGGCCCGCGCGCCGCTCGTGGCGTAGGTGCATACTGGACCCATTCACTCGGAGGCAACCGCGTGAGCCCTGACCCCACCGCGTTCGAGAGGCCGAGCTCCGTCGAATTCCTGTTCAATCGCGCCGTGGGATTCTTCCTCGGGTTGGGCATCGGTTTCCGCCACAACTATCTCCTCCAAGTACGCGGTCGCACGAGCGGCAAGCTCTATTCGACGCCGGTCGACGTGCTGAGCCTTGGCAGCAGCCGATACCTGGTTGCGCCTCGCGGCAACACGCAGTGGGTGCGAAACGCGCTCGCGGCGGGCCGGGTGATCCTTAAGAAGGGCATGCGGCGCACCGAATTCGAGGTGAGAACCATCCCAGACGCCCAGAAGCCCGAGCTCCTGAAAGCCTATCTCGACCAGTTCAAGCTCAGCGTCGGTCGCTTTTTTCCCATCCCAGCTGGATCCCCTGCGGCGGCGTTCGCACCCCTCGCGAGTCAGTATCCCGTGTTCGAGCTCGTCGCGACGCGCTGAAGAGGAGGCCTTCGGAGGGTTTCGCCAAAAACGCCTTCCGCCTGATCTCTTTGATGCGTCGCTTCCCCGTGCGAGGGCTCCGCTCGCGGATTGGCCAAGCGCCGTTCGGTTGTCGAGAGCGCCGCGTGCTTCGGGCCACGCCCCGCGTATCTTTCGAAGGGTGCGGATCTGCTCCCTTGACCACGTCCAGTTGGCGATGCCTGCGGGGGGCGAAGACAAGGCGCGCGCATTCTATTGCGGAGTGCTTGGTCTTGCCGAAGTCGCCAAGCCCCCGCAGCTCGCGGCGCGCGGGGGATGTTGGTTCGAGAGCGAGAACGTGAAGCTCCATCTCGGCGTCGACCGCGAGTTCCGGGCGGCCACCAAGGCGCATCCTGCGCTGCGCGTATCCGGCCTCGCAGAGCTTCTCGAACGCTGCCGGAAGGGCGGTTATCGCGTCGTCGGTGGCGAGCCGCTCGACGGCTACCGCCGTGCGTACCTCGCAGACCCGTTCGGCAATCGGATCGAGGTGATGGAGCCGAGCGCGGATTAGGCGCCGCGAACCTCGGCGTACGCCCAGTCGAGCCACGGCAAGAGCGCCTCGACGTCTTCACGGTCGACCGTGGCGCCGCCCCAGATGCGCAGGCCCGGCGGCGCGTCTCGATAGCTCGCGATATCGAGGGCCACACCTTCCTGCTCGACCCGCGTGACAAGGGATTGGATCGTCTTGGCCCGAGCTGCCTTGTCGAGTTCCTGGAACCAAGGGTCCACCACCTGGAGGCAGATGGAGGTGCACGAACGCGTCGCGGGGTCCCGCGCGAGAAAATCGATCCACGGCGTTCGCTCGACCCACGCCGCGACGGCGGCGAGATTCGCCTCCGAACGGCGCACGAGAGCGGCGAGTCCTCCTTCGCGCTCCGCCCAGGCGAGACCGTCGAGCGCGTCTTCCACGCAGAGCAGAGAGGGCGTATTGATCGTCGCGCCTTCGAAAATGCCCTCGTTGAGCTTGGCGCCGTCCTTCAGCCGGAAGATCTTCGGCAAGGGCCAAGGCGGCGTATAGGAAAGCAGCCGCTCCACCGCGCGGGGCGAGAGGGCCAGCATGCCATGTGCGCCCTCCCCTCCCAGCACCTTCTGCCACGACCAGGTGACCACGTCGAGCTTGTCCCACGGAAGCTGCATGGCGAAGACGGCCGAGGTGGCATCGCATAGGGTGAGGCCAGCGCGCCCAGCGCGAATCCAGTCGCCGTTTGGAACGCGAACGCCCGAGGTTGTGCCATTCCAGGTGAAGATCACATCGCGCTCAAAGTCCACCGCAGCGAGATCCGGAAGAGCGCCGTACTCGGCCCCTAGGACGCGCGCATCGAGCTTGAGGTGCTGGGTCACATCCTCCGCCCAGCCCTGGCCAAAGCTCTCCCATACGAGGACCTCCACGCCGCGTGCACCGAGCAAGGACCACATCGCCATTTCGAAGGCGCCCGTATCCGATGCCGGCACGATGCCAAGCCGCCAGCCGCTCGGCAGCTCGAGCAGCGCGCGACTGCGGTCGATCACAGCCTTTAGGCGGTCCTTGCCCGCTTTCGCGCGGTGGGATCGACCGAGGGGTGCGTTCTTCAGTCCCTCGAGGCTCCAACCCGGTCGCTTCGCACAAGGGCCAGACGAGAACTCCGGGCGCCGGGGTCGGCGGGTGGGCTTCATGCCTGCATCCTTGGCAATGGGCCGCGCAGTCTATCAGCGGTGGCGCACGGTCGGCCATGCCGCGGGGAAGGCAGGCGTGCGGACGCCCTGCGAGGCGATCCGATCCGGAGCGCCGGCGTGTAGCCTCGGCCAGGGGATCGCGAGCAACACCCCGAGCGGGCGAGCGCGCCCGAGGGCGCGCCGCCCGCTCTTGGGCCGCTGCGCGGACTACGACTTCAGGGTTTCGAGCAGGAGCTTCATCTCGTCCGCGATGCTCGCGGGGATGATATAGCCGTCCGTATTCCGGATCTGGTCCATGTGGTCGCGCACGTCTTCTGGCGTCGCCGTCTTGCCCTTGCCCGAGAACCAGCCGGGCGTCAGGCCCACGAAGATCCGCGCCACGCGACCGCCGCCGACAGAGAACACCTCATGACTGAGCTGGCACTGTTCGGACGCCAGGAAGGCCACGAGCGGCGTCACGTGCTCGGCCTTCACGGCGTCTGCAAAGCCGCCCAAGAGCGACTCGGTCAATCGGGTCTTCGCAATCGGCGCGATCACGTTGCACTTGATGTTGTTCTTTGCTCCTTCGAGGGAGAGCACGTTCGACAGGCCGACAAGCCCCATCTTTGCTGCACCGTAGTTGGTCTGTCCGAAGTTTCCGAAGATCCCCGCGGCCGACGCGGTGAAGACGATGCGGCCGTAGTTGCTCTCCTTCATTACGCGGAAGGCCGGAATTGTGACGAAGAACGCGCCTTTGAGGTGCACGTCGATCACGGCCTCCACGTCGGCCGGCGTCATTTTCGCGAAGGTCTTGTCCCGGAGAATTCCAGCGTTGTTGATCACGATGTCCACACGCCCGAACGCGGCGAGCGCGGCCTTCGTGATGGCTTCCCCGCCTTCCGGGGTCGAGACGGAGTCGTAGTTGGCAATCGCCTCGCCGCCCTTCTCGACGATTTCCTTGACCGTCGCATCGGCCATGCTGGTGCCCGCACCCGTGCCGTCCGCGTTCCCGCCGAGGTCGTTGACGACCACCTTGGCTCCCCGTGAGGCGAACAGCAGCGCATAGGTCTTGCCGAGGCCGCCCCCCGCGCCGGTGATGATCGCCACCCGGCCGTCGTATCGAATGTCCGTCATTGCAGAGTTCTCCTTCGCTTGGGGTCCCGGGGATCCCGGGTCCACCCTCGTGTTTCCCGAGTGCCCAGGGGTGCAGGCCCGACGGGCGCCGGGCGCACGGCCGGGACCATAGCAAGGGACCGACATAGGGCCGGCCGGTGTCGAGGACATTCGAGCAGCGCCGCAGGTCGCCTCGCGGGCCCTCTGCCCGGGCTTTCGGTGGCCTTCCGGGACCGGCCGAGTGGGCACCGCCCCCAACCCGCCCGCAGGTTGCCGGCGCCCTGGCCAGGCCGATGCCGAGCTACTCAGCGGCGGAGGCGCCGTCCTTCGCGGTGGTTTCGACGGGCGCTAGGCCCTCGCCGCTGGCATTTTTCTGGCGCAGCTCGGCGAGCAATCGCTCCGGGCCTCCCTGGCCAATGATCTCCTGGAACTGGGTGCGGTAGCTCGAAACGATGCTCACCCCCTCCACGATGACGTCAATCACGTACCAGGTTCCGTCTTTCTGGCGGAGTCGGTAATCGACCTTAATGTCGCCCGCCTTCACCTTGCCGCCCACGATGTGCGACTGAACCGTCACGTCGCCGAGCGGCTCCTGGCGTTCTCCGAGGATCACGACCTTCTCCTGGCCAAACTGACCGATGCGTTTGCCGTAACTCACCGTGAGCGCGCGCTTGAACTCCTCCTCGAACTGTTGGCGCTGCTCTGGGGTGAACTGTTTCCAGTATTTGGCCAGCACGAGCCGACTCACCGTGTCAAAGTCGATGGTGCCGTAGGCGAGCTGCTCGAGGTGCTTAATCTTTTCGTCCTCGTTCTCACCCGAGTTCAGGATCGAGAGCACCTTCTGGGCGTTGACCTCCACGACCGTGCGCGGCGAGTCCCCGGCCCGAGATGCCCCGGGGGTAAGAGCCATGACGCCCGAGAGAACCAGCGCGGCCGAGAAGGCCGCGACGCCCATGCGATTGGTTCGCTTGTTCGGCTGCATGTGGGAAGTCGAGCTCCTCGTCTTGGGGTTGCGTGTGGCGCGCGCCGTACTCGATCGCGGCGCGTCGGTGGCCGAGGTGCGCGTTGCGAACGAAGGCATAGTACTTGACGGCGACGCGTCTCGTTCCTACGGGTGCATTGCCTTTGCCCGGGCATCGGCCATCGAAGAAGACCCGCGGAAACTCTCGGTTTTCGTCGACAGTTGGGTTCCATCCGTGGCCCAGCGGCGCGAGCGAGTGGGTGTCGAGCCCTTCCTTGAATCCGCAGGTGCTCTCGTTCGTGCCTCCGCAGGGATCGATGCCCTCATCGGCTCCTCGGGCCTGCGGCTTGTCTGTGCGGCTGCGCGGTCCAACGCACGCCATGGTCTTTAGGGCGGGGACCCTTGCCGCGCGACCCAGACTATGGCGAATCCTTCTCCGCGTCCGGGTAGTAGAGCTCATCGTTGCCTGATCGCGCCGGGGCCCCCCCTTCGGTGAGCTCGTTTTCTCGATGGTGCAGATAGGCATCGCGCAGGAAGGAGTAGTAGTCAAAGGCCGCCCGCCGGTTCTCGTCCACGATATCGAGGTAGGCGGCTCGGGTATTGATCACCTGGACAGCCCGCAGCGGCGTCGTGATGTACCAGGCTGCAACGATCGAGACAACGCCGAGGGGCACGTCGATGATCTCTCCGGTGAGGTCGCGAACCGTCGAGGGCCCGAGCAGCGGGATCACGAGGTAGCGACCCGTGTCCACACCCCAGTGGCCGAGGGTGAGGCCGAAGTCCTGCTCATGGCGGGCCAGTCCCCAAGTCGTCGCGGGATCAAAGAAGCCTCCGAAGCCGAGTGTCGTGTTCACGAGAAAGCGGCCGGTCTCGAGCGCAGCGGCCGCCGGCTTCGCTTGGAACAGGTCGTTGAAGAAAACGACTGGGTAGCGCAGGTTCGAATAGAAGTTCGTGAGCGACTCCTGCACCTGGGCGGGCATGATCTTGTCCCATCCCCGCGCCACCGGCTCGAGCGCGTGGATGTCCACGGCCTCGTTGAACGCAAAGACCTTCCGGTTGCCGCCCTCCCACGGGTCGATCTTTTCTTGCTCCGCGGTCGCGGCGGGCTCGGCGTGCGGACCGCTCGAGGCCGCGCATCCGCCGAGACCCAGTCCGACAAGCGCGGCAAAGGTGGCCAGCGCGAGCCTGTGGGTGCCTAGGCTCTTCACTTCTTCTTCTTCTCCCCGTCCCCGCTGTCGGAGCTCGCTACAAACTTACTGATCAAACTCTCGATCGACAGGGCGTTCGTCGTGAAGGCAATGATCTCTCCGGACTCCAGGAACTTTTCGTCCGCCCCGGGCTCGAGCGCGATGAACTGGTCCCCGAGCAGGCCCGCGGTCTGGATCGCGGCCGAGGTGTCCCTCGGCAGCTTGAGCTTGCGATCGATCTCGAGCTTGACGTGGGCACGCATCGATTCGTCGAGCGTGATGGCACCCACTTGGCCCACCTTGACCCCCGCGATCATGACCGGGGCCCGTGACTTGAGGCCTCCGATCTGGTCGAAGTCCGCGTAGAGCACAAGACCCCCGGGCCCGCGATAGCCGAGTCCGCCCACCTCGATCGACAGATAGGCGATGGCGCCCAGCCCGACCAGCACGAACAACCCGACCACGAGATCCCTGAGCGGTGACGGTCGCATCCCTTGGCCCCTTCCCCTCCCCCGCTCGCGTGGGAGCTTACACTCCCCAAAGGGCTGTAATCACGTAGTCGACCACCAAGATCGATACGGAGGCAATCACGACGGTGGACGTCGTGGCTCGGCTAACCCCCGCCGAACTCGGTTCGCTGGTATAGCCACGATAGGTCGCGATCAGGCCAACGAGCGCGCCGAAGACCGCCGATTTGACGAGGCTCCCCGCCACGTCGTTCGGGAAGTCCACTGATTCCAGGCCATTGAGATAGGTCCCGCCGTCGACGCCGAGCAGATGGACGCCGACCACGTAGCCCCCGAAGATCCCAAAGGTGGTAAAGAGGGCCGCGAGCAGTGGCATGACGAAGAGCATCGCCAGCGCCTTCGGTGCCACGACCAGATGGACGGGATCAATCGAGAGCATCCGCAGGCCATCTAGCTGCTCGGTGGCCACCATGCTCGCGATCTCTGCAGCCATGGCCGATCCGCCCCGTCCGGTCACGAGCAGTCCGGTAAGGACGGGCCCAAGCTCGCGGACCAACGACAATCCGACCACGGATCCGAGGGAATTCTCGGCTCCGAAACGCACCAGGGTGCTGTAGCCCTGAAGCCCGAGGACCGCCCCCACGGCGACGCCCGAGCCGCACACGATCAAGAGCGAGAGGACGCCGGAGTCGTAGACCTCGCCCACGAGGCGCCGCAACCGTGTGGGTGGCGTCACCACGGCCCGCAGGATCTGGCCGAGGAAGACCGCCATACGCCCGGCAGTCGCTACGTAGCGGATTGAGCGAAAGCCGAGGGCCTCGATCGGGGCAAGTCTCATCTCGCCTCTGTGTGCATCGACATGGGCGCCGGTTCATCCGCGTCCGCATGGAAGAACTCCGCGATCCCGGGGTCTGCGCTCTTCTCGAGCTCTTCGGGGGTCCCGCAAATCGCCAGTCCGTCGCGCAAGAACACGATCTGGCGGGCCATCCGCTTGGCGGATGCGATGTGATGCGAGGCCACCACGAGGGTGTGGCCGAGGCCGCGGTTCGTCTCGACCAAGAGCGCCTCGATGCGCCGCAGCGTTACTGGATCGAGCCCAGAAAAGGGTTCGTCTGCGAGGACGATCTCCGGGCTCATGACGATAGCCCGAGCCAGGGCTGCGCGTTTCACCATGCCGCCCGAAAGCTGGCTCGGCAGCAATCCCTCCGCGTCCGCAAGGCCGACGGCCTCGAGACTTTCCATCACCTTGGCGGTGACTTCCCGCTCCGAGAGCTTGGTCCGCTCCCGCAGAGGCAAGGCGACATTCTCAAACAGGGTCATCGCGTCGAGCAGCGCTCCGCCCTGGAACATCATCCCGATGCGCCGCCGGACCCGCCCAAGCCCACTGTCCGAGAGACCTGTGATTTCTTCGCCGGCCACTTGGATGCTGCCGCGGTCGGGGCGGAGGAGTCCCCCAATCAGCCGGAAAAGGGTGCTCTTGCCCGCACCGCTGCCGCCCATGAGGACGGTAATCGCTCCACGCGGAAAGGAGCACGAGAGATCCCGGCACACGACCCGCGGCCCAAAGGCGAGCCAGACGTTGCGCAGCTCGAGCGGCGCCTGTGCAACGTCGCGAGGGCTCTCCTGTCGCATCGCGTTAGGCATAGCTCAGAACGCCGTAACCCGGACGCCATCCGCGATGCGGTCCGTTGGGTGAAGGATCACCTCGTCCCCGGACCTAAGACCATGGGCAATTTCGACCCGCGCCGCGCTCCTGTGCCCGGGATCGATCTCGCGCCGACGCGCACGGCCGCTCTCCACCACAAACGCGCACCAGCCCGCGCCGCAGCGAAACAACGCACTCACGGGCACCGAGAGCACGTCATCGGCCTCCCAGACCACGATCCGGGCCTCGAGTCGATAACCATGCCCGAGCGCAGGCGGGGGATCGACGGGATCGACGATCACGTTGACCCGCTGCTCTTCGACGCCGAGGGCGGAGACCTTCGTGAAGCCGGCGGGCTCGATGCGCCGCACCGTGCCGCGCAGCGTACCCTCCCCGCCCCAGTTCTCGATTCGCACCTCGGCGC
>DATFYN010000048.1:0-7075 GCA_035315025.1 Myxococcota bacterium
TATCACGATGCATCCTGGAATGCAAGCGGAAAGATTGAATTTACATGGGAACATTCAGCCAGCGTGCAAGCGCGAAAAAGGCCCTGATCTCGCGGGCATACGCGAAATCAAGGCCTCAAATCACGGGGAACTTCGGGCTAGGCCACGCTAGGCCCGGCTCAGCGGCTTCGTGCTCGTGACGTCCTGCGCCGTGCGGCGCGGCCCAATCGGGGGACGCGCGTGTCGTTGACCTGCCGTTGATGGAAAAACTACGGCAGCGCAAGGACGAGGATCAGCGGAGGCATGGCGTCCCGGCCCGCGCTGGGTCAAGACCTCGCTCGCGAGTTAGCGGCGCCGGGGAGGCGCTCGACGGAAGCGCCAGCACTCCGCGCGCATTCTTTCAGGGCCGGTCGTGGCGGTCAGGGTCAAAGTGTCGTCGACTCGGAAGCGCGGGACGCAGCCGTGCAACTGGCCCGCGCCCCCTACCGCTGCGCCCCCACGATCGCCGCGGCCCCGCTCCGGTTGGCTGCAGCCGTCGCCGGGCTCGCCCCCTCTCTCTGAGGAGGAATCCGTGGCGATCCGGGCGCAGGCCAGAGGTCCATTGGACCGCGACCGGCCACGAGATGGTAGGCCTGGGTCTTGGCGTGGCTCAGGAAGTACTCGGAGGCGCGCAGAAACAAGCGGAAGACCCGCACCTCGCGCTCGCCGAAGCGTGCCGCCAGAGCCTCGCGTTCGGCCTCGAACGCATCGGCCCAGGAGCGGACCGTGCACGCATAGGAGGCGGTGTCGTTTTGGAGCATGAGCGCGTCGAAGCCGCTGCGCTGCAGCGCGCGCAGGAGGTGCGGGACGTCCACGTACACGGCGGCACCCGGCCAGACGTAACGGGCGAGGAACGCCCCCACCTGCCGCACATCGCGCTGGGCGCAGAAGTCGGTGTAGACGCGAGCATCCGGGTCGAGGTGCCTCGCGAGGAATCGCGCAGCCCACGCGTAGTCCAGGAAGTGCTCGAACGTGCCCATGAAGACGGCGCCCCGGAAGGAGTGACCGGGGCGAAAATCGAGGAAGTCGACCAGGTCGACTCGACAGGGTAGCGCCTTGTCTCGGACCAGCGCCTCGACGAAGCGGTGTTGCTCCCGCGAGATCGTGATGCCGTGGACCCGGATGCCCTGGAGACCGGCGTACTCGACGAAGGAACCCCAACCGCAGCCCATGTCGAAGACCCGGTCGCCAGGCCGGAGCGCGAGCGCATCGATCGCGAATTGGAGCTTCCTCGCCTGCGCGTCGGTCACGGAGTCGTCGGGCGACGCGTAGAAGCCGTGCGAGTAGGACCGCCAGCGGTCGAGCCAGGGTAGAAAGAACGCCGGCGGTCGGTCGTAGTGGAACGCAATCGATTCCCGTTGAAGCCTGCGACGATTGCGCAGGAGCCAACGCAGCGCGAATCGGATGCGCTCGCCGAGGCCGAGTTCGGGCGCGACGAGCTCGGTGATCTTCATGACCTCGAGGAAGTCGCCCTCGATGTCGATCTCGCCCGCGAGATAGGCCTCGGCCAGCCGGAGATGGTCCCGGGCGCCGGCCTCGGCCAGGGCCCGCTCGGTTCGGAACACGACGGAGGCCGTGCCGGGCCGGGTTCCGATGCGGAGCGGTGCCGTCCCCGGCGCTGCCAGGGTGACGTTCGCACCCAGCGCCTCGAGCCCCGCTGCCAGCGAACGGAGCTCGAGAAGAGCCCTCTTGGTCTGGACGCGAGACACGCGTGACCCCCGACGGTGCATTCAGTGAGGGGCGCGGCGACGCGCGACCCGCCGAAGCCCGTCGCGCAGCGTAGCGGTGGCGTCGCGCGGGGACAGAGGAGCTCCGTCCTGCCAGACGGCACCCCCTTCGTGGGCGGTGCCGCGACCGGGTTCGGACGAGTGTCGGTCGCGGCGACGCTGACAACGGTATCGCAGGAAGCGCTACCAATTCGTTTTGCGGAATGGGACCATTCCGCCGCGAGCGTCCGGGCAGGCGAACCATCGAGGGGAGGGCCATGAGCGAGGGCGTGGAGCGGCAGCCACGGCCGCCCGACGCGCTGCCGCGGGCGCGACGCACCCGTGCGACGGTCCTCTTCGTCGACCTGGTCGGCTTCACCGCACTCGCCGAGAGCCGGGGCCCGGAGCGCGCTTACCTGCTCGTAACCGGCTGTCTGCGCCTGCTCGATGGCATCGCGCGCCGGCACGGCGGCTCCGTCGACAAGTATCAGGGCGACAGCATGATGGCCGTCTTCGGCCATCTGTTGCCGCTCGAGAGCCCGTCCCGCGCGGCGCTCACCGCCGCCCTCGAGATGCGCCGGGTCGTCCGGGAGTACGCCTGCGAGCTCAACCTCGCACCCGTCTTGGATCTTCACATCGGCGTGAACAGCGGGTCCGTGGTCGCCGGGGACATCCGCGGACATGTGATCCGAGAGTTCCACATGCTCGGCGACGCCGTGAACGTGGCCGCCCGGCTCAAGGCGCGCGCTCCCGTCGGGGCGATCTACGCCGGGCCGGAGACGCGCGCGGAGGCGGGCGCGGCCTTCGTCTTCGCGGAGCTTGAGCCGCTGCGGCTCAAGGGCAAGGCAGCGCCGGTCGCGGCGTGGGCCCTCGAAGGCGCGCGCAGCGTCCTCTGGAACCGGCGCCTCGGAGCCGACGAAGCCGTACCCCCTCCCTTCCTCGGCCGTGGCGCGGAGCTCGAGCGGCTGCGCCAGATCGTGCGCAACCTTGCGCACGGTCGCGGTGGGATCTTGACGCTCGTCGGGGAGGAGGGCGTTGGGAAGTCGCGGCTCCTGGGCCAGCTCGCCCGCGACCGAGTGCTCGACGGCGTCGCGACACTGCAGATCACGCCCTCGGCCGAGCGCCGCCCCCTCGAGATGGCCTCGGCGCTCGCGGACGCTCTAAATGCTGCGGGCGGCGTGTCGGGCCTGACGCCCGCCCTCGGCGCTGCAGCGGCAGCGCACCCGCTCCTGGTCGCCTTCGACGACCTGGACGGCGTCGACCCGGCCTCTGCCGAGGTCGTCGCGAAGCTCCTCCCGTTGGCCGACGCGCAGCGGCTGCTCTTCCTGCTCGTCGCGAGTCCGGATCCGCCGGCACCCGCCGCGGCGGTGCTGGCGGCCGCGCGCCGCAGCGCGGGGGCAGCCGAGCTCGTTCTCGGTCCGCTCGAGGTCGCCGACGCAAGGCGGTTGCTCGCGTCGCTCGCGGCAGAGGACGGAATCGACCCGAGAGTCGCCGCGCTAATCGAGGCGCGGGCCGCCGGAAACCCGGGTCGGCTCGTTCGAGGGGTCTTCCTGGTCCCAGCTCTCGCCGCCGAGGCGGAAGGCGCGACCGGCGTCGGCGGGCGATCGCGCGAAGCCGAGCGGCGGCGCGCGACGATTCTCTTTGCCGACATCACGGGCTTCACAGCGATGACCGAGAGACTCGGCGCCGAGGCCGCCTACCCCGCCGTGGCAGGCTGTCTGGCGCTCCTGGATGAGATCGCGCGCAAGCATGGGGGCACGGTCGAGAAGTACCTCGGCGACTGCGTGATGGCGCTGTTCGGCGTTCCCGAGGCAATCGAGGACGCGCCCCGCGCCGCGGTGAACGCTGCCATCGAAATGCGCCGGCGCGTCCGCGAGTACGTTCGCAGCCAGGCGCTTCCTCATCCCCTCGACGTGCACACGGGGATCCACACGGGCCGGAGCATCACCGGGGACGTGAGTGGCCCCCTGCTGCGCGAGTTCGCGGTGATGGGCGAGCCGGTGGTCGTGGCCTCCGAGCTCACCCATCGGGCCGAAGCGGGCGAGATCTTCGTGGGCCCCGAGACCTGGCGGCTCACACGCGAGCGATTCGCCTATGCCGAGCGCGGGCCGCTCAAGGTGCCCGGCCGCGGCGAGCCGGTACTGACCTACGAGCTCCTCTCAGAACGCGAACAGATGCATCGGGATCGGCTCGGCGCAGAACGCGAGATCGTGTCGTCGCTCGTGGGCCGGGATACCGAGCTCAGCCAGCTCCGACGGCGGATGGCCGAGCTGCTCGCCGGCCGCGGAAGCATCACCGCCCTCGTGGGAGAGGCCGGGCTCGGGAAGTCGCGCCTCGCCGCGGAGGCGCGCCGGGAGATGGAAGGAAAAGTCGCCTGGCTCGAGGCCCGCTCCCTCGTCGTGGGTCATCGCCTCGCCTTTCATCCGTTCGCGGACTTGCTGCGCTCCTGGTGTGGCGTCGACGACACCGACGACGAGGCCGGCGTGGCGCGCAAGCTCGAAGCCGCCGTCGGGCGGGTCCTTCGCGCGGAGGCCGAAGAGGCGCTTCCGTTCGTTGCCGGGGTCATGGGTCTCCCGCTGCGCCCGGTGTGGTGGGAGCGCCTCGAATCCGTGCGCGGCGACCTGCGTGACCGCGTGATGCGTGCCCGCATGCTGCGCCTGCTCCAGCGCGTGAGCGAAGAGCAGCCGCTGATCCTGGTCTTCGAGGATCTCCACTGGGCCGATCTCTCCTCCATCGAGCTGCTCGAATCGCTCCAGCACCTGGCCGTCACCCACCCCATCTTCTTCCTGCACCTGTTCCGGCCGCACTTCGCCGCCACATCGGGGCGCATCCTCGAGCGCGCGCGCGCGGAGCACGGCGACCGGTTGGAGGTGATCGACCTCCACCCCCTGGGGCGCGAGGCGGTGCGCCTGCTCGTGAACAACCTCTTTCGCGGAGCCGACATCCCCCAGCGCGTGCGCGCCCGGATCTCGGAGCAGGCCGGCGGAAACCCCTTTTACATCGAGGAGGTCGCACGCTCCCTGGTGGAACAGGGCGCCATGGAGCGGCGGGGCGGAAGCTTCGCCCCGACGGAGCGGATCCACAGCGTCGAGATCCCGGGCACGATCGAAGAGGTCGTCCGGGCGCGCATCGATCGGCTGCCGCTCCGGCAACGGGAGCTCGTGCAGGTGGCCTCCGTCATCGGCCGCAGCTTCCACCTCGAAGTGCTGCAGCAGATCTTTCCCGAGAAGGAGGAGCTGCTCGAAGACCTGCAGTGCCTTCGCGACGGCGAGCTCATCGTTCCCTGGGAACGCTCCCAGGGCACGGAGCTCGCGTTCAAGCAGCCTCTCGTCCAGGAGGTGGCGTACGACGCCCTACTCGAGCAGCGCCGCGAGGAGCTACACCGCCGTGTGGCCGCGGCGATCGAGGCGAGCTTCGCCCCGACCTTCCCGGGCTACGCTGCGATGCTGGCCTATCACCTGGGCCTCGGACGCGAACTCGAGCGAGCCGAGGAGTTCCTGTTCCGCGCCGGTGACGAGGCCGCTCGCGCGTCTGCGTCGAGCGAGGCGCTGCACTTCTTCCAGGAAGCAGCGCGCCTGTACATGGCGCTCCACGGCGAGCGTGCCGAGCCCAGGAAGCGCGCGGTGCTCGAGCGCAGCGTGGGCCTCGCGCACCACCACCGCGGCCAGCTCATCGAGGCCGAGCAGCACTTTGGCGCCGCGCTGCGCAGCCTCGGCGAGAGGGTGCCGACGGGTCCCGCGGCGCTGGCCTTGCGCCTGCTGAGGAACGCGCTGCAGCTCGGGACCTCGCTCTACGTCCCGGAGGGTTTGCGGCGACGGCGCGCCGCGAGGGACCTCGACCGCGACGTGATCCAGCTGATGATGTTTCGCGCGGAGGCGCAGACCTACGTCTCGCCCGCGCGCTTCGTCTTGGACAGTCTGGATACCCTCGCCCGTCTCGACCGCGTCGACCCCCGGACCGTGCCCCGCTCGGGGGGCTTCTACGCGGGGACGGTCGGGATCTTCTCCTACGGCGGGATTTCCTTCGGCGTGAGCCGTCGCTTCCTCGAGAAGGCCGCGCGCTGGGTGCGCCACGACGACCCCGAAGACTGGCTGTTCTTCCGCATGATGAACCACCTCCACCACTTCCTCGCCGGAGACTGGAGCGATCGACACCGGATCCCCGACGCCGAGCTCGAACGAGGCATCGAGTGCGGCATGCTGTGGGAGGTCGTTACGTACCTCGGCCTCGAAGCGGAGCAGCATCTTCGCAGAGGCGATTTCGCCGCCGCCCGCGCGCGCCTAGCCTGGATCGATCAACTTTGGGAGCTCTTCGCGCACGACATCGCCAAGACCAACCACTACTGGCTGCCCACGTGCATGGCGCTCGAACAGCGTCGGCTCGCCGATTCTGTACTCGCGTCGGAATCGTACTTCGACGAGAACCCGGAAGACCTCCTGCACATCCTCGCGCTCTCCTACAAAGCACACGCCCAAACGCTCCTCGGCCAGCGCTCGGCCGCCGAAATCACGCTCGAAAGGGCTGCCGCGATCGTGGCCCAGGCCAAGTATCCTCCGCCCTTCCACGTGAGCAGCTTCCGCACCGCACGCCTGCAGCTCGACCTCGCGCACGCGGAGGCGGCGCTGGCGGATGGCGACGCGGTCGGGGCCCGTTCGTGGCGGCGACAAGCGCGGTCCAGCGCTCGCAGGGCCCGGGCGGCGGCCGCATGGGTCGCCTACCGACGACCGGAGATCGACCGCCTGATCGGACGCCTCGCCTGGCTCGAGGGGCGTCGCGAACGTGCGCTCGCCGACTGGCGGCGGAGCCTCGAAGCAGCCCGTGCGCTCGGCGCGGTTCCCGAGGAGGCACGCATGGCGCACGAGATCGGGCTGCGGCTGCGCACGGCACCGGCCGGCGCGCGAACGTTGGATAATCGCGATGCATCGGCCTGGCTCGACGCAGCAGGCCGCCTCTATGCCCGCGTCGGTCTCGATGCGGACCGGGCGCGCCTCGACGCCGGAGCACCGCCGTAGAAGGAGCTGCCGTGGGCACGCCGGTCCGACCCGTCACAACGTTTTCGATCGTCGCGCGAGACCTGGAGGATCCCGCGGGAGGCAGCTTTGGCGTGGCAGTGGCGTCGCGCTACTTCGACGTCGGGAACGTCGTCTCCTGGGCAGAGGCCGGCGTCGGCGCCGTGGCGACACAGGCCTTCGTGGAGCCGGGCTACGGGCCGCGGGCACTCGAGCAGATCCGCGCGGGAACGAGCGCGCGCGACGCGCTGGCCGCACTCCTCGCTGCGGACCCCGGGCGTGAACTGCGGCAGGTGGCGGTGGTCGATGCGTCGGGAGGCGTCGCGGCGCATACTGGCGGCC
>DATFYN010000049.1:0-2853 GCA_035315025.1 Myxococcota bacterium
GACCGTCGACTTCCTCTTCGTAGACAACCGGCTGCGCCAGGCACGCCAAGCGGGACGCAGGACCACCTCCCTTCGGATAGAGTGGGTCCGCGCCTTGAGCCTCTGCCTGTGGGCTCGGGCCGCCGCGAGCCTGCATCGCGCCTAGCGCTGGGGGCTCGGCCGCGGGCCGGCGACGGCGGGCTCGGGCGGGGCATCGTGCTGGGCGGCCACCTGTCTGAGACTGGTTGGGCGGGAGCAGGCGCCGCAAACCGGGTTTGGTATCTTCACTACGCCGCGTTGCCGGCGGTTGCCGGCGAAACGCCCACGGTCGTCCCCTCCCCCCAAAGAAGAGATGGACCCGGGCGCTCCCGGCAACCCCACAAGCCAGCTCCACCGGCAACGCGGCACTAGGTGCAGGCGGATGCGGGGCGCGTGATGTTGGGCGCCAGCAGGGCGATCTGATGACGAAGCGCCACGTTCTCGAGCATCAGATCCCAGCGCGCCCGGCCAAGCGCCCGAAGGCTTTTGGAACACGACGGTCAGCTCGAGACTCCGGGTCTTCGTGGGCGGCGTGCTGACGCGGGAGCGGGGGGCCTTTCAAGGGGCGACGTGACTCGATCGCCCGGGTAATTTGTTGTATCGGGCTCCGGATTCGTGATTTCACGAAGTACGAGTTCTGGCGAAGGACAGGCACGCGGATGCAGCTCGAAATCTCAGACGACGAGGGAGCGCTGCGAGAGCGCTTCTTGAGAAACTATTCGAAAGCACCCTTTCCGTGACACGCGTCGTGGTGCGGCGGACCTCCACGGGGATTGCGCACCATGAGCTGGTCTCGGAAGAGGGGTGCCTGCGCGCGCTCCTCGGGCGGATGCGCGCAGCGAGCTGAGCACCTCCTGTTCATCGCGCAAGAGATCGGCGCGCTCCGTGCGAGTGTGTCGACACAGAAGGGAGCGGCTATGGCCCCTACACTGCATCGGCTCGTCCACACCGCGTCGTCCGTGCTCGTTGCCACGGCCCTCGCGGCAACGACTGGCGCACCGCGCGCCGTGGCGGGGCCGGAGGACGAGGGCGGCGTGGGCCCGCCCTTCAAGGAAGGGGACGTGATCACGTTCGACAAGATCGATCTCCTCCGTCCCTACCTGCCCATCGAGTTCTGGAACAACCGCGAATTCGTCTTCTATCCGGGCATGCACCTTGAGATCGGCCCTCCCTACCGGGACTACACGCCAGCCACCGAATACCAAGAGGCGACGAAGCGTTTCACTGGCAAAGCGCGCATCGGCCCCGACGGAAGCCTCGAGGGCTACGTCGCGGGCCAGCCCTTTCCGATGGACCAGATCGACTGCAATGGCGATCCCGAAGCCGGAACCAAGATCATGTGGGACTTCGACCAGCAGTGGGAGGGCGACGGCAACCAGGACCACTTCATGTATTCGTACTGGGACCGGCGCGAGCAGCTCCCCCTCTACTACGAGGGGACCTCGAAACGCATCAAGCTTTCCGCGCGCGTCGAGAAGGAGTACCTCGACGCAAACAACGGCGACCTCTTCCGAGCCGAAGCGCGCAAGCACGTCTTCGGGTTCGAGGTCTCCGCGCCACCCGATTCTCGCGGAACGAGCGTCCTCACCTACCGCTACAAGAGCTCCGAGGGCCCGCGCTCTATGGCGAAGAACGATGACACCTGGGTGTATCTGCCGACGCTGCGCCGTGTGCGCCGCATCTCAACGGCCCAGCGTACCGACGCGGTGTCGGGCACGGACTTCACCTTCGATGACCTGCGGAGCTTCGATGGCATCGTACCCCAGTACGAGTGGAAATGCCTCGGGGAGCAGGACATCATCGCGCCGATGAATTCGAAGGTGAAGGCATACCCGTACACGAGGGACCACAACTTCGGGCCCTACGGCCTGTCCTATGCCGACGACCGCTGGGAGCTGCGCAAGGCGGTGATGGTGCGGATGACGCCCAAGAACGCGGACCATCCGTACAAATTCAAAGACTTCTATCTCGACAAAGAGACACTTGTACCCCTCTACTCCTTCGCATACGACCACAAGAACGAGCTCTGGAAACTGATCTGGCACAACCACCGCTGGAGTGAGGACGACCCTACGTACTACCCGGGCTGGCCCGGCGTAGAGAAGCCGCGCGATCTCAAGGTCGTATGCGACACAATCGTGAACGTGCAGACCGGGACTGGGAATCGGATTGAGTTCTGGGACAACAATGGCACGCCCCTCAGCAACAAGGGGCAGGTCATGCGCTACATCGAGCTGGGTCGGCTCACTCTTGGGCGCGATTGACACCTGTGCCCCAGTAGTGCATTGATGCGCATGCGGGGGGTGATGCATCATACGAATGCCTGGATCCGCGGAGCTGCGACCGGATGGGGAGCTTCGCGAAATGCGGGGAGGGAACGATGCGGACCGTGGGACTCGTGCCGTTGATAGTGCAACGCATCGGCTCCTGCCGTTGACACCCTAGGCGCTAGCACGGTAGTCGCGCCAGGTATCGCCCGTATGCGCACCCGCGCAGCTCCACCGAGCGCTCAGCGCCATGGGATCAGCCTGGCAATGGTGGTGCTCGCGACAGCTCTCGCATTGGCTGGAAGGCTGTAATCCCCCAACGCTCTCGTGGGAACGTCGGCTCGAGGGCAACCGCGGGCTCTCCGACGGTGCAGATGCGCAAAGGGGGGCGCGGACCGACTGGGAGAAACCGGGCTCCCGTGATGCTCTAGCCCGAAGTTCCCCGTGATTTGAGGCCTTGATTTCGCGTATGCCCGCGAGATCAGGGCCTTTTTCGCGCTTGCACGCTGGCTGAATGTTCCCATGTAAATTCAATCTTTCCGCTTGCATTCCAGGATGCATCGTGATA
>DATFYN010000050.1:0-17702 GCA_035315025.1 Myxococcota bacterium
GATCTCCAGTTGCCCGAGACCCTTGCTCAACGCAGTCCCCTCGCGATGGCGTGGCGCAACCTGGACCGCGTCTTCAATCGCTTTCTCGCAGACGCACTCGTCGCAGCCTAGGATTTGATCGAATTGTGAACTTCAGAGCGATCAAGGTGGCCTAGCGGACTGAACCATTTCATGATGGACCGCTGAGAGGAGTAACTGCCGGTGGCGGGCCCACCGCGAACAGCGGAGGCATCAGGAAACTCACCAATGGCGGAGTAGCAGGGCCTGGTGAGCGATCGTTGGAGGCCGCGCAAACGGAATCTCTCAGGGAGCGCCTCCGCGACGAAGAGCGAGCGGATCAAAGGCAATACCGCGCTGCAACGCAGCGAACGCCTGGCTTGACCTCCCGAGATGGTCCTCCAACCCTCAGGGGCAGCGTCGGCGCGCCTCCTCCTCCCGTCTGCATCCTATCGCGCAGGCGCTTTTGAGTCGCGTGCGCGACAGGATGCGCAGCCGCGCGCGTAGACCCGATTTTTTGAGCATTCCGCCCGACGCGTTGCGTGCTGCGCTGCAGAGACGGGGAGGGGCCTCCGCGGCTGCGTGGATGGGACCCGCTCGAGGTCTTGACCGACTGCCAGGCTGGCTTGGAGCCTCCCTGCGCGCTTTTGACGCGCTCGTACGCTCTTCGCGGGCGTCCGCCGGGAAGTCTCGCCCGATAGGGCGGGAAGGGTTGGCCGCGGTTGTGTTCACGGCGGAGCCGCGTGAGCTCGCGCTCGAGCGCGGCGTCGAACAGCCGCGAGAGGTTCGACGGCTCGAGGCCGTTCGTGCCGAGGGCGAGGACTGCGGAACGCGCCGCTTGGAGGAGGCGCTTTCTCGCCTGGCGGAAAACGCTCCGTTCTCGCCAGGGTTTGAGGCGAAGGCAGCCCCGCCGGGTGTTCGCTAGGAAGGCGAGGCGGCCTCAGGCTGCGCGATCTCCTGAACGGATGAACCATCCGCGGGAGACCTTTTTTGCCACCTCGTCGGCCATGAGCTTGCGCACGGTCGACCTCGCGACGCGAAGGCTTCGCGCGAGTTCGGAAACCGAGGAACCTGACCGGAGGCCTTGCGCGAGAGCCGCGAGGTTTACCTCGGCTCGAGGTCGCCCGATCCTGGCCCCTCGTCGCCTAGCCGCGCGCATCCCCGCCGCCGTGCGCTCGCGAATCAGGTCGCGCTCAAACTCTGCAATGCTGCCTAGAACGTGAAAGAGGAGCCGGCCCGCGGGTGTGCTCGTGTCGATCGATTGATCGAGCACCACGAGGTCGATACCGAGCGCTACGCCCGATGGTCCGATCAAGCCCTCGTCGCCGTAATGCGTCCGAGAGGCAAGAGCAAGCGCCAGCCCGATCGCTGAATCTCACTCCGCGAAGCTCCCCGCTACCGATTCAACAGCCCCCTTGAGCGCACGTTTTGCCGCTGGGTTGCCGCTGGCGCCTCTGGCCCTTTTTTGGCTCGCGAAAAAGTTAGACCATTCGGACGGTTAGCAGGGTGGCCTATGTAGGTGTTAACCTGCTCCGCCTCATGGCCCAGGACATTACCCGCATCCGGAATATCGGGATTAGTGCCCACATCGACTCGGGGAAGACCACCCTCACCGAGCGCATCCTCTATTACACGAAGCGAATCCATCGCATCCACGAGGTGAAGGGGAAGGACAACGTCGGCGCCACGATGGACTTCATGGAGCTCGAGAAGGAGCGCGGCATCACGATCACCTCCGCCGCGACCTACTGCACCTGGAAAGACCATCAGATCAACATCATCGATACCCCCGGCCACGTGGACTTTACGATCGAAGTCGAACGCTCGCTGCGCGTTCTCGATGGGGCGATTCTCGTGCTCTGCGGCGTCGCGGGTGTCCAGTCTCAGTCGATGACCGTCGACCGGCAGATGCGCCGCTACAAGGTCCCCCGCCTGGCCTTCATCAACAAGCTCGACCGCTCGGGTGCGAACCCGTTCAAGGTCGTGGACCAGCTTCGGGAGAAGTTGAAGCTAAACGCCGTCATGATGCAGCTCCCGATCGGGCTCGAGGGCGAGCACCAGGGCATTCTCGACCTCGTGACCATGAAGGCCGTCTACTTTGACGGCGATAACGGTGAGCACGTGCGCGAGGAGGAGATCCCGGCACAGCTCCTCGACGAGGCGAACGCGGCCCGGGAGAACATGCTGGATGCGGTTTCCATGTTCTCGGATGAGCTCACCGAAGCCATCCTCGAGGGCAAGGTGACCGAAGAGCTGATCCACGCCGCGGTGCGCAAGGGCACGATCTCCCTCTCGCTCTGCCCCGTCTTTCTCGGATCGGCCTACAAGAATAAGGGCGTCCAGAAGCTGCTCGACGCCGTGACCCTCTACCTCCCGTGCCCGACGGACGTCGAAAATACCGGCGTGGACCTCTCGAACCGGGAGGCGCCGATCGTGCTCTCGAGCGACCCCCAGAAGCCGCTCGTGTCCCTCGCCTTCAAGCTCGACGAAGGCCGCTACGGGCAGCTCACCTACCTGCGGGTCTACCAGGGCACCATCGCCAAGGGCTCGAGCATCATCAACAGCCGCACCAAACGGCGCCACAAGGTGGGGCGGCTCGTGCGCATGCACGCCGACTCGATGGAGGACATCACGGAGTCCTTGGCCGGCGATATCGTGGCGCTCTTCGGCATCGACTGCGCCTCGGGCGACACCTTTACCGACGAGTCCGTGCAGATCGCCATGAGCTCGATGCACGTACCCGCGCCGGTGATCTCGCTCTCGATTAAGCCCAAGGACTCCTCCTCCAGCGACAACATGGGGAAGGCCTTGGGCCGCTTTACCCGCGAGGACCCGACTTTTCACGCCGGTGTGGACGACGAGAGCGGGGAGACGGTGATCTCCGGCATGGGAGAACTCCACCTCGATGTCTACATCGAGCGCATGAAGCGCGAGTATGGGGTCGAGGTAGCGACCGGTGCACCGCAGGTGGCGTATCGGGAGACCATCTCGCAGCACGCGGACTTTCTCTACACCCACAAGAAGCAGACCGGAGGCTCCGGTCAGTACGCAAAGGTGGGGGGCTACGTCGAGCCGATGCCTGAAGGCGGGGACTTCGAGTTTGTGAACGAGGTGAGAGGCGGTGCCATCCCGACGGAGTTCATCCCCTCGGTCGAGAAGGGCTTCCGCGCCGCCATCGCGAAGGGGCGACTCATCGGCTTCCCCGTGATCGGTGTCCGCGCCGTCGTGAACGACGGCCAGTCCCACGCCGTCGACTCATCGGACATGGCCTTCCAGATCTGCGCCCGAAGCGCCTTCCGGGAAGTCTACCCCCGTGCCAAACCCATCATTCTTGAGCCCGTCATGAAGGTCGCGATCGAGGGCCCGACCGAGTTTCAGGGCCAGTATCTGAAGACTGTGCTCCAGCGCCGGGGTATGGTGGTAGGGACGACCGAGGAGGACGGGTTCTGCCGTGTGGAGGCCGAAGTCCCCCTCGCGGAGATGTTTGGCTATGCGACGGATCTGCGCTCCGTCTCCCAAGGCAAGGCGGAGTTCACCATGGAGTTTGCGCGCTACGTGCCGGCTCCCGCCGAGGTCACGAAAGCGCTCATCGAAAAGTATGGCTCCAAGCTGAAAACCGACGAAGACTAGGCCTGCGCACGCCGCCGGCTGCGCTCGGCAGGGAAGGGCGATGTATCGGAAGTTCGTGAATGCGCGGAGCCCGCTCCGCCTGCTCGAGAAGGGACTTCACGGCGGCCTAGGCTCAGGGAATCTCGGCGTGGTGCTGGCCGGCCACGGCGTCGGAAAGACCTCGTTTCTCGTGTGCGTCGCCCTCGACGACCTCCTGCGCGGAAATCACGTCCTCCACGTCTCGCTCCGCCACGGGGTTCCGCACGTACGGGCCTACTACGACACGGTGTTCGACGACCTCGCGGCCACGACCCACCTCGAGAACGCCGCGGCGACGCGGGCGGAGATCAATCGCCGTCGCAGCATCCGCTCGTACCCCGCGAATGCCTTTAACGCCGCGAAGCTCCGCGAGGCGATTAAGATCGAAAGCGAGGCCGGCGGGAAGCCCTCCCTTGTGATCGTGGAGGGCTATGAGCTCAGCGCGGTGGAGCCCGCCGAGGTCCGCGAGCTCAAGGTCTTGGCGCGGGAGCTCGTGGCCGAGATCTGGCTCTCCGTCGCTTGCGCGGAAGACCGCGTTCCCTCGATTCCGCCTTCGCTCGAGCGGGTGGGCGACGCCGTCAGCGTCGTCCTGGCACTCGAGCCGGCCCAGGGGGCGGTGGCGCTCCGGGCGCTAAAGGACCACGAGAGTCGGGATGTCTCCGCGCTTCACGTGTCGCTTGACCCGCGCACCCTGCTCCTCATCCGGAGCTGAGCCTCTAGCCCCTCGCGAGCCGGCTCGCCATGAGCTCGCGCAGGACACTCGTGTAGACGACCCCCTCGGTGCTCCCGGCGTGCTCGACCTTCGTCTTTCGCGGGGCGGTCGCCCGCGCCGCGGGCTTTGCCTTCGCCTTGGCCTTCCCGGGTCGGGTCGTTGCCTTCTTCTTTGTCGCCATGCCTATCTCCCTCGCGCGCAGAGCGCGCCCTTCGCCCAGTGCTCCTAGGCGGAGTAGCTTCTTAGCATGTCATCGTCCGATGCGAATCCCACTCCGCCGCGCGGCGTAAAAATCGTCTGCACCCTCGGACCCGCCAGCTCGAGCGCGGAGGCAATCGGGGCCCTCGTGCGGGCGGGAATGAACGTTGCCCGGCTCAACTTCTCCCATGGCCGTTTCGAAGAGCACGCCGAACGCGCGCGCCTCGTGCGCGCAGCGGCGCAGGCCGAAGGGCGCCCCGTCGCCCTCCTTCAGGACCTGCGTGGCCCGAAGGTGCGGATCGGAGCGGTCGAGCCCGGAACGCTCCTTGTGACAGACGCGGACTTTGCCCTCCTTCCCGGCGTTGGCGCTGGCAACCCAAGCCGGGCGTATGTCGACGACGCGCTCTTCTTCGAAGAGGTCCGGGCGGGTGATCGCCTCCTTCTCGCCGACGGCGCGATACAGCTCGAGGTCCTCTCAGTCGGACCCGACGGCGCTCGCTGTCGGGTGGCGGGTGGGGGGCCCCTTTCCTCGGGGAAGGGCGTCAACGTGCCGCGGGGCCTCCTGCGCCGCCCCGTCCTCGCCGAGGGAGATATCGAGGCCATAGGTTTCGGGGCACGGATTGGCGTCGATCTCGTGGGCGTCTCTTACGTACGCAGCCCCGAGGATTTGAAGACGGTGCGAAGGGCCCTGCGCGAGGTGGACGCCTCGACACCGCTCGTCGCAAAGATCGAGACCGCGGCTGCGATCGCGAATCTCGATGCCATTCTCGAAGCGACCGACGCTGTTCTCGTCGCGCGCGGCGATCTCTCCCTCGAGACCCCGTTCGAGCGGGTCCCGATGGAGCAAAAGCGCATCATCGAGGCGGCGCGTCGCCGCGGGCGCCCAGTCATCACCGCGACCCAGATGCTGATGTCGATGGTGCGCGAGCCGTTTCCAACCCGCGCCGAGGTGAACGATGTTGCAAACGCCGTCCTCGACGGGACCGACGCCGTAATGCTTTCCGAGGAGACTGCCATTGGCGCGCATCCTGCGCGGGCGGTCGAGATCATGGCCCGCATCGTGGCCTACACCGAAGAGAGCAGGACCCCTCCCTTGCGTGGTGCGGAGGGTCTCTCTGCGGATCTCCGCGAGCTCGGGGTCGGGGCCGAGGCGGCGGCGCGCACGGCGCGGGAGCTCCGGGCGCGGGCGGTCATCGCCTGGTCGCGCGGCGGCCTTGCGGCGCGGCTCCTCTCTCGGGCGAGCCCTGGGATTCCGATCGTGGCCCCGACACCGAGTGCTGCGACCGCACGCATGCTGACACTGGTGCGCGACGTGACGCCGATCGAGGTGGCGGGCGCCCTCGTCGATCCCGCGGCCGTGCGCCGCGTCCTGGGAGCGGAGCCGCACGATGAGGGCAACGTCGTGGTCTTCGGCCACGAGCTCGACGGTTCGGGCCGGCGCATGGCGTGGATGCGCGTCGCCAGGCTGGATGAACCCTCGGGCTGGGTGCGCGACCCGAAGATCTAGCTCGTCTTAGGCGCTCTTGGCCTTGAGTTCCGAGAGTTTATCGCGCCAGGCGCTGCGCTCGGCGATCACCTCCTCCCGCGCGAAGCCGATCTCCTCGCCAATCGCCACGATCTCCGCGCTCTCGGCGGCGGAGATTGTGCCGTCGGCGGCCGCCACGGCAAAAAGGCAGCGCAGGAGGCGGAGCCGCTCGTCGCGCGTCGAGATGCGGTGAAACTCGCGCGTGACGACATAGTTCTCGGTCCCGCCGAGAAGCCTGGCCTGTGACTTTGCGATCTCGACCGCGAGCGCGGCCTCGGGGGGCGGGAGGTGCCCGACCTCCGCCACGATCCGCTCCATCTCCGCCGTTTCGCTCTCGGGAACCTCGAGATCAGCCACTGCGACACGCGCAAGGACGTAGGCAAAGGCCGCGAGAAAGCGGGCCTGCTCGGGAGGGAGGGCCTCGAGCCTGGCCGCGATTCTGCGCACCGTGGCGGTGTCCCCCGCGCCTTCGTGGGACCGCCCCTCATGTCCTAGAAAACGCAGGAACGACACGCGCGCAGGATTGCAAAGCCCGGGCCCGGGTCAACCCGCGGCTTCACGTCGCCAAGGCGGCGCGGTTAGGGTCGCCTCGTGAAAGCGCACGTTCCTCCTCGCGTGATCCGCTGGGAGAGCCTCACGCAGAGAGCCTTTGACGAGCTCGAGAGGTCGCGCTGCGTTGTGATAGCGACCGGCTCGCCCCTCGAAGTGCACGGACCGCATCTTCCGCTCGGGGCCGATTTTCGGACCAGCCCCGCGAGGATTGCGTCATTGTCGATGCAACGCTGCACCCGAACCTTCGCAAATGATGTTCCTCCACGGAATGTCCGGCACCATCCCCGTTCAAACGGCGCCATCCGGCGCCCGCTTCGTCCAGCTCGATCTCGATCCGCATCAGTTTGTGATCCTCGCCTAACGGCCCATCGTAGGACCACAGACGGGGTGATTTGCGCGACGCCGCCCCTGTCTTCACCGCGTAAAGCGGAGCCAGTGCTGAAAGAGCGCCTTCACGAGCGGGGTGAGGCGCGTTCGGTTGTAGAGATCTCCGATCTGCCGGATCGCCTCTGCTTGCGTTGGGTAGGGGTGGATCACGTTCGCGAGGCGCGAGAGCCCAAGCTTTCCGGCCATGGCGACGCTCACCTCTGAAATCATGTCGCCGGCATGCTGCGCGACGATCGTCGCCCCCAAGATCTGGTCGCTGCCGCCCTTGCGAATGTGGATCTTCACAAATCCGTCCTCTTCCCCATCGCAGAGCGCGCGGTCGACCTCGGAAAAGGGGCGCAGGAAGGTGGTGATGCCAATGCCTCGGGCGGCCGCCTCGTGCTCGTAAAGACCTACGTGTGCAATCTCGGGTTCGGTGTAGGTGCACCAGGGCATGTGGAGCGCGGAGAGCTTTCGGCCGCCGGAGAAGGACGGGAAGAGTGCGTTCTGTATCACGATCCGGGCGGCGAAGTCTGCGGCGTGCGTGAACTTCCAGGCCATGCACACGTCGCCCGCGGCAAAAATCGTGGGATTGGTGGTGCGCAGCCGATCGTCGACCCGAATGCCGCCCTTCGGGTCGTAGGCGACGCCCACGCGCTCGAGCTCCAGACCCTCGACATTGGGTTGTCTGCCGGCACCGACCAAGATCTCGTCCACCACGCAGTCGGAAAGACCGCTTCCCACCCGGTAGCGCAGCACCTTCTCCTCGCCCTTCTCGCCCTTGCGCTCGACGCGCTCAATCGCGGCGTTTAGGACGAGGCTCACTCCGTCCCGAAGGAGCGCCCGCTGAACGATCGCAGCCGCGTCGGGATCCTCGCGCTCGAGAAGATGTACCCTGTCGTGGAAGAGCGTCACTTCGCAGCCGAGGCGCTGGAAGGCCTGGGCGAGCTCCGAGCCGATGGGTCCGCCCCCGATTACGGCGAGACGCCGGGGACGCGAGACCAGCGAAAAGACCGTCTCGTTGGTGAGGAAGCCCGCCTCCGAAAGTCCGGAGACGGGGGGCTCCGCCGCCCGCGCCCCGGTGGTAATGACCGCGCGCCGGTACTTAAGGTGCGCGCCATCGACCTCGACGGCGTCGGCGCCGGTAAAGCGGCCTTCTCCCAGGAAGACATCGACCCCGAGCTCCTTCGTGAAGCGCTCGACCGAATCGTGGTGGCTGATCCGCGCGCGGATGGCGCGCATCCGCTCCATCGCCTTCGCAAAATCGATCTGGGTACCCGGCGGGACGTCCACCCCGAACGCCCCCGCGCCCTTAACCTCGGCCGCCGCGCGCGAGGAGCGAATCACTGCCTTCGAAGGCACGCATCCGACGTTGAGGCAGTCTCCGCCCATGAGATTTTTTTCGACGAGCGCTACGCGCGCGCCAAGACCCGCGGCGCCCGCTGCGGTCACGAGACCGGCTGTACCCGCGCCAATCACGACCAGGTTGTAGCGAGGAGCGGGCGTCGGGTTTCGGTAGGTAGCGGGGTGAACATTCTCGGTGAGCGTACGGTTGTGCGCATCCTGCGGCAGGACCTGCGGGATCTCGCGCATCCAGTCTCCTTCGGCGCGATGGGGCCGACCGGGTTCGATGTCTCGTCGATCCTGGCGTCACGCTCCCGGCACCGGGCAGGATCCAGCGCGTGCGTGCGCCGCATCTTCGATGCAGCGCACGACAAGCGCGGTCCAGCCGGTCTGGTGGCTTGCGCCGAGCCCGCGGCCCGTATCGCCGTGAAAGAACTCGTAGAAAAGATGCTGCCCTTGCCAGAGCGGATCGTTGCGGAAGCGCCAGTCGACGCCGCACGAGGGGCGTACCCCATGCTCATCGGGGAGGAAGATTTGGGAGAGGCGCCGCGAGAGCTCGTGCGCCACTTCGCCCAGGTTCTTTCGGACGCCGGAGCCGGCGGGACACTCGACCTTGAAGTCCTCGCCATAGAAATGGTGATAGCGTTCAAGCGCCTCGATCAAGAGATAGTTGAGCGGAAACCAGACGGGACCGCGCCAGTTCGAGTTCCCGCCGAAAAAACCTGTTCTCGACTCGCCAGGCGCGTACTCAACCTGCAGCTCGTGACCGCCGGCCCGAAAGACATAGGGCTTCTCTTCATGCACCCGGGAGAGCGAGCGGATGCCGTAAGGCGAGAGGAACTCGCTCTCATCGAGCAGGTAGCCAAGCATGCGCTCAAGGCGCACCCGCGAGGGAATGGCGAGGAGGCGATGCGAGGCACTCCCCCCGTCGTGGGTGTGCATCTCGAGGTAGGAGAGCGTGCGAGCAAGGTCGGGGCGGTTCTCGAGGAACCACTGCATGCGGCGGTAGAAGCCTGGCATGCTTTCAAGCGCCTCGTCTTCCAGCACCGAGACGGCGATCAGCGGTACGAGCCCCACCATCGAGCGGACGCGCAGCTGCACGGGGTCGCCCGCGTCCACCACGAGGTGGTCGTAGTAGAACCCGTCCTCCTCATTCCAAAGGCCCGTCCCGCCAAGGTGATTCATCGCATCGCAAATCCGTACGAAGTGCTCGAAGAACTTTGAAGCCAGATCCTCGTAGGCAGGATTGTCGTTCGAGAGCTCAATCGCCATCGCCATCATGGTGATGCAGTAGAAGGCCATCCACGCCGTGCCATCGGCCTGTTCAAGGACAACCCCAGACGGGAGGGGTTGCGAGCGGTCAAACACGCCGATGTTGTCCAGGCCGAGAAAGCCGCCTGCGAAGAGGCCGTGGCCGCGGGGATCCTTGCGGTTCACCCACCAGGTGAAGTTGAGGAGCAGCTTCTGGAAGACGCGCGCGAGGAAGATGCGGTCCCGCTTGCCCCGCGCTCCCGTGATCTTGTAGACCCGCCACGCCGCCCAGGCATGGACGGGGGGGTTCACGTCGGAGAAGGTGAACTCGTAGGCGGGAATCTGGCCATTGGGATGCATGTACCACTCGCGGAGCAGGAGCACGAGCTGCTCCTTCGCGAACTCGGGATCGATGCGCGCAAAGGGGATCATGTGAAAGGCAAGATCCCACGCGGCGTACCAGGGATACTCCCACTTGTCCGGCATTGAGATCACGTCTCGGTTGTAAAGGTTGTCCCAGTCCGTGTTGCGCAGCTGCCGGCGCTCGGGAGCGGGGGCTGGCTGGTTCGGGTCGCCTGCCAGCCAGGCCTTCACGTCGTAGTAGTAAAACTGCTTCGTCCACAAGAGGCCTGCATAGGCTTGCCGCGAGATGGTGCGCTCTTCGGGCGAGAGTTCGGAGGAAATGCGCGCAGCGTAGAAGGCATCCGCCTCGCGGATGCGCTCGTCGAAAAGGGCGTCGAAGGCGCTCGAAAGGCTTGGCGCGAGCGACCGAGACGCGGCATGGAGCCGCAGCTTCACGACCTTACTCGCGCCGGGTTCGAGCTCGAGCACATAGTGCGCCGCCGCTTTCGTTCCCACCGACCCGGGGTTTACGGCGTCCTTGCGGCCGCCCACCACGTATTCATGAAACGCGTCTTTCACATAGGGAGTGGAGTTTGCGGTTTTGAAGAGGCGCGCCGTGTTGGTCTCGTTCTCGGTGAAAAGAAGCGTGGGCGGCGGGGAACCCACCACCGGCTGGAGCTGGAGCCGGAACGTTCCGAGCGAGGCGTGCTCTGCCAAGACCACGCGATCGGTTGCGCGAGACAGCCTGGGCTTCGGCCAGTAGCCCTCGCCGGTGCGCCCCCACGACCAGGTGTTGCGGAACCAGAGTGTGGGAAGAAGGTGCAGCGTCGCCGTTTCGGGTCCGCGGTTCGTGACCGTGATCCGAATCGAGATATCGTCCGGGTCGGACTTCGCGTATTCCGCGACTACGTCGAAGAAGCGGCCACCGTCAAGAACGCCCGTATCCTCGAGCTCGTACTCGGGACCGTCCTTCCCGCGGCGCGCGTTCTCAGCGACGAGCTCCGCGTAGGGATAGGCCGCCTGCGGGTAGCGGTAGAGGCCCTTGAGATAGGCATGGGTGGGCGTTGCGTCGAGGTAAAACCAGATCTCTTTCGCGTCTTCCCCGTGGTTCCCCTCGCTATTCGTGAGCCCGAAGATGCGCTCCTTTAGAATGGGATCGCGGCCGTTCCAAAGGGCGAGAGCGAAGCAAAGGCGTCCCTCGCGGTCGCAAATGCCGAGGAGTCCGTCTTCGCCCCAGCGATAGGCGCGGCTTCGCGCATGATCATGCGGGAAATATTCCCAGCAGCGGCCGTCCGGGGAATAGTCCTCGCGCACCGTTCCCCACTGACGCTCTGCAAGGTAAGGACCCCAGCGCTTCCAGTTCTTCTCGCGCCTTGCGTCTTCCAGTAGGCGCTGGGACTCACGATCCGGCTCATTCCCCACAGCCCTCGCGCTCTCCTTCCCTCACACGCCCCACATCTTGACTTCTGTCTCTCGTACTGTGACACGTCGGCCGGTCATGAGACTCGCTCGCTACGGGCCATTCCCCAACACCTGCAGCTTGAGGCGGAGGAGCTCGCTCAAGGACCACGCCTGAAACGGACAGCCACCGGGGGTGTGCGGGGCGTCGCCGTCGGTCACTTCGGAGATGTGCCCCAATCCAGCTTCAGAAAGATGCTGCTCAAGGGCGGGCAGGAAGCGCGCAGCGGCTTTTCGTTTGGCTTCGGGCGTACCGCCCCGCACGCGAACCCAGGCCTCGACAAAGGGGCCGAGAAGCCAGGGCCAGGCCGTGCCCTGGTGGTAGGCGGCATCCCGCTCGCGCGGTCCGCCCTGGTAGCGGGGCACATAGCCGGGCTCACTCGGTGCGAGGCTGCGGAGGCCAAGCGGCGTCCAAAGCTCCGCTTCGACCACATCCACCACGCTCCGCGCACGCGGGCCGCTGAGCGCGGCGAAAGGGAGGCCTCCCACGGCAAGGATCTGATTCGGGCGCAGCGTCGGATCGGCGGCACCGGCCTTGTGCTCGGGATCGACGACGTCATAAAGGCAGCCGCGCGCTTCATTCCAGAAACGCACCTCGAAGGCGCTCCGTGCCCGGGCGTAGAGCTCGCGCCAGCGCGGCTCGAGCTCACTGGCGATGCGAAGCGCGTTTAGCCACAGCGCCTGCACCTCGACGGGTTTCCCGATCCTGGGCGTCACCACCCAGCTCCCGACCTTTGCGTCCATCCACGTGAGCTGGACGCCCGGCTCCCCGGCCGTCAAGAGTCCGTCATCGTCGCAGCGGATGCCGTGTCGGGTGCCTTTGGAATAGCCGTCCAGAATCGCGAGCACGGCAGCGTGGAGCTTCGTGCGGTCGCGTCCTTCGAGCGGGCCCCGCCTTGCAGCGAGCGCAGCCAAGGTTTCATAGACGGCCACCACAAACCAGAGCGACGCGTCTACGGCGTTGAACTCGGGCGCAGAGCCCGGGTCGGGAAAGCGGTTCGGGAGCATGCCGTCGGAGACCGCCCCGGCCCATTCGAGCAGGATGTCCCCTGCGCTGTCGAGTCGCCCGGTCGCAAGGCAGAGTCCTCGGAGCGCGATGAAGGTGTCGCGCCCCCAGTCCGTGAACCATGGATAACCGGCGACGATCGTCGAGCCCGCTCCCCGCCGCACGAGGTAGGCGTCCGCAGCGCGCTCCCGAGCCGAGGAAAAGCGGCGCCGGCGGCGCTTCTCGCTCGCACGCAGGAGCTCGAGGGCCTGTGGCGCGGTGGCTCCGCGTCCGAGGACCGCCTCGTCGTGTCCTTCGGCCGCGAAGATGAGGACCGCCTCGCCGCTTGTCAGATCGAAGTGGAAAACGCCCGGGGCCGCGAGGTCCTCGAGGTAGTCCAGGCCCCGCGCACGCTCCTGCGTGTAGAGGAAGTTTCGCCACCAGTCGGGGGCGTGCTCGTAGCGGCCACTGGCGCAAGCCACAACGCTGGGAACGCCGGGGTAGGTATGAAAAGTCGCGCGCTCGCCCCGCAGCTCGGGTGCAAAGTGGAAAACGCCGTTCTCGTGCTGGAGGGAGTGGTAGTCGCGCCCAGAGAAGAAGGGTCGGACGCGCAGCGACGCGGCTTGGCTTCGCCCGCCCGTACGTCTCCAGGAGAGCGCGACGGCCGACGCACCGTGCGGGACGAAGAGCTCGTGTTCGATGCGCGTTCCGTCGGGCAGCAAAAAGGCCCAGCGCGGCCAGGGCTCGTAGTCGAACTCGGCGATGTGGCTTGCGCCATCGGGAGCCACGATGTCTCCCGCGTAACGCTGGGAGCTAAGAGGAAAGCTCCCGCCCTCGGTGTCGAGAAAGGCATCGAAGCCGCCGACCAGTGCCATGCGGCCGGTGGGAGGGCGCGTCGCGGTCAAAAGAAGGGCGTGGTAGCGCCTCGTGCGCATGCCGGAGGCGGTGCCCGATGCAAAGCCGCCGAGGCCATCGGCTTCAAGCCACTCGGAGCTTGCATCAAGCTTCATGAGTTTCTCCCGTGCCTCAGGCGTTCTCCCCCGTCGCCTCCGCCAGCGCGCGGCGCGCGATGCGCGTGACGAGGGTCGTCACGACGATCGTAGCCGCGAGACCAAGACCGAGGACTGCATAATCCCCGGCACCCTTCTCGTGGGCGGCACCGCCGGCGAGGGCGGCAGCCAGACCCAAGACGTGCCCGTAGTAGACGTAGAGGAGCGTCCCCGGCAGCATGCCCACGGACGCTACGAGGTAGTCACCGAATCGCACGCGCGTTAAGCCAAGCGCATAGTTGAGGAGGGAGAAAGGGAAAACCGGCGAGAGGCGGAGAAGGAAGACGATGCGGCGCCCCTCTTTCTCGATCGCGCGATCGATCGCCACAAAACGCGGATTGCCCGCGATGCGTCGCTCGATCGGAGCGCGCACGAGATGGCGCGAGACGAGGAAGGCAAGCGAGGCACCGAGAGTCGCCGCGATGAAGACGAAGACCACGCCCTTCGCGAGGCCGAAGATCGCGCCGCCAAAAAGGGACGGCAGGGAGCCGGGTACAAACGCCACCACCGCGCAAGCGTAGCCAATCACGAATACAAGAGGCCCCAAGCTACCGAGGGAGTCGACCCATGCGGCAAAGCGCGGCACGTAGCTGCCCACGGTCTTGCCAAGCACGAAGAGCAAGGCCAGCGCGGCGATCCCGACCACAATACGGGCCCAGGGGATGCGCCGGCCCTCGGGCTGCGGCGTGGCGTCGAGCGCGAGCTTTCCCTCAGGCATCCCGACCTCTTTCTCTCTTTCCTTGGACGCCGGCTCCGCGTCGGCGTCACGGCTTACACAAGGGCTCCGCCACAGCTTGAGCCCGCGCCCGCGGTGCAGCCGAGGCAGTGCAAGGCCGTTGCGATCGGTGCCTCGGCGAGCGCCTCGAGCTCGTCCCCGTCCCAGACCGTGCGCGAGCCGGCGCCGAGCGGAATCTCGAGCATCTGGTTGAAGTCGCAGTCGGAAAGGCGCCCATCATATCCGACCGAGACGAGGCTTCGGCACATGACTCCCGGCACCGTTGCGGGATTGAAGTGGTTCACCAGGAGAGACAAGTACTCCGCCTCTCGACCTTGCCGAGCGAGATCTGCGGCAAAGCGGGCGATCGGCATGTTGGTAAGCGTCAGGAGCCGGTGAAAGGAAATCCCGAACTGATGGCCGAGCTCGTCGCGGTAGCGCGCCTCGAGCTCTCCTTGGGGAGGGGGCAGTGCCGGGCCCACGGGATTGTAGACGAGGTCGAGGGTGAGCTCCGATCCCGGGAGCCCGTAGCCCAAGCCATTTAACAGCTGAAGCGCGGCAATGCTCTTCTCGAAGACGCCGCGCCCGCGCTGGCGTTCCACGTTCTCGGGTCCGTAGCAGGGGAGCGACGCCACGATGGCGGCCTTCTCTTCGGCGAGGAATCGCGCGGTGTCCTCCTGTCCGCGCTCGAAAAGGACGGTCAGGTTGCAGCGGTCGATTACCTTGCGGCCTAGCGCCCGCGCGCCCGACACCAGCATGCGGAAGTGAGGGCAGAGTTCGGGCGCGCCGCCCGTCACATCGAGGAGCTCGATCCCGGGATTCCGCTCGAGGAGCGCAAGGACGCGCTCCGCGGTACGCAGGTCCATCTGTTCCCTGCGCATGGGACCCGCATCGACGTGGCAGTGATGACAGGCCTGGTTGCAACGCTTCCCGACGTTCACCTGGAGCGTCGTGAGCCGGCTGCGCCGCAAGGGCGCTGTGCCGTGGTGCGCGAGAAGTTCGTCGAAGCCGAGGGGATCCATCAGGGCCTTGGGACCGAGTCTACTCGGCCCAAGGGCGAAAGCGGAATTCGGCTCCGAGGGGGACCGCCGCCTCGTCCCGCCGTGAGACCCGCGAGCCGGCGTCGCGCGGTCGCGGGGGGACAGTCCACTTCTCGTGTGCGATCCTACGATCGACCGGCGGCTTGCGGCTTGCGCTCGTTTGCTTGTGGGGTGCACGGCCTCGCGGATGGCACCGACCGCGTCGCCCACCGCCGGACGGAAGGGAGTCCCCATGGCTGAATCTCCGTCTGCTTCGAGCTCTCCCGGGCCCCGGCGACGTGCCCTCGTGACAGGAGCCTCCGCCGGAATCGGCGAAGCCTTCTCTGAGCGCCTCGCCCGGGAGCAGTACGACCTCATCCTCGTCGCCTGCACGCGCGATCGGCTCGAGGCCCTGGCCAAGCGACTCGTCGAGAGCCGCGGAATCGGCGTCGAGGTCTTACCCGCAGACTTGTGTCAAGCTGCGGATCTGCACCTCGTCGAGGAAAAGCTCGCCTCGGACCCGACGATCGATCTCCTCGTCAATAACGCCGGCTTCGGAAACTTCGGCCTCGTCGCCGAGATCGACGTGGATCGGCTCGAGGCCGAGATCCGGCTGAACGTCCTGGCACTCGTCCGTCTCACGCACGCGGTGCTTGCGCCCATGGTAAGGCGGGGGCGGGGCGCGATCATCAATGTCTCCTCCATGGCCGGTATCCAGGCCACGCCGCACAACGCGAACTACGGCGCAACGAAGGCCTTCGTGAATAGCTTCACCGAGGCTATTCACGAGGAGCTGCGCGGGAGCGGCGTTCGCGTGCAGGTGCTTCAGCCCGGCTTTACACACACGGAGTTCCAGGAGCGGGCGGGCATCGACACATCGAACATCCCGGCCCTGGCCTGGATGGAGGCCGGCGAAGTGGTCGACGCATCGCTGGCCGCGCTCCGTCGTGGCGATCTCGTCTGCGTACCCGGCGGGATGAACAAGGCCCTCGCTGCCGTCTCGGGCGCCATGCCGCGCGCACTCTCGCGCCGCATCTTGGGCGCGGCCGCGCGGCGCTTCGGGGGCTAAGCCCCTACGCCAGGGCTGAGAGGAGCCCCGCCGACACCCAGGCTTCGAGCAATCCCGCGGCGTGCGCCGCCGCCGCAGCTTCGCCCACCTCTTGGGCCATGCGTTCGCAGAGGACGCCAAACTCCTCCCCACGCTGAAGTCCCCGAAGCACCTCCGCCTCGAGAGCGGGGATCGCACGGTAGTAGACGGTCTCCTCCCGCCTCCACACGCGGACCTGCGTCTGCGCAGGTTCGAGAGCGGGCGGGGCGTCCCAGGTCTCATTTTCCCTCTCGTGGTCGAAGCGCTGGCGAACGGTTTGTACGGGCCAACGGAGCGAGAGGACCGCGAGGGAAGGGCTCGTTTTTAGGCGAAGGCCCGCCCATTCCTCGGCCGGCACACCCGCCAAGTCCTCGCGTCCGAGGACGGGAGCATCTTTTGCGTCGAAGGCGTCGCTAAGCGCCCACTCAAGGCGCGCGAGGTCTGCGCCGTAGGCGCAGCGGCGGGCAAAAATCGCCGCGAAGGGTTCCGTCTCGAGGAAGCCCGCGAGGTCTTTGCCGGCGTAGCGCAGCGAAGGATGCGACGGGGGATGGGCCGTGAGATACGTCTTCACGAGGTCGTGAAAGGCAGCAGGGCCGAGCGCCCGGGTGAGTGCGCCAAAGTCGCTTCGCAAGGAGTCCTGGATCCGGACGAAGTAGGCGTTGGCGTAGACCGCGAGGCGATCTTCCGGCGCAAGGCCTTGGTCACCCTGGAGGAGCCCCGAAAGTCCCTCGCCGAGGGCGTCTTCCTCGGCCGCGAGGGCGACCGCGACCCCCTCAGGTTCGCTGATGAGCCGCCAGAGCCGGCGCTGGAGCCGGCCGAGCTTGAGCTGCGGATCGCTCACGCCGCTTCTCTCCTTCCTCGCGCTCGAGGATCGCGCGTGCCCGCGCGGCCTCGGCGGCCAGTTCGTGAAACTCAGGGATCCGGTCGTCCCATTCGATGAGCGTCGAGACCGGTCCGGTCCGGCGCAAAGCCGCTTCGTAGAGCGACCACACCTCCTCGCGTACGGGATGGTCATGCGTATCGATCAGGAGCTCGCCCTCTTGGCTGTGACCGGCCAGATGGATCTGGAAGACGCGCTCCGACGGTATCCCCGCCAGGTAATCGAGGGGATCGAAGCCGTGATTGTGCGCGCTCACGAAGATGTTGTTCACATCGAGCAGGATTCCGCAGTCGGCGCGCTCGGCGATGCGAGCGAGAAACTCCCACTCCGGCATGGCGTCTTCCGCATAGGCGAAGTAGGACGACACATTCTCAAGCGCGAGTCGGCGACCTAGATGATCTTGTACCCGCAGGACGCGTTCGGCGACATGGCGAAGCGCCGCCTCGGTATAGGGAAGCGGCACCAGGTCGTGGAGATTGCGACCGTCGACACCCGTCCAGCACAAGTGGTCTGAGAGGATTGCGGGCTCGAAGCGCTGGGCCAGGGCCTTGAGCTCGTCGAGGTAGCTCTCCCG
>DATFYN010000051.1:0-7283 GCA_035315025.1 Myxococcota bacterium
TGAGCAACCCATGAGACGGCGCTGGCGCAACTGGGGACGGACGGTGGTCGCGCATCCGTGCGCGCAGCTTTTTCCGAGAAGCGAGCAGGACCTCTGTGAGATCGTGCGCAGCGCCGCGCGCGCCGGCGAGCGCGTGAAGGCGATCGGTGCAGGTCACTCCTTCAGCGCGATCGCCGCGACCGAGGGCCGGCTTCTTCGGCTCGATCGCTATGCCCGCGTTCTTCGTGTCGACCGCGAGCGTTTGACCGCCAAAGTACAGGCCGGGATTCCCCTTTGCCGACTCTCGGAGGAACTCTTGGCCCATGGGCTCGCGCTCCCGAACCTCGGGGACATCGCCTACCAGTCGATCGCGGGCGCCATCTCCACCGCAACCCACGGCACGGGCCGCAAGCTCGGAAATCTCGCCACCTTCGTGCGGGACCTTTCGCTGGTGGGGGCGGACGGAGAGGTCCTGAAGTGCTCTCCGGATGATCGGCCGGAGCTCTTCCGTGTAGCCCGCGTAGGTCTCGGCGCGCTCGGAATCATCTCGACGGTCACGCTCCAGTGTGTATCTGCCTTCCCGCTCCACGCCCTCGAGATGCCCCTCCGCTTGGATGCCGTGCTCGAGGCGCTGGACGAGCACGTCGACGGGAACGACCACTTCGAATTCTTCTGGGTCCCCCACACGGGCTGGGCGCTCACCAAGCGCAACAACCGGACCGAGCAACCGATCGCGCCGCGCGGCCGCTTGGCGGAGTTCCGCGACGAGGTGCTGTGGAGCAACCTTGCGTTCGGCCTGGTCTGCCGACTCGGCCGTCTTCGCCCCGAGTGGATCCCGTGGCTTTCTCGCGCGCTCCCGAGCTCGGGCCGCGTGGAATACGTGGACCACAGCCACCGCGTCTTTGCGAGCCCGCGACTCGTGCGGTTTTCCGAGATGGAGTACGCGATTCCCCGCGCGGCGGCGCGAGAGGCGATTTCTCGCCTCGTCGAGATGGTGAAGGCACGCGGCTTTCTGCTCTCTTTCCCGGTGGAGGTGCGTTTTGTGGCAGCCGACGACATTCCGCTCTCTCCCGCCTACGGGCGAGAGACTTGTTACATCGCCGTGCACGTGTTCCACGGCATGCCCTACGAGCCCTATTTCCGCGCGGTCGAGGAGATCATGCGCAGCTACAGCGGCCGACCGCACTGGGGCAAAATTCACTTCCAGGGCGAGGACACGCTGCGCGGGCTGTACCCGGAATGGGAGCGCTTTCAGGCCGTCCGCAGGGCTCTCGACCCCGCGCAGCGCTTCGTGAATCCCTATCTGATCCGAGTACTTGGGAGCCCGGCCGAGGGCGAAGGCCCGTTCAGATCTTCTTCACAGGCCGGCGCTATCCCTGAGCCTGCCGCCTGAGGAGCCCCTGCAATGCGCCGCCTGTTCGGAACGCGCTTCGGAGCCGTGTGGCTCTTCATCGCCATCTTCCTTGCGCTGCAGACGCTTGTCCGCACGATCCTCGTGGCGGCGAGCTGGAACGCCTTCGATCCGAGGCTCAAGCTCTTGGGGCACATCTACGGGGAGGGCTTGCTGTGCGATGTGGTCACGGCGCTTTACGCCGTGGCGCCCTTCGCGCTCTACGCCTTGGTCGTGCCGGACCGGGTCTGGCGCAGCCGGCCCCATCGCTTCGTGCTCCACGGCCTGTGGATCTTGGCGAGCTTCGTGCTGCTCTTCGCAGCCACGGCGGAGTGGTACTTCTGGGAAGAGTTCGCTTCGCGCTTCAACTTCATCGCAGTCGACTACCTGATCTATACGCGAGAAGTCATCGCCAACATCCGCGAGTCGTATCCTGCGGCGGCGTTGATCGCTGCGATGCTGGGTGTCGCGGCCCTCTCGTGGCTTCCGCTGCGGGGCGTCCTCCAAGAGAGCTTCTCGGCCAAAAGCCGCCTGCGAGAGCGGTTTTTGACGACGGCCGTGCTTGTGGCGATTCCCGTCTGGGCCTACTGGCGGATCGATCTCACCGACCTGCGAATCGGCGAGGATCGGTACGCGACGGAACTCGCGAGTAACGGCCTCTACGATTTCTTCCACGCCTTCCGTGCCGCACAGATCGACTACGACACGTTCTACGCTACGCACGAGTCCGACGAGTCCTTCCGACAGCTGCGAACGCTCCTCGCCGAACCCAACTCCCACTTCGTGAGCGACGACCTCCACTCTTTGACGCGAGACATCCGCTACCCGGGGGAGGAGAAGCGCCTGAACGTCATCGTGATCGTGGTCGAAAGCCTCTCGGCCAAGTATCTCGCGGCCTATAACGGAGACAGCGTCGGGACGACGCCTCGTCTCGACGCCCTTGCGAAGGACAGCCTCGTCTTTCGCCACTTCTACGCGACCGGTACGCGAACCGTCCGGGGGCTCGAGGCCATCTCGCTTTCGCTCCCCCCGACGCCGGGCGAGTCCATCCTGAAGCGGCCCGACAATGGCGGCCTGTTCACCATCGCCGCGCCCTTTCACGAGCGCGGCTACGCAACGACGTTTTTCTACGGTGGCAACGGCTTTTTCGACAACATGAACGCCTTCTTTTCCGCCAACGGCTTCGACGTGATCGACCGGTCCAGCTTCGCGAAGCACGAGGTGACGTTCGAGAACGCATGGGGCGTGGCCGATGAGGACCTGTACCGGCGCGTGATCCGCGAGTCCCGGCGCTCCTGGGAGACCGGCCGCCGCTTCTTCTCACTCGTCATGACCACATCGAACCACCGCCCCTACACCTATCCGGACGGTCGGATCGACATCCCCTCCGGACAGGGACGGGAGGGTGCGCTCAAGTACACGGATTGGGCGATCGGCGATTTCTTGGAAGCCGCGCACAAGGAGCCGTGGTTTTCGGACACGCTCTTCCTGATCGTGGCGGACCACTGCGCAAGCAGCTCCGGACGGACAGCGATTCCGGTGGAGAAATACCGGATCCCCTTTTACGTCTACGCCCCGGCGCAGGTGGAGCCCGCGGTGGTGGGCACGCTCGCCAGCCAGATAGACGTCGCCCCGACGCTGTTCGGGCTCCTGCGCTTTCGCTACGCCAGCAAGTTCTTCGGGCGGGACATTCTCGACTCTCCGCCCTCCGCCGGACGCGCCCTTCTCAGCACCTACCAGCAGCTCGGCTACCTGAAGGATGACAAGTTGACGGTGCTCTCACCCGGGCGGCGAGTCGAGGTGTTCAGCGTCAATCCCGATACTGGGAAAGAGCGCCTCGTGCCAAGCACGCAAAACCAAGACGGGATCGCGGACGCGATCAGCTACTACCAGACCGCGAGCTATGCCTTCCTGCACCACCTCGTCCGCTGGCCCGACGAGGCCCTCCAGACGGCCGCGAGACGCTAGGGCCGCCCACCGCCCGAGATCAGGCCTGAGATGCTGGCCGCCGGCGGAGCAATCACCGCCCGCACACGCGCCACTATCCGACGCCGACTTGCCGCGCGCGCTTGCCGGCGCTGGTCGCGTTCGTTGCTCTCCTGTTCCTCGGTGCGCTTGCGCGCGGCCGCACGCCGCAGCGCATGAGCGATGTCCACCGAAGAGATCATCCCGTAGCGGTCCGCGTAGTACAGCTTCATCTGGGTCTCTCCTTCTCCAGCCCACCCCCCTGTGTGTGTCCCGAACCACAGATTAGGATGCGCGGGAAACCCTGAAGAGATGCTCGGGTTGCGGCGAATTTAAGGCGAAGCTCATATGACGGCAGCGCCCGTCGCCGCCGGGGCGGCGCGGAGCGGCGCTTAGGCGGCCGATCGCATCTCGGCGTCGAGCACGGCGCGCACTTTCTGGGCAAGGACACCGGGGGTGAAGGGCTTCTGCAGGAACGCGAGCCCGGCGCCTTCGATCTCGCGCTGGATGCCAGGGTCTTCGGTAAATCCGGACATGTAGAGTACCCGCAGCTCCGGCCGCTCCCGCTGGAGCTGCGTGTGGAGGGTGCGGGCGGTGGCGTCGATGTGCGCGACCTCGGCATCGGCAGAAGACCAGATCACGATCGCGTCCGCCATCTCCCGCAGCCAGCTGGCGTGGCGAAACAGGAGCGCCATCGCCTCGACGTCGTCGGGGTGGTTGCCTCCCGCCTCGAGCGCCCGGAGGGCGACCTCCGTCCTCCCGTCACCGCGCTCGAGCTCCTGGCGTGCCCGGGCTTCGGCGATGGGCACGGCGATCGCCGCCTGGTACCGCTCGTATTCGAGCTCGTTGCGCGTCTCGGCGTAGCGCAGCCAGTGCTCGACCGCGTCTTTCTGAGCCTTGGAGGAGAAGCCCTCTCCCGCGATGTACGCGCGTACGCTCGAGAGTGCCGTCCTGCCTGCGAAGGCAACGATGAAGAGCCAGCAAACCACCACGAGGATGAGGCCCGAGACGAGGACAAGCTCTCGCGGAACAATCGGGGCGCGTTCGCCTTGCCGCGTACCGTCCATCCCCAGGCGTCTGCAGCCGCCTCGCGCGGGCAACCCACTCCTCATCGGCTCACCGGCGGCATGGGCAAAGGAGATTCGCAAGACTGGCAGCCCGGTGCGCGTCGGGACCGGGACCTGCACGAATGGGAGGGGAGTCGTGGCAGCGGGGTCGATTCTGGTATCGGACGCAGTCGAAGAGCGGCGCTCTTCGGCGCTCGAAGCCGCAGCACGCGGGGTGCCGCGCTGCATCCTTCGTCCCTCCGGCCCCTCTTCCGACCCCTCGATGGTCGAGATCGCCTTTTTCTCCGGGGATCTCTTTCCCGAGCGGACTCGGGATTTTGTATTGGCCCTCGCCAAGTCTGAGCGCCTGCGCTGGCTCCACACCTTTAGTGCCGGCGTCGATCACCCTTGGTTCCGGAACCTTCGGGAGCGGGGAGTGCGGATCACGACGTCCTCCGGCGCGGCGGCGGTACCGATCGCCCAGACCGTGATCCTATACCTGCTCGCCCTCTCGCGGAATCTTCCTGCGTGGCTCGACGCCCAGCGCCGCCACGCCTGGGAACCCCATGACGTCCAGGACCTCCAGGGACTCCTGCTGGGCGTGATCGGCCTCGGCCCGATCGGTCTCGAGGTTGCGCGCCTCGGGGCAGCGCTCCGCATGCGCGTCCTCGCGCTGCGTCGTACACCGCGTGGCGACGAGCCGTGCGAGACGTGGCCCCTTTCCCGCCTCCACGAACTTTTGTCTCGCGCCGACGCCGTGGTCCTCGCGCTCCCACTTACCGGCGCGACCCGACACATCCTCAGCGTCCAGGCGATCGCCGCCATGAAGCCGGGCGCCGTCTTGGTGAACGTGGGTCGCGGCGAACTCGTCGAGGAGTCGGCGCTCGTCGCCGCCCTCGCGAAGGGCGCGCTCCGCGGAGCCGGCCTCGACGTCTTCGAGAAAGAGCCGCTCCCACCCGAGAGCTCCCTTTGGTCGCTCCCGGGTGTGATCGTGACGCCCCATGCCTCGGGCCGCACTCCCGGCAACTACGCCCGCGCCGAGGTCCTCTTCCTTGAGAACCTCGGCCGCTTCTCGCGGGGAGAGGCACTCCTCAACGAAGCCGAATGAATCTCGGCCCGGGTGTCCACGCAAGCGGCAGGCCGAGCTTGGCCTCGCGACGCCCGCAGCTCAGCCGCGCAACGTGATCGCCGCGTGGGTGATGACCGAGCTGTTGCGCTCCTTGGTTTTCGCGGAGATCCGGATCTCGCTCCCCTCCCTCCACATCGAGGTCACGATGCTTTCACCCGGGAAGACGACCCCTGCGAAGCGCGCCTGGTAGCGCGCCACCTTCTCGGTCGCGCCGCCGAGTGCAGCGTCGACGACGGCCTTGCACACCACACCATAGGAGCACAGCCCGTGGAGGATCGGGCGATCGAAGCCGGCCATCTTGGCGAAGTTGGGGTCCGCGTGAAGCGGGTTCTTGTCGCCGGAGAGCCGGTAGAGGAGGGCCTGCTGCGGGAGCGTCTTGGACTCGACCTCGAGGTCCGGCGGGCGCTGCGGAGCCTCGGGACCGGCCTTGGGACCCGGGTCACCGCCAAAACCGCCCGCACCGCGCAAGAAGAGCGAGAAGCGGTTCACAAAGAGGGTGCTCCCGCCCTCGTCCTTGGTCTCCATCTCGAGGATCACGAGCGCAGCCTTCCCTTTGTCGTAGACGCCCGCCACCTTGCCCGAGCTCGTCACCTTCGCTTCCACCGGGATCGTCTTGCGGATCTCGAGATCCTGCTCACCGTGCAGCAAGAGCGCAAAGTTGAACTCCCCAGCGAGGCCGGGCGTCGACGCGATTCCACCCAAGGATCCGAAGACCGGCACCACCCCGAAGCTCGGAATCACGCGGAAGCTCTTGTCGTTCTCGTAGGTGTAGGAAAGCTCGCGCGGGTCGGTCGGTGGAAGACCGGCGCCAATCCCGAGGTGATAGAGGATCACTTGGTCCCGGGTCCAGCGGTTCTCGCCGCCGGCGATGGGCGCTCCGAGGGCCTTCTGGGGGTCGATCGCCATGGCTCACTCCTCTCGTCTGCGCGGCCCAAAACGGGGCGCGGAGGCGAGGAGCCTAGCGCGCTCTGCCGGAAGGCGGGGCGTCGTCTTCGTCGTCGCCTTCGTCCCGCGCAGCCGGCAGGCGAACCCGGAAGACGCTGCCCCGTCCAGGCGTCGACTCGACCTCGATCTCGCCGCCGTGGCGGCGAACGATTTCGTAGGAGATCGCAAGGCCAAGGCCGGTGCCTTCTCCGACGCTCTTGGTGGTAAAAAACGGATCGAAGATCCGATCGATCACCTCCGCCGGGATGCCACAACCGTCATCCTCGACGCAGAGCACCACCTGGTTGCCCTCGCCCCGCACCACCACGCGGATCGTACCCTCCCCCTCGATCGCTTGGCAGGCATTCAAGACCAGATTGATCAGCACTTGCTGGATCTCCTGCGGCGCGCAGTGGATGCCCGGGACCGGCGAGAGCTCTTTCTCGACGCGTACCCGCAAACCCAGCTGAGGCGCGGCCATGCGCAGGGCGCTCTCCACGAGGGGCCGGGGGTCGGCCACGCTGCGCTGCGCCCTTCCGGCGTGCGAGAAGCCTCGGATGTCGCGCACGATCGCGGCAATCCGGTCGATGCCTTCGAGCGACTCGGAGACGAGCTCCTCGCCCTCGCTCAGGATCGCAGCGCTCTCGCGGTCCGCGCATGCGGCGTGGAGCGCCGCGCCCACCACCTTCCAGTGGCGCTGGAGCTGGTTCAGGTTCGCGTGGATGAACGCGATCGGGTTGTTGATTTCGTGGGCGATGCCCGCTGCGAGCTCGCCCACCGCGGCCAGTCGGCCGGACGTCACGAGACGGCTTCGCAGACCTGCCACCTCTCGCAGATCGCGCACGACGAG
>DATFYN010000052.1:0-11964 GCA_035315025.1 Myxococcota bacterium
AGGATCCCGAAACGCACGCTGCCCGTTCAAATCGTTAACACCTTCACCCGGCATGAAATCCCTTGCCAGCCTTTGACTTGCCAGCAGGCTCTACCACGCGTGTCGGACGCTACTGGTCGGGCGCCTTTTCACGACCGGAGGAAGGGGAGGTTAGCCGGGGGTCTCCGTGCCAGTCTCCCCTGCTGTCCGGCGGACGCTCAGTTTTACACGACGGGGCGTCACAGAGGTGACTTTTAGACCCGCGGGATGAACCACTGCTTCGTCCGGCACATCGAAGCTTCTGCGGCCCGCTTCGACCAGGAAGCCGTCTAGCCGCACTTCGAGGCGCTTCTCATCGAGCAGAACGAACCGTCGCCGCGTACCGGATAGCGTGACTTCGAGCTGGGGCGGATCGACCTTCTCCAAGGCGTACCCCGCCGGTAGGTTGTCGACCGCAATCGGCAGCTCGTACGACACTTCGTCAACCTGTCCGCCCGGTACGAAGGCGATCCACAGAAAGCATGCGAGGCCGATCGCCACGAGCTTCTCGACCCAGCGTTCGCGCAGGGCTCGCCACACGAGCTCGCGTCGTCCGATCTGTGGCTCTCGGGCGTGGAGCAGTGGCGGCAACTCGACGGCCACATCCTCTGGCTTGTCCAAGCTCCGCAGCATGCCTTCTCGCGCGATAGAAATCTGGCCGCGCTCCTCAGACACCACGAGGCAAACGGCGTCGGTACGTTCTGCCAATCCGAGTGCCGCACTGTGGCGTGTCCCGCGGCGGCGGAGCTGAGCAAAGTCGTTGGAGAGCGGGAGTTGTGCGCCGAAGCGCGCGACGCGATCACCCTCGACGATCACCGCGCCGTCGTGGCCCGGCGAATGTTTTTCAAACAGCGAGAGCAGCAGCGCGTCGCTCACCCGACCGCCGAGGAGTACCCCGCCTTCCACGTACCGTTCCACCGAATCGCGCCCGCACACCACGATCAGCGCACCCACGCGGTTGCGCGCGAGTTCGATGGTGGACCGTACCAGCGCGTCCGCGGTCTGCTGATGGGGCTCGTCCGCACGGCCACGCCGCAAGCCTACGACCGCGATTCGCTCGAAGAGCCGACGCAGCTCGCTTTGGAAGATCACGACCAGGACGATCACGAGGACCGCGAAGAAGCCTTGGAAGAGCCAGGCTGTGAGCTGCATGCCGACCTGGCGAGCACCGAGGTACGCGGCGACCAGGACGCCAATGCCGCCAAGGGCGGGACCCGCGCGGGCTGAGCGCAGCGCTACGATCCCGACGTAAAGCACCACCGACACGAACACGATGTCGAGCGCGTCAATGATGCCAAAGTTGTTCAGCAGTCGCACCACGAAGCTCCGAGCGCCGCCGGGCGATTACCTAGCGCAGCCCTGCGGGAGATGCTTTTCTCCACTCCAGACGCGGGGCGACAGCGGCTCCCGCTAGGCCTGCTACCCCAGGAGGACAACAGCCTTGCGCGGCTATCTGGCACTGGTTCTCGCCGGCGGGGAAGGTCGGCGGCTCTGGCCGCTCACGCGGGAGCGGAGCAAGCCCGCAGTGTATTTCGGGGGTCGCTACCGGCTCGTCGACTTTGTGCTCTCGAACCTGGTGAACAGCGGCATCCACCGGATCAAGGTGCTGACCCAGTACCGGTCGAGCTCTCTGGTCCGACACCTCACCCGCGCATGGCCTGTCGCTTCGTCGCTCCTTGACCAGTTCATCGAGGTGGTCCCCGCGGCGATGAACCTTGGGCCCTCATGGTTCCGCGGAACGGCGGACGCGATCTGGCAGAACCTCGATTTGCTGCGGGACGTGAACCCCGCCGAGGTGTTGATCTTCGGCTCTGACCATGTGTATAAGATGGATATCTCGCTCATGTTGCGAGAGCATCACGACCAGAAGGCCGACCTCACGGTGGCCACGATCCCCGTACCGCGCAGCGAGGCGTCGGCGTTCGGCTGCGTGCAGGTCGACCCCTCGGGCCGCGTGATCGATTTTCTTGAGAAGCCACTCCATCCACCCGCGATTCCTGGTCGACCCGACATGACCCTCGTGTCGATGGGCAATTATATCTTTCGCACGCCGACGCTTCTCGAAGAGCTGAGACGCAATGCGTCCCAGGAAACCACGTCCCACGATTTCGGCAGGGATATCCTCCAGTCGGCCCATTCACGCATGAATGTGGTCGCCTACGATTTTGCGTCGCAGCTCTGCCCCGGGGAGAGCCCGCGCGCGCGGGGCTACTGGCGGGATGTGGGAACCATCGACGCCTATTATGCGGCCAGCATGGATCTGGTCTCGATCGAACCCCAACTGAATCTCTACAACGATGCGTGGCCGATCCGCGGCGTACAGCCGCTCTCGGGTCCAGCCAAGTTTGTGTTCGCGGATGCAGAGCATCAACGCGTCGGTGAAGCACATGATTCGCTGGTAGGAGCGGGGAGCATCATCTCAGGAGGTCATGTCGAGCGCAGCATTGCCTTCCACAATGTGCGCGTAAACAGCTACAGCAGCGTGCTGGAGAGCGTGCTCTTTCCGGGAGTGGATGTCGGGAGGGGAGCACGGCTTCGGCGGTGTATCATAGACAAGGGCGTGCGGATTCCGCCGGGAGAATCGATCGGCGAGGACAGCGAGCGGGACCGCGCTCGATTCACAGTGAGCGAGGAGGGGATCGTCGTGGTCAGCCGAGCGGACTTCGGCCAGACCGACGAGTTCGACATTTGAGAATCCTCTCTGCGAGTGCCGAGCTTGCGCCGCTCGCGCAATCCGGTGGCCTGGGTGACGCGGTCTCCGGCCTTGCTCATGCGCTTGCGGCGCGCGGGCACGACGTCGCGTGTGTGATGCCCGGCTACCGGTCCAGCCTTGCGGCATACGCCACGCTGCCGGGCACCCCGCCGCTTGTGGATGACGGCGATGTGACCGTGGCACTCCCTGGCGGCGATCTACACTGCCGCTGGCTCTGTGGCCTCCTAGCCCCCGACGTGACTGTGTCCTTTCTCGATGCCCCGGCGCTCTATGACCGCCCCGGCCTGTACGGTCATCCCGATGATGCCCTTCGCTTCATCGCTCTCTCGCGCGCGGTTGCCTATCGCTGCGATTCGGCACATCCCGACGTGCTTGTCACCCATGACTGGCACGCCGCCCTTGCGATTTGCGCCCTTCGCACCGCCCTCGACCGCGGCCTTAATCGGGCCATCGGGACGGTCCAAGTGATCCACAACAACGCCTATCAGGGGCTCTTCCCGCGAGAGGCCATGGCGCTTACGGGGCTGGCGACCGAGCTTTTCCATCCCGAAGGCCTCGAAGCGTGGGGACGCCTCTGCCTTTTGAAAGGCGGCATCCATTGGGCAGACCGGATTGTGGCGGTCTCGCCGACCTACGCAGAGGAGATTCAGACGCCGGAGTTTGGCGCGGGGCTCGAGGGCGCCTACCGTGCCCGCGCCCACAGGCTGTGCGGCATCGCCAATGGGATCGACATCCAGCGCTTCGACCCGGGTCACGACCCTGCTCTTCCAGAACCTTTCAACGCGTCACAACCTGCGGGAAAGCGCCGCTGCCGCGAGGCCATGGCCAAGGAGCTGGGCCTCCTCGAACCGGGTCCGGGTCGCCTTTGTGTGGCAATCGGGCGCTTCGCGAAGCAGAAGGGCTGGGATGTCCTCGCCGCCGCGCTCGATGAACTCGTAGCCCAGGATTGCTCTGTGGGTCTCCTCGGAGACGGCGAGGCAGAAATCGCAGCACAGGTTCGGGATACCGCGGCGCGCCATTCCGGTCGAGTCGCGGTACGCGTCGGGTACGACGAGGCACTGGCGCGACGCCTCTACGGCGGCGCGGATTGCGTGCTCATCCCCTCACGCTTTGAGCCCTGCGGGCTCGTGCAGCGCATCGCGCAACGATACGGTGCGGTGCCCGTGGCGCACCGCGTGGGCGGACTCGCCGATACAATTGAGGATCCCGAGTTTGAGGCAGTCCAGCTACCGCGGAAACCGGCGGGCTCGCCTGTCCGCCGATCGACTGGAGTCCTCTTCGAGCCCCTCACCGCGGCGGCGCTGGTAGAAGCGGTGGCCCGGGTCGCGCGCCTGGGAGACTCGGGCAAGCTCGAGGCGCTCCAGCGGCGTCTCTTGCGTCTCGATGTTTCTTGGGCAAAGCCGGCAGCGCGTTGGGAGAAGATCCTCGAAGCCACCGCGAACGAAGCGAAAGGACGCCTTTGACGAAGCAGCGCTTCCGCGTGTGGACCGGGCAGCCCGCGCCGCTCGGCGCCACCTGGGACGGCGAGGGCGTGAACTTCGCGCTCTTTTCCGAGCATGCTTCTGCGGTCGAGCTGTGCCTATTTGCCCCGCCGCCACCCGGCGCGGACCCCGAGGCTGGGCCGGAGATCGCGCGCATTTCCATCACGGAGCGCTCGCGGGACGTCTGGCACGCGTACCTGCCCGATGTGCGGCCCGGTCAGCACTACGGCTATCGGGTGCGTGGGCCGTGGGCTCCGGCCGAGGGACATCGATTCAATCCCACGAAACTCCTCGTCGACCCCTACACGCGGGCGCTCTCCGCGGAGCTGCGCTGGAAGGACGTGCTCTTTGGACACGACCTGGCGACGAATCCCCTGGGCTCTGCGCCCGACTCCCGCGATAGTGCGCCTGCCGTTCCGAAGTCCGTGGTAATCGACCCGGCCTTCTCCTGGGGAGACGACATCCCGCCTCGCGTGCCATGGAATCGGAGCGTCCTCTACGAGTGTCATGTGAAGGGCATGACAAAGCTTCACCCTCAGGTTCCCACCGAGCGCCGCGGAACCTACCTCGGTCTCTCTTCGGAGCCGGTCATCGACCACTTGCTCTCGCTGGGTGTCACCGCCGTGAACCTCCTGCCGGTGCACCAGTCGGCGATTGATCCCTTTCTGGCGGCGCGCAACCTCACCAATTATTGGGGCTACAACACCCTCGCCTTCTTCGCGCCCGACGTGCGCTTCGCGACCCCTGGCGCAGGCCCCAACGGCGCCGTCTGCGAATTCAAGTCGATGACGAAAGCGCTGCATCGGGTCGGCATCGAAGTCATCTTAGACGTCGTCTACAACCACACCGTCGAAGGCGGACCGCAGGGGCCCACCCTTTCCTTCCGCGGCATCGACAACGCCTCCTACTATCGACTGAGGCCAGACGACCGCCGCGAGTACGTAGACTTTACGGGCACCGGAAATACATGGAACGTTCTTCACCCCCGCGCGCTCCAGCTCGTCCTGGATAGCCTGCGCTACTGGGTGACGGAGATGCACGTGGACGGTTTTCGCTTTGATCTTGCGACGGTGCTGGCTCGCGAGCCCGAAGCCATGACACCTCAGGCCCGCTTCCTCGAGGTGGTGAGGCAGGACCCCGTGCTATCTCAGGTGAAGCTCGTGGCCGAGCCATGGGATCTTGGACCCGGCGGGTACCAACTCGGTGCCTTCCCATTTGGCTGGTCGGAATGGAACGGACGCTATCGCGACGCGGTCCGGCGATTCTGGCGCGGTGCCTCGGGGCAGGTGCCTGAACTCGCGTCCCGGCTCGCGGGCTCGAGCGACATCTTCGGATGGAGCGGCCGCGGGCCGCACGCCAGCATCAACTTCGTGACCTGTCACGATGGCTTCACACTCCAGGATCTCGTGAGCTACGAACGCAAACACAACGAGGCCAATGGTGAGGAAGACCGCGACGGGAGTGACACCAACTGGAGCTTCAACTGGGGGTTCGAGGGAATTCCGGCGCCGGAGGCGGTGAATCGGATGCGCGAACGTGCCAGGCGCAACATCATTGCCACGCTCTTGCTGTCCCAGGGTGTGCCCATGCTTTCGCAGGGGGACGAGCTCTCCCGCACCCAGAATGGCAACAACAACGCCTACTGCCACGATTCTGAGCTCACCTGGCTGCACTGGGACCTCGAGCCGGTGCAACAGGCGTTTCTTGCATTCGTGCGGCAGGTGCTCCTCGTCCGCCGTGAAAACCCGGTCTTCCGCCGGCGCCGCTTCTTCCAAGGCAATGCCCTCCCGGGAAGTGGAGTGAAGGACGTAATCTGGATCGGACCCGACGGGGCGGAGCTCACACAGTCCGGCTGGGACGACGCGGAGAACCATATCCTCGGCATGTTGGTGCCCGGCGATGCGGGTGACGAATCGGATGCCCGAGGTCGACTCCTTCAGACGGACTCCGCCAGCGGCCGGACACTGCTCCTCCTCTTGAACGCGGGCGCTCGCTCCCGTCAATTCTCTCTGCCGCAGATCGGTGCAAAAGGCGAGTGGCGCGAACTCCTCAACACCGCCCACCCGGCAAGGCGTACGCTGCGAAGTCTTGGCGTGAACCTGGCCGCTCACTCGATTATGCTCCTGTGCCACAAGCGAGTGTCCCCGTGAGGAACGCCCCATGACCCGGCCCCGCTCCACGCCGTCCTCCGCCGCGCATCCGCTTGCCCCCGAGGCCTTGGATGCGGCGCGCCTCTTCGCCGGTGAGCACGTCGAACCCCACCGCCTGCTGGGCGCTCATCCCTTCGTGCGCGAAGGCACGCCTGGCTGCGTGGTACGTGCTTGGCATCCCGACGCGACGGGATGCGATTGCCTCGTCGAGCGGGCGTCCGGCGTCGACGTGATCGGCATGGAGTCCCTCGGCGCAGGTCTTTTTGTGGGATTCGTACCCCGCGTCTCTCCGCCCATCTGCTATCGGCTGCGTCTGCGGTTCGCCGATGGCAATACCTGGTTGCGTGAAGACCCGTATCGATTCCTGCCCACCCTCGGCGAGCTCGACCTCCACCTATTCAACGAAGGCACCCACCGCAAGCTGTGGGAAGTTCTGGGGGCGCATCCCCGGCGCATCGACCACGTCGACGGCGTCTCGTTTGCCGTCTGGGCTCCTGCAGCTCGGCGGGTCTCCGTGGTCGGCGACTTTTGCAATTGGGACGGGCGCCTTCTTCCCATGCGCGTCCTCGGGAGCTCCGGGGTCTTCGAGCTCTTCGTGCCCGGCGTGGCCGCGGGTGCGCTCTACAAGTTTGAGATCAAGACACGCGAAGGCGCGATTCGATTGAAGACAGACCCGATGGCCTTCTCGATGGAGCTTCCCCCGGGCTGCGCGGCGCGCGTCACCACGTCGTCCTACCGCTGGAGAGACGCAGAGTGGATGACCACTCGCGCAAAGCGCGAGCCTGCGCGCGAGCCTCTTGCGATTTACGAAGTCCACCTAGGAAGCTTCGCCCGGGTGCCGGAGGAAGGGAATCGCGCCCTCACGTACCGCGAAATCGCTCCCAAGCTGGTGGAGCACGTGAAGCGCCTTGGCTTTACCTACGTAGAGCTTCTCCCGGTGGCCGAACACCCATTCTCGGGCTCATGGGGATACCAGGTCACCGGCTACTACGCACCGACCTCCCGCTACGGTACGCCCGACGATTTCCGCTTTTTCGTCGACCACTGCCATCAGAACGGGATCGGCGTCATCCTGGATTGGGTGCCTGCGCACTTTCCGCGGGACGATTTTGCACTGCGCCGATTCGACGGTACGGCGCTCTACGAGCATGAAGATCCCCGCCTCGGTGAGCACCCCGACTGGGGAACCCTCATCTTCAACTATGGTCGGCACGAGGTGCGGAACTTCCTGATCGCGAACGCGATCTACTGGCTGCAGGAGTTTCACGTCGATGGCCTGCGCGTCGATGCGGTGGCCTCGATGCTCTACCTGGACTACAGCCGGAAGGAAGGGGAGTGGATCCCCAACCAATACGGCGGCCGCGAGAACATTGCGGCGATCGACTTTCTGCGGGCGCTGAATGATGTGATCCATGCCGAGCATCCCGGCTGCCTTACCATCGCCGAGGAATCGACCGCATGGGGAGGCGTCACGAAGCCCACGGCAGAGGGCGGTCTCGGCTTCAGCTTCAAATGGAATATGGGCTGGATGAATGACACGCTCAGCTACTTCGAGAAGGATCCGATCCACCGAAAGTGGCACCAGGACACGCTGACTTTCGCGATGCTCTACGAGTACAGCGAACGGTTCATCATGCCGCTCTCTCACGACGAAGTCGTCCACGGTAAGCGGTCACTGCTCCAAAAGATGCCTGGCGATTTCTGGCAGAAGCTGGCCAATCTCCGGCTCCTGTTCGCCTACCTATGGATGCGGCCGGGCAAGAAGCTCGTCTTTATGGGCAGTGAGCTCGCACCGGACCACGAATGGTGGTACGAGGCGAGCCTCGATTGGCATCTGCTCGGTGACCCCGCCCGAGCCGGGCTTGTGCACTTCGTGGAAGAGCTGAGCCGCCTGTACCGCGAATCGCCCTGCCTCTGGCGCTGGGATCACGACCCCGCCGGCTTCCGCTGGATCGACTGCGATGATCGGAGCAGCTCGGTTCTGACGTTCGAGCGGCGGGACGGCGACGCCCACCTCGTCGCCGCTTTCAACTTCACGCCGGTGCCTCGGGCGGAGTATCGGATTGGAGTACCGACCGCGGGCGCCTATGTGCGCCGGCTTTCGAGCGACGACCCCGCATTCGGGGGCAGCCAGTTCTGGACCCACGAGCGGTGCGACACGGAGCCCGTGCCCTGGCATGGACGGGAGCAGTCCATCGTGCTGCGCCTCCCTCCGCTCGGCGCTCTCATTCTCGCGCCCGTCGTCGGGTAGCCGATCCCATGCGTCCGGCACTGCGTGCGCTGGCAGACCGTGTCGGCATTTTGCCGTCTTATCTGGAACAGAACGGGCGAGACGTACGCGAAACCAGTGATGCGACACGCGAGGCGCTCCTCGCAGCCCTCGGTCATGATGCTTCGACCGAGACCGCCGCGGCGCAAAGGCTGGCCGAGCTCGAGTTCGCCGAGCGATCGCGCCTTGTGGCCCCGGTGCAGGTGTGGCGGGAGTACGAGCAAGCTCAGCCCACGTTGCGTGTGTCTTTGCCGCCCGAGCTTGCGCGTGGGAAGCTCGGCTGGGCGGTAGAGCTTGCACTTGAGGACGGAGGCGTGGAGCGGAGTGAGGGCGAGGTCGCTCACGGTGTCGAAGCCGATCATCTCGAGCTGCCACTGCCCGGGAAGCCCCGCCCAGGCTACCACGACGTACGCCTCCGTCTGCAGGGTGAGGCGGATGACCGACGCGCGGAGCAGACGCTCATTCTCGCGCCGCGCACCTGCTTCACTTTGGCCGAGTGCCTGGGCAAGCCATCTGCCTTCGGCCTCTGGACAAATCTCTACACCGCAAGACGACGACAAGACTGGGGGTTCGGTGACCTTGGCACGCTGCGGGAGTGCCTGCGACTGTGTGCCGACGTAGGCGGGGCATTTGTCGGCGTGAATCCACTCCACGCAACCTTGGGCCGCGGTTCTGGGATCAGTCCCTACAGTCCCATGAGCCGGATCTTCAAGAGCCCGCTCTATCTCGAGATGGATGCGATTCCCGAACTGTCCGAGTCCGCCGAGGCACGCGCACTCCTCGCCGGGCCCGGGTTCGGCACTGCTCTCGGTGCGCTACGCGCAGCGCCGATGCTGGACTACGCGCAGCTTCAGGCGCTGCGCGAACCTGTGCTTCGCGCGCTTCACCGCACCTTCCGCGCGCGCCACGAGCTTCGCGGCACACCGCGGGGTCTGGCTTGGCTGAGTTTTCGGCAACGCTGGGGCGACACGCTGACCGACTTCGCCACGTTCACAGCGCTGCGCGCCAGCCTTGAGCGGGAAGATCCGGCGCTCGGAGATTTCGCACGCTGGCCGGCGGCGCTGCGGGACCCGCGTTCGTCCGAGGTGGAGCGTTTCCGCGTCGAACACGCCGACGAGATCGGATTCCACGCCTGGCTCCAGTTTGAGCTCGACCGCCAGCTCTGCGAGGTCGCGGCTTTCGCTCGTGCCGCGAGACTCCCGATTGGCCTGTATGAGGATCTCGCCATCGGCTCGGCACCGGACTCGAGCGATGCATGGTCTTTCCCTGGACTCTTCGTGGGGGGGGCGACCATCGGCGCTCCGCCTGACGACTACTCGAGCACGGGACAAGACTGGGGTCTCCCACCGCTCGATCCGATCCGGCTGCGCACCGACGGCTATCGCTACTGGATCTTGGTCTTGCGCGCGGCGTTTGCCCACGCCGGGGCTTTGCGCATCGACCACGTGATGGGCCTTTTCCGCCTGTTCTGGATCGCCCGCGGCAAGCCCGGTTCCGAAGGTGCGTATGTGCGCTATCCAGCGGACGACCTGCTTGGGATTCTCGCCCTCGAAAGCCACCGACACCGAGCGCTCGTCGTGGGAGAGGATCTCGGCACGGTGCCTGAGGAGGTGCCCGGCGCGCTGGCGTCCTGGGGGATTCTCTCGTCACGCGTTCTCTACTTCGAGCGCGACGATTGGAGCGGGTTCCATCCGTCGAAGGCCTACTCCTCACGTGCGCTGGTGACCGCAAACACGCATGACCTCCCTCCCCTGGCAGGCTACTGGAGCGACCGCGATCTCGTGCTGCGCCGCGCGGTGGGTCAGATCCCGAGCGACGAGGCGCTGGCGGCTGCGCGCGCGCGGCGAGATACCGAGCGCACAGCCCTTCTCCACCGCCTGGCGGAGGAGGGTTGCCTGAGCGGCGACCCAGCCCGCGCGGGGCCGACGGAGCGCTGTGCCGCTGTAAACGCCTTCTTGTGTCGAACTCCTGCGCCGCTTTTGGGCGTGTCCCTTGACGATCTGGCCGGTGAGACAGAACCTGTCAATCTCCCTGGTGTGCCGGTCGAGCAATACCCGAGCTGGTCGCGGCGCATGCAGCGGCGGATTGACGAGATCGCATCCTCCCCGGATACGCAACAGGCCCTCGCCGGCCTTTCGCCGCGCGGTGCTCGGTACGACACCGGGCCTGCCGGTAGAGACTTCACAGGCAGCGGAGACAATGCGGCAGACGAGTAGCTCCAAGCCCGACACACGCGTGACTTCGGTCGATGTCATGCGCGGCATCACCATCGCTGGAATGATTCTCGTGAATACGGCGGGTGATTTTGAGCACGTCTATGCCCCTCTCGATCACGCTGCCTGGGACGGCCTGCACGTCGCCGACGTCGTCTTCCCATTCTTTGTGTTCGTGATGGGCGTTTCACTCGCGCTGGCACTGAGCCGGGCCCTTGAGCTCGGCGCCACCCGATCGCAGCTCGTGCCGAAGATCGTGCGCCGCACACTCATCCTCTTTGCCCTGGGTCTTTTGTGCAACACATTCCCAAGCCTAAAGCTCGCAACGACCCGTATTCCCGGGGTGCTCCAGCGCATCGCTCTTGCCTATGCCTGCGCGGCCGCAGTGCTGCTCCTGGTCCGGAACAGCATCGGACGCGCGGGTGTTGCTGCGCTCCTTGTGTTGGGATACGAGGCACTGCTCTTTTTTGTTCCTGTCCCTGGGTTTGGTCGCGGTCTGCGTACACCCGAAGGCAACCTGGTCGGTTATCTGGATACGCTCTTGTTGCCCGGGCATCTTCTCACTCCGACTTTTGATCCCGAGGGTTTGCTCTCCACACTGCCCACGATCGCGACAGCGCTGATTGGTGTTCTTTGTGGGACGTGGCTGCGTGAGAGCCGTGAGGCGGGACGGGTGATCGCCGGCCTTCTGATCGCGGGCCTCGTATGTGTGATTGTCGGCGTCACGCTCGATCCGATTGCCCCGGTGAACAAGAGTCTTTGGAGTGGAACTTTTGTTCTCGTGACCGCGGGACTTGGGATGCTGTGCCTTGCCCTGCTGCACACCGTGATGGATGTGTGGGGATGGAGACGCTGGGCTCTCCCCTTCGAGATGCTGGGATCGAATGCGATCGTGCTGTATGTCGGATCAACGCTGGTGAACACTCTCATGATCGCGTTCGTCGCAGGCCCGGGCGGTGAACTCGTATTGAAGGAACTGATCAATCGCTGGATTGCCGACTTCGCTGGTGAACCTACGCTTGGCTCCCTGCTCTACGCGCTGGCGTTCCTCGCGGTGTGGACCGGTATCGCGGCCCTGCTGTGGCTGCGGAGGATCTTCATCAAGATTTGATCGCCGCCC